>DAIEJF010000159.1 GCA_027351005.1 Paracoccaceae bacterium | reverse complement strand
GGTCGGCAACGGCCATGACGCCATGGATCGCGTGAAGACCGGCCACTACGACCTGATCATCCTTGACGTGGGCCTGCCCGACACCGACGGGCGCGAACTGTGTCGCCGGATGCGCAAGCAGGGCGTCAAGGCGCCGGTGCTGATGCTGACCGGGCACGATACCGACAGCGACACGATCCTTGGCCTCGACTCGGGCGCGAACGACTATGTGACCAAGCCGTTCAAGTTCCCGGTGCTGCTGGCCCGCATCCGCGCGCAGCTGCGCCAGCACGAGCAGAGCGAAGACGCCGTGTTCCAGCTTGGGCCCTACACGTTCAAGCCGGCACAGAAGATGCTGGTGGACGAGCGCGAAAAGAAGATCCGGCTGACCGAGAAGGAAACAAACATCCTGAAGTTCCTGTACCGGGCGACCGAAGGCGTCGTGCCGCGCGAGGTTCTGCTGCACGAGGTCTGGGGCTACAACGCGGGCGTCACCACCCACACGCTGGAAACCCACATCTATCGCCTGCGCCAGAAGATCGAGCCCGATCCGTCGAATGCGCGGCTCTTGGTGACGGAATCCGGCGGCTACCGCCTCGTGGCCTGATCGCCACATTCCCGCCGGAAATCAGGAGTATTTCTGGTCACAGTGACTGGCAGGTTTGCACAAGTTCCCCGCGCCGCCTCGGGGTCATGAGGCGGCACCTCCCTGTTGGACTGGCCCGGCGTTTCGCCGGGCCTCTTTTTTGCGCGCCGCCATTGTGGCCTTGCTGCAACCATGGGCGCAATCTGCAACACCTCTCCGGCCGATGATCTGTCGCGTGCCCGCAATTTCTGCTAGCATTTATCTACCGGAGGTTGTGTCTCGATGCGCCTCCGGTCCCTTCCCGTCGGGATGATGACGTGGAACCTCCCTGTTGGACTGGCCCGGCCCCTAGCCGGGCCTCTTTTTATCCGCGCTCCTCGATCCGCAGCGCGATGGCGGCGTAGGCCAGCATCGCCCCCATCGCCAGGGCTGCCAGCAGGTAAAGGCTGCGCAAGGCCTCGGCCCGCCCCAGCACCGGCGTCAGCGCCGCGATCATTCCGCCCGCCATCAGCGCGCCAAGCGGCATCATGCCCCATCCAAAGAACCGGTAGAGGCTGTTCACCCGGCCCAGCAGCGGCGGCGGCACGGTTCGCTGGCGCAAAGACACGGTGACCACATTCCACAGCATTCCGGCGACGACCTCGGCAAATAGCGCCAGCGCCGCGATGGCCGCCGAATGGCCCAGCCACAGCGCCAGGTAGGGAAAGGGCATCAGCCCAAGCGCGAGCCCCAGGGTGCGGCCTTGCCCGAGCTTGCGGGCAACCCAGGGCGCGGTCACCCCGCCCGCGACCCCGCCCGCAGCCCCCGCGGTCAGCAGAAGCCCGTAGCGCGCGGCATCGAGGCCCAGCAGTTCCTGCGCATAGATCACCAGCGCGGTGGTTGCCATCGCCGAGACAAGGTTCAGCACCCCGAGCATCAGCGCCAGTTGCAGGATCGGCCTGTGCCCGATGAGCCAGCGCGCGCCCTCGGCCAACTCGTGCCAGAAACCGCGCGACGCGGGCAGTGCCCGGCGCACCGGCAGCGCGATGCACCAAACGGCCAGACCCGCCAGCGCGAAACTGGCCGCATCGAAGGCGAAGGGCGCGGGCACCGCCAGCGCGATCAGCGCCCCGGCCAGCGGCGGCCCGACAAAGGCCTTCATCACCTGCTGGACGCTCCAGATCTGGCTGTTGGCCTGTTCCAGATCGGCATGTGGCACCATCTCGGGCAGGATGGTCTGCGCGGCGTTCTCGTGCAGCACCTCGGCCGTGCCCAGAAGGAAGGTCAGGGCCGACAGTGCCGCGATCCACGGCAGCGCGCCGCCGGGCAGGGGCAGGGCGGGCAGCCGCAGGATGAGCGCCACGATCCCGAAGGTCAGCAGGCACGAGGCCATATCTGCCCGCGCCATCATCCGCCGCCGGTCGCCGCGGTCGGTCAGCACCCCGGCGGGCAGGCTGAAGACGAACCACGGCAGCCGACCCGCCGCGGTGACGGCGGCGATCAGCAGCGCGTCGCGGGTGACAAGCGTGGCCAGCCATGGCAATGCCAGAAGCGAGACGCCATCGCCAAGGCTTGACACCGCTGCGGCGGAAAACAGCAGGCGGTAGTTGCGGTTGCGCGCGATCAGCAGGGCCATGCGGGTTCCTCGTGCCTGCCGCGGACGCTCCGGCCTTTCGGCGGCAAAGTCAATTCGGGGCGCCGCCGCCTCTGGATCGTCCGTACCATTTGTGCTGGAAAGGCCGGAAAGGAGACGCCCATGCCCTTCACCCTCGCCACCTGGAACATCAATTCCGTCCGCCTGCGCGAGGCGCTGGTGGCCCGGCTCATGTCGGAAGAGGCGCCCGATGTCCTTTGCCTTCAGGAATGCAAGACCCCGGTCGAGAAGTTCCCGATGGAGCAGTTCCGCGCGCTGGGTTACGCCCATATCGTGGCCCGCGGACAGAAGGGCTACAACGGCGTCGCGATCCTGTCGAAGTTGCCGCTGGCAGATGCCGGGGGGCATGACCTGATCGGCATGGGCCACGCCCGCCATGTGGCGGGGCGGCTGGAAAACGGGGTGACGATCCACAACTACTACGTTCCCGCGGGCGGTGACATTCCCGACCGGGCCGAGAACGAGAAGTTCGGCCAGAAGCTCGACGTGCTGACCGAGATGCGCGACCGCTTCCGCGCCGAGGCTCCCGCCCGCGCGATCCTGGTGGGCGATCTGAACATCGCCCCGCGCGAGGATGACGTGTGGAACCACAAGGCGCTGTTGAAGATCGTCAGCCACACGCCGATCGAGGTCGAGCATTTCGAGGCCGTCCGCGAGGCGGGCCGGTGGGTGGACGTGACACGCGCCGACATTCCCACGGGGCTGCTGTACAGCTGGTGGTCCTACCGCGCGGCCGACTGGGACGCCGCCGACAAGGGCCGCCGTCTGGATCACATCTGGGCGACAGCCGACATTGCCGGTGCCGCGCATGGCAGCCGCATCCTGCGCGCCGCCCGCGGCTGGGAACAGCCCAGCGACCACGCCCCGGTGTTCGCGACCTTCGATCTCTGAGCACCGCGACCCCTTCACAGCCGCGGACAGGCGGCACATATAGGGCGCAAACCGACGTCTTCCCCGGGAGAACGACATGCTGGAACTGAACACCAAGCCGAAGGACGCGCCGGGCGGCGCGCTGGTGAAGGAAGGGTCAGACATGACCTTCATGGCCGACGTGATCGACGCCTCGAAAGAGGTGCCGGTGATCGTCGATTTCTGGGCGCCCTGGTGCGGCCCCTGCCGCCAGCTTGGCCCGGCGCTGGAAAGCGCGGTCGAGGCCGCGGGCGGCAAGGTCCGCATGGTCAAGATCAACGTCGATGAAAACCCGGGCATCGCCGGGCAGTTGCGCATCCAGTCGATCCCCACGGTCTACGCCTTCTTCGACGGCAAGCCGGTCGATGGGTTCCAAGGCGCCCTGCCGGGCTCCGAGGTGAAGCGGTTCGTCGAGAAGCTGAGCGAGATGGCGGGCGATGGCGGGCTGGCCGATGCGCTGGCCGCGGCCGAACAGATGCTGGCCGAAGGGGCCGCGGTGGACGCGGCCGAGACCTTCGCCGCCATCCTCGAGGAAGACCCCGCCAATGCTGCTGCCTATGGCGGGATGGTGCGTGCGCATCTGGCGCTGGACAACCTTGACCAGGCCGAGGCGTTGCTGAACGCGGCCCCTGCCGCCCTGACCGGAGCGAAGGAACTGGAAGCCGCCCGCGCCGCGCTGGATCTGGCCCGACAGGCGGCCAGCGCGGGCCCGGTCGATCAGTTGCGCGCCGCACTGGCCGCCGACCCGGCCAACCATCAGGCGCGCTTCGATCTGGCGACTGCGCTGCACGCGAACGGGCAGGTGGACGCCGCGGTGGACGAGCTGCTGGAGCTTTTCCGCCGGGACCGGGACTGGAACGACGGTGCCGCCCGCGCGCAGTTGATGAAGATTTTCGACACGTTGAAGCCGCAGGACCCCATCGTTCTGAAGGGACGGCGGCGGCTCTCGTCGATGATATTTGCCTGAGGGCGGGATGCGGCCTAGGTCATGGGCATGAACAAGAGCCCCGATCTTCCCGGCGTCATCCCGATCTTCCCGCTTCCGGGCGCGTTGCTGCTGCCACGCGCCCGGCTTCCCCTGCATCTGTTCGAGCCGCGCTACCTTGCGATGCTGGAAGACGTGCTGAAAACCCGCGAGCGGGTGATCGGCATGATCCAGCCGCGCGAGGTGCCGGGGTCTGGCGAAAAACGGCTGCACGCCATCGGCTGCGCCGGGCGCGTCACCGCGTTCTCGGAGACCGAGGACGGCCGGTACATGATTACCCTGACCGGGGTATCGCGGTTCCGGCTGCTCAAGGAGGTGACGGGATTTACCCCTTACCGCCGGGCCGAGGTCGACTGGACCGGATTCGGGCGGGACACGGGCCCCGTGGAAACCGATCCCGGCTTCTGCCGCGCGCCCTTCTTTGGGCTCTTGGGGCGCTATTTCGCGGCCATGAAATTGTCGACCGACTGGGGCAGCCTGAAGGAGGCCGAGGAAGAGTTGCTGATAAACTCGCTCTCGATGCTTTGCCCCTTCCTGCCCGAGGATCGCCAGGCCCTGCTCGAGGCGCCGACGCTGACAACCCGGCGCGAGACGCTGGTGACGTTGTTCGAATTCGCCCTGCGTGGCGGTTCATCCGAGGAAACGATGCAATGACCGAAGGCCCCGCGCCCGACCCCCTGTTCGACCGCCGCATGCTCGAGGCGCTGGTCTGCCCGCTGACCCAGGGCGCGCTGAGCTACGACCCCGAGCGGCAGGAGCTGGTGTCGAAGCAGGCAAAGCTGGCCTTCCCGATCCGCGGCGGCATCCCGATCATGCTGGTGAACGAGGCGCGGCCGACCGAATAGGGCACGCCTGCGCGGGGCAGGGCCGTCAGATCGCCCGGCCCTGCAACAGGCGCGGCAGGTCACCCGACAGGCCCGCAGCCTCGCGGATGAAGCGACGGCGCAGGCCGGGCATGGCGTTGACCAGCCCAAGGCCAAGGTCGCGGCCCGCGCGCAGCACCGGGTTGTCGTTGGAAAACAGCCGGTTGACCGTATCCATCCCCAGCGCAAGCAGGGTGGAATCGAACCGCCGCCAGACCTGATAGCGTTCCAGAACCGTCAGGCTGCCGATGTCTTCACCCCGCCGCACGGCCTCGATGGTCACTTGGGCCAGGGCCGCCACATCGCGCAGGCCAAGGTTCAGGCCCTGCCCCGCGATCGGGTGCACCCCATGCGCCGCGTCGCCCACCAGCGCCACGCGGTCTGCGACAAAGCTGTTGGCCAGTGTCAGGTTCAGCGGATAGGTGAACCGCTTGCCCTCCAGCGTCAGCGCGCCCAGATAATCGCCCACCCGTTCATGCAGCGCGGCCAGATAGCCCGCATCGTCCAGCGCCTGGATGACGCGCGCGGTCGCCTCGCGCTCGCTCCAGACGATCGCGCTGCGGTTGCCCTTCAGCGGCAGGATCGCCAGCGGGCCTGCGGGCGTGAAGACCTGCTGGGCCAGCCCGTTGTGCGGTTTTTCGTGGCCGATCGCGCAGACCAGCGCGGTCTGGCCATAACCCCAGCCGGTGCGCCCGATCCCGGCGCGCCGCGCGGTGCCGCTGCCGCGGCCGTCGCAGCCCACCAGCAGCCGCGCTGACAGTACCCTCCCCGAGGCCAGCGTGACCGTGGCGCCGGCGGGCCCCGCCGCCTGCGCCACCACCGTCTCACCCGAGATCTGGGTGATCCCCGGCGTGGCGGCCATGGCCGCCAGAAAGGCGCGGCGCAGGTGGCGGTCTTCCAGCATGAAGCCCATCGGGCCTTCCTCCAGCTCGCCATGCGCGAAGTCGAGGAAGAAGGGCGAAGGCGCCGCACCCACCCGGCCATCCGAGGCCCGGATGCCCAGGATCGGCTGCGCCTTGTCGGCCACGGCGGGCCACACCCCGGTCGCCTGCAACAGCCGTTGCGAGGCCAGCGCCAAGGCATAGGCGCGGCCGTCGAAATCGTCGTCGACCCGCGCGGCTTCGGCCAGGGCGTCGACCACGGTGACGGAAAGCCCCCCCTGCGCCAGGGCGAGCGCAAGGGCGGGCCCGTTCAGCCCGCCACCAATGATGAGCACGTCGCAATCGGTTGTCATGGCGCGCAATATGGGCCCTGCGGCGGGATTGTCCATGCGTTGCGGTGCCGCTACGCTCCGCGCAAATCACGGGGGGCGGCAATGGCGGATTGGCTGTGGAACACGGCGGCAGAGCTTGGACGCGCGATCGGCGGGGGCAAGGTAAGCCCCGTAACGCTGGCCGAGGCCTACCTTGACGCGATGCGCGCGCACCCGTTGGGGGCGCGCATCTACGCCCGCGCGACCGAAAGCCGCGCCCTGGCCGAGGCCGTCGCCGCGCATGACCGGGCCAAGGCCGGGCTGCGGCGCGGGCCGCTGGATGGCGTGCCGCTGAGCTGGAAGGACCTGTTCGATACCGCCGGGGTGGAAACCGCCGCGGGGTCGGCCCTGCTGGCGGGGCGGGTGCCCGCGCGCGATGCCCTGGTGCTGCGCAATGCCACGGCTGCCGGACTGGTGTGCCTGGGCAAGACGCATATGTCGGAACTTGCCTTTTCCGGCCTTGGGTTGAACCCGGTGACGGCGACGCCGCCCTGCGTGAACGATCCCGCCGCGGTGGCGGGGGGGTCGTCGTCGGGGGCTGCCGCTTCGGTGGCCTTCGGGCTGGCGCCCGCGGCCATCGGCTCGGATACCGGCGGGTCGGTGCGAATCCCGGCGGCCTGGAACGACCTTGTGGGCCTGAAGACCACGCATGGGCGGCTGTCTCTGGACGGTGTGGTGCCGCTGGTGGAAAGTTATGACACCGTGGGCCCGCTGACCCGCAGCGTCGAGGATGCGGCGCTGCTGCTGGCGCTGCTGGAAGGGGGCAAACCCGCCGACCTGGGCGACGCCACGCTGAAGGGCGCGCGGCTGATGTTGCTGGAAACCGTGGCGCAGGACGACTTGCGCGCCGCGCCCCGCCAGGGGTTCGAGGATGCGGTGGCCACCCTGCAGGCCGCCGGCGCCGTCGTGGAATCCCGCCCCGCCCCCGAGGTTGCCGAGGCGCTGACGCTGGCTGCCCCCACCTTCAACGCCGAGGCCTGGGCGATCTGGCGCACCGCCATCGAGGCCGCACCGCAGAAGATGTTCGACCGCATCCGCGAACGCTTCGAAGGCGGCGCCGCGATTTCGGCGGCCGACCACATCGCCGCCTGGCGCCGCCTGCGCGAATTGCGCGCGATCTGGGCCGCGCGGGTGGCGGGCTATGACGCGGTGATCCTGCCCACCTCGCCGATCCTGCCGCCCAAGGCCGATCGGCTGATGACCGACCCGGCCTATTACGTTTCGGAAAACCTGCTGGCGTTGCGCAACACCCGCATCGGCAACCTGCTGGGCCTGTGCGCGCTGACCCTGCCCACCGGCACCCCTTCGGCCGGGATCAGCCTGATGGGGCTGCCCGGGGCCGAGGAACGCCTTTTGCGGCTGGGTGCGGCGGCCGAGGCCGCCATCGGGTTCCGGCGGAAAAGCCACATACCGGTCTGACAAGCGACGGACGGGTCAGCGTTTTTCTGGACCACGCCGGATTTGGGCGGTATCGTTCCCGCGAACGGGGCGAGATGACTCCGGAACTGAGGCAGCCAATGGATCTTCCCGAGCGGTTTTCGGACCTGCCAGAATACGCATTCCCGCGCCTGCGCGGCCTGCTGGATCATCATCCCGCGGGCGGCGAGGTGATTTCGATGACCATCGGCGAGCCGCAGCATGCCCCGCCCGGCTTCGTGGCCGAGGTGCTGGCCGCCAATGTCGCGGGCTTCGGCAAGTACCCTCCGAACGAGGGTACGCCCGATCTGCTGGCCAACATCGCCGCTTGGGTGAAGCGTCGCTATGGCGTGGCGCTGGACCCCGCGCGTCAGGTGATGGCGCTGAACGGCACGCGCGAGGGGCTCTTCAACGCCCTGATCGCCATCTGCCCCGAGCGCAAGAACGGCGCCCGCCCCGTGGTGCTGACGCCAAACCCGTTCTACCAGGTCTATGCCGTGGCCGCGATGACGGTGGGCGCCGAACCCGTCTATGTGCCTGCCACCGCGGCGACCGGCTTCCTGCCCGATTACGCGCGCCTGCCGAAGGATGTGCTCGACCGTGTGGCCGTGGCCTATCTCTGCTCGCCCTCGAACCCGCAGGGGGCGGTCGCCTCGCGTGAGTATCTGGCCGATCTGATCCGGCTGGCCGAGGCGCATGACTTCGTGATCTTCGCCGACGAATGCTATTCCGAGATCTGGCGAGACGCCCCCCCGCCCGGGGCGCTTCAGGTGGCCGCCGAACTTGGCGCAGATCCCGAACGGGTCTTCGTGTTCCATTCGCTGTCAAAGCGGTCGAACCTTCCGGGCCTCCGGTCGGGCTTTGTTGCGGGCGGCCCGCGCGGGATGGCGGCGATCAAGCAGTTGCGCAATTACGCAGGCGCCCCCCTGCCGCTGCCGCTTCAGAAAGTGGCCGAGCGCGCCTGGGCGGACGAGGCGCATGTCGAGGCGAACCGCGCGCTGTATCACGAGAAGTTCCGCATCGCAGACGAGGTCTTCCGCGGCGTGCAGGGCTATCAGGCGCCACAGGGCGGCTTCTTCCTGTGGCTTCCGGTCGAGGATGGCGAGGCCGCGGCCCTGCGGCTCTGGCGCGAAACCGGGGTGCGGGTGCTTCCGGGCGCCTACCTCAGCCGCGAGGCAATGGGCGACAATCCCGGCAAAGGGTACATCCGCGTGGCGATGGTGGCCCCCAAAGACGACATGCAGCGCGGGCTGATCCGGCTCCGCGACTGCCTTTATCGGTGAGGAAGACGCATGGCATCCTATCAGATCAGGCAGCGCGATCCCCTTCTGGATCAGAACGTCCAGGCCGTTCTGGAACGCCGCGGCAAGGAATTGCTGGGGCTGGTGCTGATCGGCGCGGGCATTCTGGCCGCGATGATGCTGGGGTCCTTCTCGCCCACCGATCCGGGCTGGATGACCGATACGCATGGCCCGGTGCAGAACCTTCTGGGGCGACTGGGGGCGGCCATCGCCTCGCCGCTGATCGTCATCGCCGGGCGCGGTGCCTGGGGGATTCCGCTGGCCTTCCTGGCCTGGGGCATCCGTCTGGTCACCCACCGCGGCGAGGATCGCGCGGTGAACCGGGTGATCTTCATCCCGATCGCGCTGGCGATGGGCTCGGTCTTTGCCTCGACCCACACCCCTTCGGCCGACTGGGGGCACGCCTTCGGGCTGGGGGGGCTGTTCGGCGATACGGTGCTGGGCTCGCTTGTCGGCATGATGCCCTTTGGCGTGGGCCTGTCGCTGAAGCTGGCCTCGGTGCTGACCGGGGTGGCCTTTGTGTCGATGCTGGCCTTCGTGCTGGGCTTCGACCGGGCCGAACTGACGGTGATTGGCCGCTTCCTGCTGATCGGCACGATCCGCAGCTATGACATGGCGCTGCGCCTTGCGCGCCACGGCGCACAGGGGGGCTTCAAGGCAGCCCGCATCGGCGCCGCTGGAACGCTGCGGGCCGCACAGAAGGGGGCATCGGGGTCGTTGAAGGCCGCGCAGCGGGTGCAGGACATGCAGCGCGCCCGCCGGGCCGAAGCTGCGCCCGACCAGCCCGCGATGATGGAGGGGCTGCGCCCCGCGCCGCTGTCGGCCCGCAGCGCCACGCTGCGCGCACCGGTCGATGACCGCTGGGCCAGCGATGCCCCGTCGGCCGAGCCGCATCTCACCGCCCCCCGCATGGCCGCGCCGCCGCGCCCCGCGCCGCAGCCCGCGCCGCGCGGTTCGTTCCTGAGCCGGATGCCCGGCCTTGTGAAGCGCGCGCCCGAGCCCGCGCCGGAACTGGTGGAACCGCCGATGCCGGATTACGGCCTTGCCACCGCGCCCAGCGAAGACCGCATCCGCGCCCGCATCGCCCGCGCCATCAGCGCCCGCACCCTCGAAGAGCCGGTGATGCACATGCCGCAGGCCGAACCCGCGCCGCGCTTCCGGGCCCGGCCGCAGGCCGCGGCGCCCCACGCGGCCGAGGTTCCGCCGCCTCCGCCGCTGGGCCG
>DAIEJF010000155.1 GCA_027351005.1 Paracoccaceae bacterium | reverse complement strand
GCATCGGCCATCAGGAAGCCGCGGTCGAAGATGGAGACGGTGGCATCGGCTTCGGGCAGGTAGCTGCCGTTGACATAGACGGTGCGGGTCATCGGGGGCCTTTCTGCGGGGGTGCATGGCAAGGGCGGGGGCGGAGCGGGGCTCTGCCCCGCACCCCGGAATATTTGAGCCAGAAAGAAAGGGGAAGGGGGGATCACCCCCAGAGCTGGCGACCCGGCGGGTGCACCCCGGCCTCGTCGTAGACGAGCGGGTGGGCGCGGTCTTCGGCCAGAAGCAGCGGGCCGTCGAGGTCGGCCACGTCGGCGCCCTGGGCCACGAGGGTCGCGGGCGCCATGGCCAGCGACGAGCCGACCATGCAGCCCACCATGACCCCGTAGCCCTGGGCGCGGGCGAGGTCGCGCAGCGCCAGCGCCTCGGTCAGGCCGCCGGTCTTGTCGAGCTTGATGTTCACCATGTCATACTTGCCCGCAAGGTCGGGCAGCGACTGCCGGTCGTGGCAGCTTTCGTCTGCACAGACCGGGATGGGGCGGGCGATCTCGGTCAGCATCTCGTCGGCGCCCGCGGGCAGCGGCTGTTCCACCAGCGCCACGCCGAGGCGCTGGAGGTGGGGGGCGAGGTCGGCGTAGATCTCGGTCGTCCAGCCTTCGTTGGCGTCGACGATGATCCTGGCCCGCGGTGCGCCCGCGCGCACGGCGGCAAGGCGGGCCATGTCGTCGGGGGTGCCGAGCTTGATCTTGAGGAGCGGCCGGTGCGCGTTCTTCGCGGCCTCGGCCCGCATCCGGTCCGGGTCGTCGAGTGACAGGGTGAAGGCGGTCAGGACCGGGCCGGGGGCGGGCAGGCCCGCGATCTCCCACACCCGGCGGCCCGCGTGCCGGGCCTCCCAGTCCCAGAGCGCGCAATCGACCGCGTTGCGGGCGGCGCCGGGGGGCAGGGCGGATTGCAGCCCGGCGCGGGTGATCCCGTCGGGCAGGCGTGCGATCTGTTCGCTGACGGACTCGAGGCTTTCGCCGTAGCGGGCATAGGGCACGCATTCGCCCCGGCCCTCGATGCCGCCCCGCACGATGCGGACGGTGAGCACCCGCGCCTCGGTGCGGGAGCCGCGCGAGATGGTGAAGACCTGGGTCAGGCGGAAGGTGTCGCGGGTGACGGTGAGCATGGGCGCCTCCGGTGGGGTGGAACCGGTGTTACACCTGCGCGGGCATATCGACCAGACACCCGAGGGGTGCGGCGGCCTGCGGCCCGTGCTGCGATGCGGCGCGGAATGCCGCATCGCAAAAACTTCGCTTGCCGAAGGCTGCGCAACAATATATCCGCAAAAGCAGAAGTTTCCGACATTAAATTGCGAGCGCCTCTCGATGTCCTTCCGCCTTCAGCCGCCCCCACCCGCGCGCCTCAACCGGTGCCAGCTTTTCGGACCGGGCTCGCGCCCCGCTCTATTCGAGAAGATGGCGGCCTCGGCGGCCGATGTGGTCAACCTTGACCTGGAGGATTCGGTGGCGCCCGATGACAAGGCGCAGGCGCGGGCCAACATCATCGCCGCAAGCCGCACGGTGGATTGGGGCACCAAGGTTCTGTCGGTCCGCATCAACGGGCTGGATACGCCCTGGTGGTATCGCGATGTCGTCGATCTGCTGGAACAGGCGGGCGACCGGCTGGACCAGATCATGATCCCCAAGGTTGGTTGCGCGGCCGATGTCTATGCGGTCGACGCGCTGGTGACGGCGGTGGAACGCGCGATGGGCCGGACACGGCCGATCGGCCTCGAGGTCATCATCGAATCGGCCGCGGGTATCGCCCATGTGGAGGAGATCGCGGCCGCGAGCCCGCGGTTGCAGGCCATGAGCCTGGGCGCCGCCGATTTCGCGGCCAGCATGGGGATGCAGACGACCGGTATCGGGGGCACGCAGGAAAACTATTACATGCTGCGCGATGGGGTTCGGCACTGGTCCGACCCCTGGCACTGGGCGCAGGCCGCCATCGTGGCCGCCTGCCGCACCCACGGGCTGTTGCCGGTCGACGGGCCGTTCGGCGACCTTTCCGATGACGAGGGCTTTCGCGCCCAGGCGCGGCGGTCGGCCACGCTGGGGATGGTCGGCAAATGGGCCATCCATCCGCGGCAGGTCGCCCTTGCCAACGAGGTCTTTACCCCCTCGGCGGCCCAGGTCGCCGAGGCGCGCGAGATCCTGGCCGCGATGGCCGCGGCGAAGGCTGCGGGGAAGGGCGCCACCGTCTACAAGGGGCGGCTGGTCGATATTGCCAGTATCCGGCAGGCCGACGTCATCGTGCGCCAGGCCGAGATGATCGGCGGGGCCTGAGGACCCGGCGCGGTCGTGGATTTCCGGCACGTCCCGTCACGCATCTGTTGACAGCCCGGCTGCCGGTTGTGCAACATTTCCGTGACGCTGCGCCGAAAGCCCGCAGCAAGAAGATCCCCGTCCGGGCCGGAGAGGAGGCCGGACCGGACAGTCGGGAGGAGGCGCGCCCCGGAGCGATCCGGGGCGCGGGCCATTTGCGGGGACTCTTCCGGCCCGGAACAGGGGGGCGATGCACCGGGCGGGGCATCCCCGTCGGCACGAGACCCCGCGCTGCCGAGAGCCGGGAGGGACCGCGGATCCGTTGCATTTTGCGCCCTCTCCGGCCATATATCCGCGACCGCTAACCGGAGTTGCGCATGAACTACCTCGAATTCGAGAAACCGCTGGCCGAGATCGAAGGCAAGGCGGAAGAACTGCGCGCGCTGGGCCGTGCCAACAAGGAAATGGACGTCGAGAAAGAGGCGGCGGCGCTGGACAAAAAGGCCGACACGCTTCTGAAGGACCTCTACAAGGGCTTGACGCCGTGGCAGAAATGCCTTGTCGCGCGCCACCCCGACCGGCCGCACTGCCGCGACTATATCGAGCAGCTTTTCACCGATTACATGCCGCTTGCCGGCGACCGCAACTTTGCCGATGACCACGCGGTGATGGGCGGGCTGGCGCGATTCAACGATCTGCCGGTGGTGGTGATCGGCCACGAGAAGGGCAACGACACCAAGAGCCGGATCGAACACAATTTCGGGATGGCCCGGCCCGAGGGCTATCGCAAGGCGATCCGGCTGATGGATCTGGCCGACCGTTTCAAGCTGCCGGTCATCACGCTGGTGGACACGCCCGGCGCCTATCCCGGCAAGGGCGCGGAAGAGCGCGGCCAGGCTGAGGCCATCGCCCGCGCGACCGAGAAATGCCTGGCAATCGGGGTGCCGCTGATCTCGGTGGTGATCGGCGAGGGGGGCTCGGGCGGGGCGGTGGCCTTTGCCACGGCGAACCGGGTCGCGATGCTGGAACATTCGATCTATTCGGTCATCAGCCCCGAGGGCTGCGCCTCGATCCTGTGGAAGGATGCCGAGAAGATGCGCGAGGCGGCCGAGGCGCTGCGGCTGACCGCGCAGGATCTGCACAAGCTGGGCGTGATCGACCGGATCGTGAAAGAGCCGCTTGGCGGTGCGCAGCGGTCGCCGAAGGAGACGCTGGAGGCCGTCGGCGCCGCCATCGCTGCGATGCTCAAGGATCTGTCGGGCAAGAAACCCGATGTGCTGGTGCGCGACCGGCGGCAGAAGTTCCTGGACATGGGGTCGAAGGGGCTGGCGGCCTGAGGGCGGCCTGCCACTGCGGGGGGCAGGGCGGCACCGTTGCCGCGGAGGGCGCACCGCCGTGGCGCGCCCGGTGGCCGGTTCAGCCCGCCCGGAACCCCGCCTCGGCCATCAGCCGGTTCGACGCGGTCTCGATCAACTGTTCCAGTTCGGCCATGAACGGTTCGATCGCCTGGCCGGGCGGGATCGCGGGCAGGAACTCGACCACGGCAAGGCCGGGCTTGCGGTAGATCCCGGTGCGCGGCCAGAACACGCCCACATTGGTGGCCGCGGGGATGCAGGGCTGGTTCAGTTGCTGGTACAGAAGCCCGGTGCCGACCTTGTAGGGTTTGGCCGCGCCCGGCGCCACTCGGGTGCCCTGCGGGTAGATGATCAGTTGCCCCGGTTCCTGCCGCCCCTGCGCCACGCCGTTCATCATCTGCGAGATGGCCGCGCCGCGGCGGCCGCGGTCCACCGGCACGCAACCGATGCGAAGCGCGTACCAGCCAAGGATCGGCGCCCATTTCAGCTCTTTCTTCATGATGAACTTCGGCCGTGGCGCGACCGAGCAGATCAGGATGATGTCGAAGAAGCTCTGGTGCTTCGAGGCGATCAGCGCCTCGCCCGTGGGGACGGTGCCACGCACTTCGCTGCGCAGGCCCACCATCCAGCGCGCCGTCCAGCGCACCCAGCGGCAATAGGTATGCACCCCGGCAAAGGCCCCGGCGCGGTTCACCAGCGCCCAGGGGGTGAAGACCACCGCCATCAGCCCCATCACCAGGTACATCTGCACCACGAACAGGAAACTCATCAGCCAGCGCATCAGGTCAGCCTCCGCAGGGTGGCCAGGGCCGCGCCGCGGGTCGCGGCAAAGGACACCAGCGCGGCCGCCGGCGGCACCAGCAGCGGCAGCAGCCAGCCAAGCCCCTGGAACCCGAGCCCGGTCAGGAAGCTGCCCGCCTGGTCGGTGGCGGGCATCAGGGCAATCGCACCCATCCCCGCCAGTGTGCCCGCCGCCGCCCCTGACAGCGCGCGCAGGGTGAAGCGGCGCACGAACGCGCGGGCGATGTAGCTGTCGCGCGAACCGATCAGCCGCAGCACGCGGATCACCTGCGCATTGGCCGCCAGCGCGGCATTGGCTGCCAGCGTGATCATCGCCGCGGTGGCCCCGCCGATCAGCAGGATCGACATCAGCCCCAGCAGCCGCAGGCGATCAGCCGCCGCCACCAGCGGGCGGCGCCAGCGGGTGTGATCATCCAGCACCGCCCCCGGCACCTCGGCCGCCAGCCGGTTCTTCAGCCCGTCGGCATCGAAGCCGGTCGCGGTTTCCCGCACGTCGATCAGCCGCGGCACGGGTAGCGCATCCAGCGGCAGGTCGGGGCCGAACCAGGGTTCGAGCAGTTTCTTCTGCTCGTCGTCGCTCAGCGCCCGGGCCGCGGCGACACCCGGCGTTTCCTTCAGGATCGCCAGCACCTTGTCGGTTTGCGCCTGCATCTGCGCGGCGGGGGCGGAAATGCGGATCGTGGCCGTCTGCGCCAGCGCATCGGACCAGCGCTCGGCCATCCGCCCGGCCGCGACCGACAGGGCCAGCGCAAAGACCACCAGAAAGGCCATCGCCCCGGCGGTGAAGCTGGTCAGCCGCGCCGTGAAGCCGGTGGGCGGCACGATACGATCGGCCGTCCGGTCTCCGGCCAGCAGGTCAATCAGCGGGCGCAGGGGGCGTGTCACAGATCGCTCCCGGCCAGTTGCAGGCGGCGGTCGCGGATGCGCAGCACCCGCACGGGCACCTGGCTCTTGGCGCTGCGGATCAGGTTCAGGTCATGCGTCGCAATCAGCACGGTCTTGCCCATCTTGTTCAACTCGATCAGCAGCGTCAGCAGTCTCAGCGACATGTCCCAATCCAGGTTGCCGGTCGGCTCGTCGGCCAGGATCACGTCCGGCGACATGATGACCGCGCGGGCCAGCGCCGCCCGCTGGCGTTCGCCGCCCGACAGTTGCGGCGGCAGGTGCTGCGCCAGCGGCATCAGCCCGACCCAGCCCATCAGCGCGGACAGGTCTTCCCGATCAACGGGATGGCCGGTCGCTGTCAGGGGCAGGGCAATGTTCTCGGCCACCGGCAGGTGATCCAGGAACTGGCAATCCTGATGCACGACGCCGATCCGGCGGCGCAGGGCTGCTACCTGGTCGCGGGTCAGGCTGCGCAGGTCGCCGTCGTCCACCGTCACGCGGCCCGCCGTCGGGTGCAGTTCGCCATAGCAAAGCTTGAGAAACGTGGACTTGCCCGCGCCCGAGGGCCCGGTCAGGAAATGGAACGACCCCGGCGGAAGGCGCAGGCTGATGTCCGTCAGCAACTCGCCCCCGCCATAATTGTAGGCGACATTCTGGAAGTCGATCACCGCGCACCCCGAATCCTGTTGGCGCAGTTTCGCCCAGCCGTGCGGGGGTTGCAACGTTTCGAGGTCGCCGGTACTGCCTTTCCATACAAACGCTTGGAGAGATGGCCTCTCCTTGCTACAACATGACGAGTGTCGGGCGATGATGGGCTTCTCCTGCCCGGCGAGAGGACGAGATGCGCCTGACGTGCCCGAATTGTGACGCCCAGTACGAGGTCGATGACCGCGCGATCCCGGATACGGGGCGCGACGTTCAATGTTCGAACTGCGGCCATGCCTGGTTCCAGCTTCCCCCCCATGCCGAAGAGGCGCTGGAGGACGAGGCAGAGACATTCGACGACGCCCCCGAACCGCCTGTCGGCCCATCCGCGAGCCTGTCCGCCCCCAGCCCGTCGGCGCCCTTCCCGCCGGTCGAAGCACCGGCTGCACCGCAGGCCGCCGCCGCCCAGCCGGAACCCGACGCGGCCCCGCCGGTGCCCCAGGAACCGCGCCGCCGCCCGCTGGACGAAACCGTTCAGGCCGTGCTGCGCGAGGAAGCCGAGCGCGAGCGTCGTGCCCGCGAGGCCGAGCGCGGCGCGATCGAGACGCAGCCCGATCTGGGGCTGCAGCCGCCACGTCCGGTCACGCCCCGCAGCACCCCGCTGCCGCCGGTACCCGCCGCGGTGGACGAGGACGACGACGGTGCCGACGATCCGCAGCCGCGCGCCACCCGCCGCGACCTGCTGCCGGACATCGAACAGATCAATTCCACCCTGCGCGCCACGGGTGGGCCGAAGGTGGCGCTGCCGCCCGACGCCGACGATGAACCTGCCCCACCGGCGCCCCGCCGCGGGTTCCGCCGCGGCTTCACGCTGGCCCTGCTGCTGGTGATCCTCGTGCTGGCCGTCTACACCTCGGCACCGATGCTGTCACAGCGGGTTCCCGCGCTGGCGCCTGCGCTGCATACGCTGGTCTGGGCCATCGACGGCTATCGGGTCTGGGTGGACCGCCTGCTGACAGCGGCCACCGCCTCGATGCATCAGCCGGGCTGAGGCCGGTCAGAACAACTGCAACAGACGCTTCAGGTAGTCGCGCTCGATCGTCGGGCGCGACGGGTCGCCGGAACGCTTGCGCAGCTCGTCCAGGATCTCGCGCGCCCGGCGATAGACATCCTCGCCCTGCAACATGTTCTGCCCGGTGCCCAGTGCGCCGGTCTGGCCCACCTGGCGGCCCAGCGGGTCGCTTTGCCCGCGCGGGCCCGAGGCCGAAGCGGTATCGGATTGGCCGGGCTGCCCCTGGGTGCCGGGCTGGCCCTTGTTCATCGCCTGATCCAGTGCGTGCAGCCCTTCGCGCAGCGCATCCATCGCCTGTGCCTGCTTGTCCAGCGCGCCCGCATTGTCCCCGTCGCGCAGGGCCTGTTCGGCCTGATCCATCGCCTGTCCGGCCCGGCCCAACGCGTCGCGCGCGGCATTGCCCTGATCGGTTCCGGCGCCCGGCAGGTTGCCCTGCATCTGCCGGTTCAACTGGTCGCGCAGCGCCTGCTGGCGGTCGGCAAGGCCCTGGCCGCCCTGGCCGGTGCCGTCCTGCCCCACACCACCCTGCTGCCCGCCCTGCCCGGGCTGGGCGCCGCCGCTCTGCCCGCCTTGCCCCTGCTGGCCGTCCTGGCCCTGCTGGCCGCCTTGCCCCTGTTGGCCGTCCTGGCCCTGCTGACCCTGTTGCCCCTGCTGGCCGGGTTGGTTGAACTGGTTCTGAAGATCCTGAAAGGTCTTGTCCGACAGGTTCTGCTGCTGGCGCAGGGTGTCCTGCAGGCCCTGCGTGGATTGCCCGCCGGGCACCTGCATGCCGTCCTTGCCCTGGGCCACCTGCATGTTCTGCGTCAGCTGCTGCAGCCGGTCCAGCAACTGCTGCGCCTCGGCCATCCGGCCCTGTTCCATCAGCTGCTGCAGCCGGTCCAGCAACTGCTGCATCTGGTCGCCGTTGATGGTCATCCCCGGCTGCGCCTGCGAGGTCTGCTGGTCCTTGCCCTGCTGTTCCTGGGCAAGCTTGGCCACATAGTCGTGCAGGGCCTTGTTCATGTCCTGCATCAGCTTCGCGATCTCGTCCTTGCTGGCGCCGCGGCGGATCGCCTCTGACAGCCTCTCCTGCGCCTGGCGCAGCCGGTCGAGCGCATCCGACAGCGTGCCATCCTCGAACTGGACCGCCACCTGCCACAGGGCTTCGGCCACTTCGTCGCGGATCGCAGGGGTCAGGCCCGTGTCGATCCCCGCCTCCAGCCGCCGCATCGCCACCCGCAGCAGCAGATAGGCCTTCTGGTTCTTGATGAAGCCCGCGGGCTTGTAGGTGATGGCGCGCAGGATCTCGTCGGTCCGGCGCGCATTGGCCATCGACCAGAGCAGGTCGCGCCGCATCTCGATCACCGCCGCAGCCAGCGGGTCGAAGAAACGGCGGCCGGGCAGGTCGGTCTGCATCACCGCCGAACTGCCGGACTGCCCGGCCGCATCCTGCACCGTCAGGGTGATCGTCACCGGCAGGTTGGCCCAGGCGGACTTCGACAGGTCTTCGACCAGAACCTCCGAGAAATCCTTGCGCTGCCCGTTCAGCGGCATCGGCAGGTCCAGCACGATCGGCGCCCGCGCTTCGGGCGGCTCGGCAAGGCCAAAGCGGCGATCCACGGCTGACAGGTTCAACGCGATGGTCGCGGTGCCTTTCACCACGCCGTAGTCATCGCTGGCACGGAACGGAAGCTGCATCTCGCCGCTTGCCTTGCGGTCGGGCTTGCTCAGGATCGTCACCTTGGGTGGCTGGTCGGCCACCGCCGTCACCTGCCAACTGCGCCCGCCGGGGCCGTTGATCGTGATCTTGCCCGAACGGGTCAGCGGAAAGCTTTGCTCGGGCGTCGCGGCGCTGTCGACGACCCCGGTCCGCCCCGAGACGGTCTCGCCCACCGTCAGGGTGCCCACGCTGCCGTAAAGCCGCAGCGTCACCTTGCTGCCGACCGGCGCGCTGAAATCCGTCTTGGTGATGTCATTGAGGTAAAGCGAGGGCTTGCCCGTATAGGGCGGCGGCTGGATCCAGCCTTCCCAGGTCGGCCCCGCCGCCACCGCCTGTCCCGGCGGGGGCAGGGGGCCCGCGACCGTCAGCCGCCAGGCCGAGCCGAACAGCACCGCCAGCACGAAGGCCAGCAGCGCGATGTAGCGCAGCGCGTAGGGATCGCGGCGGGCCAGCTTCAGGTCGGGCTCGACCGCCTTGGCCGTGGCAGCGCGGGCGGCCATCCGGTCGCGGTGCGCCTGCCAGACCTCGGCCGAGGCGGGGTCGTCGGCGCCCACGGCTTGGGTGTCGGCCAGCGCCGCCAGCGGCCGCCCGGGCAGCGACGCGTCCAGCCGCGCCACCGCATCGGCCGCCCCCGGCCAGCGAAAGCCCCGCAGCCCCGAGACCAGCCCCCAGACGATGGTGCCCAGCCCGAACATCAGCACGGCCCAGGCGATTTCCACCGGCAATTCGTCGACCAGCCCGAAGGCGAGCCCGGCCATCAGCAGCAGCGCAACGGTCCAGACCGGCCAGAACGACTGCACCAGCCGTTCGGCCAGAAGGCCAAGCCGGGTCAGCCGGAGCGGCCATCGGATCCGGTGCAGGGCCGGATCGGGGGTCTGGGTGTCCTCGCGCATGCGTCCTTTCCCGCCCGTCCGCGCCGGAAGCGGCTCAGAGCCATTCCGGGATGCTATCGCGGTTCACGATTTCGATATAGGACGGACGCGACCGAATGACAGCGAAGTGTTCGCCTTTCACCAGCACCTCGGGCACCAGCGGGCGGGAATTGTATTCCGACGCCATCACCGCCCCGTACGCCCCGGCCGAGCGGAAAGCGATCAGGTCGCCCGCCGCCAGCGGGGGCAGCGCGCGGGCGCGGGCGAAGGTGTCGCCCGTCTCGCAGATCGGGCCCACGACATCGTAGGGGTGCTGATCCACCCCGGCGGCAGGTTCCACCACCGGCACGATGTCGTGATGCGCGTCATACATCGATGGGCGCACCAGATCGTTCATCGCCGCGTCCACGATCAGGAAATCGCGGTCTTCACCGGATTTCACATAGATCACCTCGGTCACCAGCAGCCCGGCATTGCCCGAGATCAGCCGCCCCGGCTCGATCTCGATCTCGCAGCCCAGGTGGCCGACGCTGCGCTTGATGATCTCGCCATAGTGCATGGGCAGGGGCGGCGCCTCGTTGCCGCGGGTGTAGGGAATGCCCAGACCGCCGCCCAGATCCAGGCGGCGGATGTCGTGCCCTTCGGCGCGCAGGCGCTGCGTCAGCTCGGCCACCTTGCCGAAGGCCGCCTCGAACGGGGCCAGTTCGGTCAACTGGCTGCCGATATGCACGTCGATGCCCACCACCTTGATCCCCGGCAGGCGCGCGGCCAGCGCGTAGACCTCGGGCGCGCGGGAAATCGGGATGCCGAACTTGTTTTCCTTCTTGCCCGTGGCGATCTTGGCATGGGTCTTGGCGTCCACGTCGGGGTTCACCCGCACGGTGATGGGCGCCACCTTCCCGAGGCTTGTCGCCACCTCGGACAGGGCCAGCAACTCGGGTTCGCTTTCCACGTTGAACTGCCGGATACCGCCTTCCAGCGCCACCCGCATTTCCGCGCGCGTCTTGCCAACGCCCGAAAAGACGATTCGTTCGCCCGGCACGCCCGCAGCCTTGGCGCGCATGTATTCGCCGATCGACACCACGTCCATGCCCGCGCCCAGATCGCCCAGCAGCTTCAGCACCGCCACATTCGACAGCGACTTGATGGCAAAGCAGACCAGATGGGGCAGGGGGTTCAGCGCCTCCTGGAACAGGCGGAAATGCCGGGTCAGGGTGGCGGCGGAATAGATGTAGACCGGGGTGCCGACCTGGGCCGCGATCTCGGCCACCGGCACGTCCTCGGCATGCAGCACGCCGTTGCGGTAAAGGAAATGGTCCATGGTGTTCCTAGAGCTTGCCCGCGACGCCGACCTGCGCCGTGCCAGAGATGGAAACCTTTGCGCTGGGGCTGGTGCCGTTGGGCGCCGTGGGCGGGCCGTCGACGCCGCAGCCGGTCAGTGCCAGCAGGATCAGGATCAACGCCGGTTTCATGCAAGCATCTCCTTCCAGCGGGCGACCTGCGCGCGCACCTGATCGGGGGCGGTTCCGCCGTAGCTTTGCCGACTGCGCACCGAATTGTCGACGCCCAGCACTGAATACACCTCTTGCGTGATGCCGGGATGGGCGCCCTGCATCTCGGCCAGCGTCAGTTCGGGCAGATCGCAGCCCTTCGTCTCGGCCAGTGCCACAAGGCTGCCGGTGACGTGATGCGCCTCGCGGAAGGGCAGGCCAAGCGCGCGCACCAGCCAGTCGGCCAGATCGGTCGCGGTGGAAAAGCCGGAAGATGCCGCCGCCCGCAGCACCTCGCGGTTGGCGGTCATGTCCTGCACCATGCCGGTCATCGCCGCCAGTGACAGCATCAGGCTGTCGGCGGCGTCGAAGACCTGTTCCTTGTCTTCCTGCATGTCCTTGGAATAGGCCAGCGGCAGCCCCTTCATCACGGTGAACAGCGCCACCGTCGCCCCCAGGATGCGGCCGATCTTGGCGCGCAGCAGTTCCGCGGCATCGGGGTTGCGCTTCTGCGGCATGATCGACGAGCCGGTCGAGAAACGGTCGCTGAGCCGCACGAAGCGGAACTGGGCCGAGGACCAGATCACCAGCTCTTCGGCGAACCGGCTCAGGTGCATGGCGCAGATCGAGGCGGCCGACAGGAATTCCAGCGCGAAATCGCGGTCGGCCACGGCATCCAGCGAATTGGCCATCGGCCGGTCGAACCCCAGCGCCGCGGCCGTGGCATGCCGGTCGATCGGGAACGAGGTTCCCGCCAGCGCCGCAGCCCCCAGCGGGCATTCGTTCATCCGCGCCCGCGCATCGCGGAAGCGGCCCGCGTCGCGGCCCAGCATTTCCACATAGGCCATCATGTGGTGGCCCCAGGTCACCGGCTGCGCGGTCTGCAGATGGGTGAAGCCCGGCATCACCCAGTCGGCGCCCGCCTCGGCCTGCGCCAGCAGCGCGCGTTGCAGCGCGGTGATCCCCGCG
Organism: Paracoccaceae bacterium; assembly: GCA_027351005.1. GTDB lineage: Bacteria > Pseudomonadota > Alphaproteobacteria > Rhodobacterales > Rhodobacteraceae > Solirhodobacter. The sequence continues at coordinate 705 of DAIEJF010000155.1, read as the reverse complement.
ACCGCGGCATCCGCCTGATCGCGCACCCAGAGCCGGAAATCGGTCGCCACCTGATCGTTGCGGCTGCGGGCGGTGTGCAGCCGGCCCGCGGGCTCACCGATCACCTCTTTCAGCCGCGCCTCGACGTTCATGTGGATGTCTTCCAGCGCAGTCGAGAAGGCAAAGCCGCCCGCCTCGATCTCTGACAACACCGTGAGAAGCCCTTTCCGGATCGCCTCGGCGTCACTAGAAGCAATGATGCCCTGTGCCGCCAACATCGCGGCATGGGCCCGCGAGCCCGCGATGTCCTGGGCGTGAAGCCGCTGGTCGAACCCGATCGAGGCGTTGATCGCCTCCATGATCGCATCCGGCCCCGCGGCAAAGCGCCCGCCCCACATCGCGTTCGCGGCCTTGGTCTCGCTTTCGGGCTTGTCGGTCATCGTCGGGCCTTTCGGAGGGGAAATGCGTCGTCTTGTTTGCGCCGTCTTCTACGCGGCCCTTGCGTTTGGTGCAAATGCCGCCGTTGCCGATACGGCGGCGCTGCGCGCGCTGGCAAAGGGGGACATGGAAAAGATGTCCTTCACCGTGCCCGCCGCGGCGCTGCCCGACCTGCCGATCACCGACGAGACCGGCGCGGCCCATCACCTGTCGGATTACGCGGGCAAGTATGTGGTGCTGAACTTCTGGGCCACCTGGTGCGCGCCCTGCCGCAAGGAGATGCCGACG
>DAIEJF010000141.1 GCA_027351005.1 Paracoccaceae bacterium | reverse complement strand
CGGCGCCCGCGCAGCGCCGCGATCAGATCAGGCACGACCGACGGGCTGCGGTAATCGAAGACCCCCACGGCGCCCAGACGCCGCAGCAGGTCGAAGTTATGCGGCGAGGCCGTCGCAAACACCTCATAGCCCGCGGCGGTGGCCAACTGGATCGCGTTGCAGCCCACGCTGGTCGACCCGCCCCAGACAAGGATGGTCTCGCCCACCGCCCCGGCGGCGGCGGTCGGCCAGCGCAGCGCCAGCAGATCGGGCTCGAACAGGGCGCAGGCCGCCGTGGACAGACCCAGCGGCAGCACGGCGGCCGCCGCGTCGGACAGCGGCGCGGGGATCGGGGCGGCCATGCTTTCGCGCACCAGGACGAAGGACTGGAAAGCGCCCTCGGCGGCGCGGTTCGACGCCTTCTCGGGGCCGACCGCATGACCAAGAACGCGGTCGCCCACCCGGAACCGCGTCACCCCTGGCCCGACCGCGACCACCTCGCCCGCCACATCCGACCCGAGGATCGCCGGATAGGACAGCCAGGGATAGACGAACCCGCCGATCACCGGGATCAGCCGATCGACCGGGTTCACCGCCACCGCGCGGGTCCGCACAAGGATTTCACCGGCCTGCGGCGGCGTCTGCGGCGCCGGACCGCGCCGGAAGGCCGCGCCCTTCGCGGGCAACCAGAGGGCTTCGTTTTCGGGCATCGCGACCTCGCAGGGACAGGGACAGGGGAGTTGCGCTCTGTCCGGGATCTGGGGCTTGTGGCCAGACGAACCATGCGGCAACGTCGCAGAAATCCCATCAATCGTCCGGAACCGTCATGGATGCCCTGTCCGCCGTCCTGTCGCTGCTGAAGCCGTCAAGCCACGGATTCCGCGGGCTTGACGCGGGGCCGTCCTGGCGGCTGGACTATCCGGCCTGGGGCGGGCTGAAATGCTATGCGGTCCGCAGCGGCACGCTGCTGCTGTGGGTGGACGGGCAGCCGGGCCCCCTGCAGCTTGGCGCGGGCGACGCGGTGCTGCTGGCGGGCGGGCAGGCCTACCGGATGGGCAGCGCGGCCGACCTGCCCCCCCGCGACGCGCGCGCCTTCTTCGCCGCCGTTCCGCCGGGCGAGGTGGCCGTTCTGGACGGGGGCGGCCATGCCTCTGGATTCGGCGGCTATTTCGCCTTTGCCAACCCGCTTGCCGATCGGCTGCTTGCGGGTCTGCCGCCGGTGATCCGCTTCGAGGCCGGGGCCGGTGCGCTGGCGCTGCAGGGGGCTGTCGCGCGGCTGATGGCCGAATTGCGCGACCCGCAGCCCGGAGGCGCGCTGATGGCCGGGCATCTTGCACAGGCGCTGCTGGTTGAGGCGCTGCGCCAGCATCTGCGGGCCGCGCCGGACAGACGCACGGGCTGGATCTTCGCGCTGGCGGACCCGCAGCTCAGCCGGGCGCTGGAGGCCATGCACGCCGACCCCGCGCGACGCTGGACACTGGATGCCCTTGCCCGATGCGCGGGGCAGTCGCGGTCGACTTTCGCCGCGCGCTTCAAGGCGGTCGTCGGCGAGCCGGCGATGGTCTATCTGTCGCGCTGGCGGATGCTGCTGGCGGCGGATCGGATGCTGACGGCACGCGTGCCGCTGGCCACGCTGGCGCAGGAACTGGGCTACGGCTCGGAAAGCGCCTTCAGCGCCGCGTTCAAGCGGGTGGCCCACTGCGCCCCGCGCCGGTTCGTGCAGGAGCGGACGCGCGCGGGCGGATGACGCCCGCCCCCGCCTTCAGCCCCGCAGGCTTTCCACCAGTTGCTGCCGGACCCAGGCGATGCGCGGATCGGTGTCGTTGCGCCGGTGCCAGAAAGCCGAGACGGCAAAGCCGCGCACCGGCAGCGGGGGGGCCGCCGTGACCAGCCCGAAACCGGGGGCAAAGGCCCGCGCCACGCGCGCAGGCAGGGTGACCAGCGCGCCCGACGCCGCCGCCGCGGCCAGCGCGGGCAGGAACGCGGGCAGGCCCAGGATCACCCGCCGCGTCCGCCCCAGTGCGGCAAGCTGGTCATCGACCACGCCCCGCAGATCGCCGCCCGGCGACACCAGGATGTGTTCGGCCGCACAGTAGCGCTCGATGTCGATCCGTGGGGCCTCGGGCAGCGCAGGGGGCTGCCCGGCCACCAGAAAGGATTCCTCGTAAAGCGTCTGCCCCGAAATCGCCTCGGGCGGTTCCCAGACGAAACCAAGCGCCAGGTCGGCCCGCCCTTCGGTCAGCGCCTCCATCGCGGCTGCGCGCCCCAGCGGCAGGACCGACAGCGTCAGCCCGGGCGCCATCACCCGCAGCCGCGCCGCCAGCGGCGGAACCAGAACCGCCTGTTCGGCATCCAGCGCCGCCAGCCGCAACAGGCCCGTGGCGGTCCCCGGATCGAAGGCCCGCGCCGCCCCAAGCGCCCCGCGCAGCGCCTCGACCGCCGCCGCCACCGGCGCCTCGAGCGCCAACGCCGTGGCCGTCGGCTCCATCCCGTGCGGGCGGCGCAGGAACAGCGGATCGCCAAAGATGTCGCGCAGCCGCTTCAGCGCCTGGCTGATGGCCGATTGCGTCAGCCCCAGGTCTGCCGCCACCTCCAGCGCCTTGCGATGCCGCATCAGCCCCAAGAACACCAGCAACAGGGTCAGATCAAGCCGCCTCAATTCGGATGTGCTTAACTCAGACATGATCCTTATTCATTATCGTTTCTTTCGCATACGCCATATCTCTGCCGCAGCGAATGCAGCAAGGAGAAACTGAAATGCGGATCGCGATCATCGGCACCGGCAATGTCGGCAGCGCCATCGCCCGCGGGCTTGCGGGCAAGGGGCACAGCGTCACGTTTGGTGCGCGCAACCCGCAGGATGCGGACCTGGCCGCGCTGGCGGCAGAGGTCGGCGCGGGTCTCGCCCGCCCCGAGACCGCGGCGGCGGGGGCAGAGATCGTCATCCTGGCCCTGCCCTGGGGTGCGGCGGACGCCGCGGTCAGGGCACTTGGCGACCTTGCGGGCAAGATCGTGATCGATTGCATGAACCCGCTGGGCATGGTCGACGGGGTGCTGGGCCTGACGCTCGGCCACAGCACCAGCGGCGGCGAGATCGTGCAGGGCTGGCTGCCCGGTGCACAGGTCGTCAAGACGCTGAACCAGGTCGGCGCCGAGATCATGGCGAAGAACGACCACCTGCCGCAGCGCCCGGTGATGATGATGG
>DAIEJF010000115.1 GCA_027351005.1 Paracoccaceae bacterium | reverse complement strand
GGCAGCAAGCGCCTGTCGGAGTCAGAGGCGTTCCTGACGCTGCTGTTCGACATCTCGCAACTGGGGTTCCTGCTGTACCTGACGGGCGGCATCAACAACCCCTTTGCGCTGCTGATCCTGGCACCGGTGACCATCTCGGCCACGGCGCTGCGGCTGCATACCACGCTGGCGCTGGGGGCGGCCTCGATGATCGTGGTCACGCTCATTTCGCTCACCAGCCTGCCGCTGCAATTGGCAGACGGGCAGGTGATCGTGATGCCGCCCTTGCTGGGGTTCGGCTTCTGGCTGGCAGTGGTGATCGGGATCCTGTTCCTGGGTCTCTATTCCCGGCGCGTCGCGCTGGAAATCCGGGCCATGTCCGACGCGCTGCTGGCAACCCAGATGGCGTTGGCGCGGGAACAGAAGCTGACCGACCTGGGCGGCGTGGTCGCGGCGGCCGCGCATGAACTGGGCACACCGCTGGCCACGATCAAGCTGGTCTCGACGGAACTGATCGACGAGCTGGACGATCGCCCCGACCTGGCCGAGGACGCCCGGCTGATCCGCAATCAGGCCGACCGCTGCCGCGACATCCTGCGGTCGATGGGCCGGGCGGGCAAGGATGACCTGCACCTGCGGCAGGCGCCGTTGGACGCCGTGATCCGCGAGGCGGCAGAGCCGCACATGAACCGGGGCAAGACGATCCACATCGCGATGAAGCCCGGCCAGGACGGCGAAGACCGGCAGCCGGTGATCTACCGGCAGCCGGAAATCATCCACGGCCTGCGCAACATGGTGCAGAACGCGGTGGATTTCGCCCGTGGCCAGGTCTGGGTGGATGCCGAGTGGACGGGTGCCACCATCTCGATCCGCATCGTCGATGACGGGCAGGGCTATCCGCAGAACATCATCGGCCGCATCGGCGACCCCTTCGTGCGCGCGCGCCCGGCCTCGGAGCCCAGCGCCGAACGGCCGGAATACGAGGGCATGGGGCTTGGCCTCTTCATCGCCAAGACGCTGCTGGAACGGTCGGGGGCCGAACTGAGCTTCGCCAACGCGGTCGATCCGCATGGCGCGGCCAGCGAACGCCCCGAACGCTGCGGCGCGATCGTAGAGGTGATCTGGCCGCGCGCCAGCATCGAGGCCCCCGGCAACACCGGCGGTCTGGGGGAAAACCGGCCCATCCTGGCGTGACCGCAACCGCACGGTTTTACAACCTTTCTCATTTGGTTAATCCCGTGTTAATGATTTCGCGTTCTGGTTTAGTCCTGGGGCCCGCAGAGGCCCGTTTGGGGAACGGGATGCACTGGATCCACCTGCTGACGATTGTCGGCTCATCCTTCGCGGCTGCCGCGCTGGCGTTTTTCGGCCTTACCTCGGGGCGAAAGGTGATCGCGCAGGCGACGCAGCGCAGCCTGTTCGATGATCCGGGGGCATCCTGCGTGTTCCTGTTCGACGGGACCGATCTGATCGACGCCAGCGATGGCGCCCGTGCGCTTCTGGCCAACACCCCGGGCGCGGCAGAGCCCTGGGTCCGGCTGCTGGCCTTCCTGACGCCACGCTTTCCCGCGTTCGAACGGAAATTCGCCCGGCTGAAGGACCTGGGGCGGTTCACGCTGTCGTCGGTCGGGCCGCATCCGCTGACGCTGCGGGCCGAATGGCGGGGCGGGATGGCGCGCATCGTGTTGCGCGAGCCCCGCGGCGAACTTCACACCGTGGCTGCCGACGGGGTCAGCCAGCGCGCGATGGAAGACGAGATCGAGACGCTGCGCCACACGATGGACCGCGCCCCATTCCCGATCTGGCGCGAGGATGCGGCAGGCAGTGTCGTGTGGGCAAACCGGGCCTATGTCGATCTTGCGCTGATCGGACGCAGCGCCGAAGACCTGCTGTCCTGGCCCTTGCCCAGCATCTTTCCGGCTGCGGCGTCCGGGGAAAGCATCAGCCGCCGGGTGGCCCTGCGGCTGCCTGGGGCGCCGGATCCCCGCTGGTTCGATGTGCAGGTCTTCCTGGACGGGATCGAACATGTGTTCTTCGCGCTGCCCGCAGATGCGGCGGTGCAGGCGGAAACCTCGCTGCGCAGCTTCATCCAGACGCTGACGAAAACCTTCGCCCACCTGCGCGTGGGGCTGGCGATCTTTGACCGCCAACGTCAGCTTGCGCTGTTCAACCCGGCCGTGATCGACTTGACGGGCCTGTCGCCGGTGTTCCTGTCGTCGCGGCCCACGCTGTTTGCGATGCTGGACGCCATGCGCGAGGCGCGGATGCTGCCCGAGCCGAAGGATTACAAGACCTGGCGGGCCGAGATGACCGCGCTGGAGGCTGCCGCGGCGGCGGGCCAGTACGCGCAGGAATGGAACCTGCCGAACGGCCAGACCTACCGGGTCGAGGGCCGCCCGCATCCCGATGGCGCAGTGGCCTTCCTGATCGAGGACATCACCGCCGAAACCGACCAGACCCGCAGCTTTCGCGCCGAACAGGCGCTTGGCCGGGCCGCGCTCGACACGCTGGACGAGGCGATCGCGGTGTTTTCCGCGGCGGGCCAACTGGTGCTGTGCAACACCGCGCACGAACGCCTGTGGTCGGCCCTGCCACCCGGCAGCAACATCGCCGAGGCTGTCGCGCTCTGGCAGAAACGTGCCGCGTCCGGCCCGATCTGGGGCGCGGCGCAGGCCTTTGTCGGCCACGAGAGCCCGCGCGACGACTGGACGGCCGAGGCCCGGCTGGCCGATGGGCGGCTGCTGACCTGCCGCTTTGCCGCCCTGTCAGGGGGCGCCTCGCTGGTCGGATTCGCGCCTGCGCTGAAGGCCGCGCGGCCCTCGGCCCGACCCAGGGCGACGGGGCGGCACGAGACGGCCTGAACCGGCTTGCAGCCGCCCGGCCGGTCGGCCACATTCGCGGCCATGACCTGCCCGCCGCTTCGCATCGCGCTTCCTTCGGCCGAGGCCACCGCCACGCTCGGGGCGCGGCTGGCCCCGCTTCTGGGGCCGGGCGACGTGGTGCTGCTGTCGGGCCCGATCGGCGCGGGAAAGACCCATCTGGCCCGCGCGCTGATACAGGCCCGGCTGGCCGCCGAAGGTCGCCACGAGGATGTCCCCTCGCCCACCTTCACGCTGGTGCAGACCTACGCGACCGCGACGACCGAGATCTGGCACGCCGATCTCTACCGCCTGACGCACCCGGACGAGGTCTGGGAACTGGGGCTGGAGGCCGCCTTCGACACTGCGATCTGCCTAGTCGAATGGCCCGACCGACTGGGTCGCGCCGCGCCCGCCGATGCCCTGCTGGTCACGCTGGCGGATGACGGCGCAGGCCGGGTGGCGGTGCTGTCGGGGCCCGACCGCTGGGCCGGCGTGCTCGCACGGGTTGCGCGGGCCGCGGCGGCGGATGCCTTCTGCGCGGCGGCGGGATGGGATGTGCCGCGTGCGTTCCTGGCGGGCGATGCCTCGGCCCGGCGGTACGAACGGCTGACGCGCGCGGCTTGCGACACCGCGGTCCTGATGGACGCGCCCCCGGACGCGGGCGAGGATGTCGGCGCCTTCCTGCGGGTGGGCGCCCATCTGCGCGCGCTGGGCCTGTCAGCGCCGGCGGTGCTGGCGGCGGATGCGGCGGCGGGTTTCGTGCTGCTGGAAGATCTGGGCGACGCTCTCTTCACCCGGCTTCTGGCCGAAGATCCGGGGCGAGAGGCCGCGCTTTATGCCGCCGCGGTGGATGTGCTGCTGACGGTGGCGCGCGCCGCGCCGCTGCCGGGGCTGCCGGTCTATGACGCCGCCGCAATGGCCGCGGCGGTAGCCCCGGCAGCCGCGTGGTACAGGCTGGCGCTGACCGGCATGGCAGACGGCACGGCCGAGCTGACCGGGGCGATGGGGGCGGCGCTGGCCGCGCTGCCGCAGGAACCCGCGGTCATGATCCTGCGCGACTACCACGCCGACAACCTGCTGTGGCTGCCCGACCGCGCCGGTGTCGCCCGGGTGGGGGTGCTGGATTTTCAGCTGGCGATGCTGGGCCACCCGGTCTTCGACCTTGTCTCGCTGTTGCAGGACGCACGGCGCGACGTGGACCCCGGAACGCAGGCCGCGATGATCGCGCGGTTCGCCGCGGCGACGGGGCGCGACCCCGCCGCGCTGGCGCTGGCCTGCGCCACCGTGGGCGCCCAGCGCCATCTGCGCATCCTTGGCGTCTTTGCCCGGCTGTCGCTGCATCTGGGCAAGCCGGGCTATGCCGATTTCCTGCCCCGCATCTGGCGCGACCTGCAGGCCGATCTGGCGCATCCGGCGCTGGCGGCGTTGGCCGCCGTGGTGGCGCGCCTGCTGCCGCCGCCGACCCCCGCCAACATCCAGAGGATCAAGGACCAGTGCGGAACGATCCCGACGCCCTGATGCTGTTCGCCGCGGGGCTTGGTACCCGGATGGGCGCGCTGACGGCCGCGCAGCCCAAGCCGCTGATCCCGGTGGCGGGGCGGCCGCTGATCGACCATGCGCTGGCGCAAGCCCGCGGGCTGCGTGTGGTGGTGAACACGCATTACCTGGCGGATCAGGTGGCGGCACATGTCGCGGGCCGGGCCGTGGTATCGCACGAGCCCGACCTGCTGGAAACCGGCGGCGGGCTGAAGGCCGCATTGCCCCTGCTGGGGCCGGAGCCGGTCTTTACCCTGAACTCGGACGCGGTCTGGACCGGGGCCAACCCGCTGGCCGAACTGCGCGCCGCCTGGGACGCGGACCGGATGGATGTGCTGGTGTTGCTGATCCCCCGCGCGGCGGCGCGGGGCCATGCGGGGCCGGGGGATTTCCTGACCGATGCGCAGGGGCGCATCGCACGCGGCCCCGGTGCGGTCTATTCCGGCGCGCAGATCATCCGGCCCGCGCTGGTGGCCGACTGGCCGGAACGGGTGTTCTCGCTCAACCGGGTCTGGGATGCCGCCATCGCGCGCGGCCGCGCCTTCGGCGTGCTGCACGAGGGCCGCTGGTGCGACGTGGGCCGCCCCGAAGGGATCGCCGCGGCCGAGGCGATGCTGCAGGAGGCGGGCGATGTTTGACCCCGGCGGCCCCCGTGTCTTCGGCCTGCCGCCGGGGGTGGATTTCCCCGCCGCGGTGGCGCGGGGGCTCTTGGCCCGCATGGCAGGCCAGCCCCCCGAGGCGCTGGCGCGCGTCGAGATCTATGCCAACACCGCGCGGATGCGGCGGCGCCTGCAAGAGGCGCTGGCCGCAGAGGGGGCCCGGCTCTTGCCGCGGCTGAGGCTGCTGACCGACATCGGCACGATGGCCGAGGCGCTGCCGCCCGCCGTCTCGCCGCTGCGGCGGCGGCTGGAACTGACGCAGCTGATCGCTCGACTGATCGAGCGCGAACCCGATCTCGCCCCCCGCGCCGCGCTTTACGATCTGGCCGACAGCCTTGCCGGCCTGATGGACGAGATGCAGGGCGAAGGCGTGGCGCCAGAGGCGCTGGCCCGCCTTGATGTCTCGGAGCACTCGCGCCACTGGGAACGCAGCCTGCGGTTCCTGTCGATCGTGGCGCCCTTCTTCGGGCCCGGGGCCGAACCCGATGCCGAGGCGCGCCAGCGCCGGGCAGTGGAAGGGCTGATCGCCCGCTGGCAGGCCGCACCGCCGCTGCATCCGGTGATCGTCGCGGGCTCTACCGGCTCGCGCGGGACCACGCTTCTGTTGCAGGCGGCGGTGGCGCGGCTGCCGCAAGGCGCGGTGATCCTGCCGGGCTACGATACCGACATGCCGGGCGCGGTCTGGCAGGGGTTGGACGATGCGCTGACCGGCGAAGACCATCCGCAGTTCCGGTTCCGGCGCCTGCTGGGCTCGCTGGGGCTGGCGCCCGATGCGGTGCGCTCCTGGGCCGAGGGGGCGGCCCCCAGCCCGGCGCGCAACCGCCTGATCTCGCTGTCCTTGCGCCCCGCGCCGGTGACGGATCAGTGGATGAGCGAAGGGGGCAGCCTGCCGCCGCTGATCGAGGCCACCGCCGCGATGACCCTGATCGAGGCGCCCACCCCGCGGACCGAGGCGCTGGCGGTGGCGCTGATCCTGCGCCATGCGGCCGAAACCGGGCGCCGGGCCGCGCTGGTCACCCCCGACCGGATGCTGGGGCGGCAGGTGACGGCCGCGCTCGACCGCTGGGGCATCCGCCCCGATGACAGCGCGGGGCAGCCGCTGGCGCTGTCGCCGCCGGGGCGGTTCCTGCGCCACGTCGCGGCGCTTGCAGGCGAACGGCTGACCATCGACGCGCTGCTGACGCTGCTGAAACACCCGCTGACCAATTCGGGCGCGGACGACCGCGGCAACCACCTGCGCTGGACCCGGGCGCTCGAGATGCGGCTTCGGCGGCACGGGCCCGCCTTTCCGGCGGGTGCCGACCTGACCGCCTGGGCCGAGGCCGGGGATGACCCCGCGCTGGCGGTCTGGGCGCGCTGGCTGGCGGGGGCGCTGGATGGGGCGGCCGAGGTGGGCGAACGCCCCCTGGCCAGCCATGTCGAAGACCACCTGGCCCGGGCCGAGACCTTGGCGCGCGGGCCCGTGCCCGACGGCTCGGGCGGGCTGTGGGAAAAGGAGGCGGGCGCCGAAGCCCTGGCCGCGGTGCAGGAACTGCGGCGCGAGGCCGGGCACGGCGGGCGCCTGTCGCCGTTTGATTATGCCGCCCTTTTCACCGCGATCCTGCAACGGCGCGAGGTGCGCGGCAGCGAGACGACGCATCCCACCGTGCTGATCCGCGGCACGCTGGAGGCGCGGGTGCAGGAAGCCGATCTGGTCATCCTGGGCGGGCTGAACGACGGGGTCTGGCCCGCGCTACCCGCGCCCGACCCCTGGCTGAACCGGCCGATGCGGGCCGATCTGGGCCTGCTGCTGCCCGAACGCCAGATCGGGCTTTCGGCGCATGACTACCAGCAGGCGGTTGCCGCGCCCGAGGTGGTGCTGAGCCGCGCGGTGCGCGATGACGAGGCGGAAACCGTGCCCTCGCGCTGGGTGAACCGGCTGGTGAACCTGATGGCCGGGCTACCCGGGCGCGCCGGGCCCGCGGCGCTGGCGGCGATGCGGGCGCGGGGTGCG
>DAIEJF010000100.1 GCA_027351005.1 Paracoccaceae bacterium | reverse complement strand
GTCTTCCTCCCTGAAGGCGCCCGCCGCCTGTGTCCGGTCGCTTGTGGGGGCGCGCAGGTTGTGATTATTATCGGTAAAAGACAGTCGGGCAAGCCCCCAGATGACCTTCGATCACGCGCAGAACGCCACGCTGCATGGCAGCAATAAATCAAGGGAAAATCGTTCAGAAGGGTACTGTATCCCTTCGTTAATACTGGATTTTTACGCTACGTCTTGCAACTTAAGAATGTGCTGCGCTGCGTCAATGAATGTTTTATAACGGAAAAAGACAGATCGTAACCGTAGCCGGACAGTGCGCATGAAGCAGAATACCCTGTTCAAGGAGGCGTATAACCGGGCGCTGGATGCCTTTGGCGTCACCGACCGGCTGCCCTCTGAACCCGAATTGGCCGAATCGCTGAATGTCAGCCGCACCACCGTGCGCGCCGTGCTGCAGCGGATGGCCGAGGCGGGGCTGATCGACTGGAACCAGCGCAGCAAGCAGGTGCTGCGCCTGCCCGTGGCCGCCGACTATTTCCCCGAGGCGGAGACGCGCTCGGCCGCCGAACTGGTCGAACGCGGCTTCATGGCGCGGGTGATGGATGGCCGGATCGGGCTCAGCAGCCCGATCAACGAGGCAGAGCTTGCCCGCGAGATCGGGGTGGGCACGACCACGGTGCGCGAATTCCTGATCCATTTCTCGCGCTACGGTCTGATCGAGAAACGGCGCAACAGCGGCTGGGTGATGGTGGGCTTTACCCGCGCCTTCGCGCTGGAACTGGCCGACGTGCGCGAGATGTTCGAGCTGCGCTCGGCGCTGGCCTTCGCGCGCCTTCCGAAATCGAGCGAGTTGTGGAAGAAACTCGCCGCGCTCGAGGTCGAGCACCGCCGGATGCTGGAGAATATCGACACCGAATACCGCCGCTTTTCGGAACTGGACGAGCGGCTGCACCGGTTGATCCACTCTGCCGCCGAAAACCGCTTCATCACCGAATTTTACGACGTGATCGCCATGGTGTTCCACTACCACTTCCAGTGGAACAAGAAGGACGAGCAACGCCGCAACACGGTGGCTGTGCAGGAACACCTGGCCTATATCGCCGCGCTTCAGGCGGGTGACCCGATCGAGACGGAACTGACCTGCCGGCGACACCTGCGCTCGGCCCGCGCCACGCTGATCGCCTCGACCCCCGCCGATTAGCGCCGCCGGATCCTGCGGGGCGTCCGACCAATGTCGGCTTTGCCAGACGGCGCGGGGGCGGGCTATGGTGACCCCAGCGCGATGTGGGAGGATGTCGTGCGGGATCTGGAACATGTGCGCGAGATCGACCGCGTCATGGCCGGGCAGGCGTCCGGCCGCGATGGCGTCGTGCTGCAATCCTGGCGCCGCTGCATCGAGACCTACGGGATGGACCCGGCCCGGGCCGAGCCCGCCCATATCGTCACCCAGTCCGAACTGCGCGAACACCGCGAACAGGCCGAGCGGCTGATCGGCATTGCCCGGTCCGGCGTGCAGGCGTTGTTCCGGCAGGTGGCCGGGCAGAACTATGTGCTGCTGCTGGCCGACGCCAAGGGCGTCACCGTGGATTTCTTCGGCGATCCCCGGTTCGAGGATGACTTGCGCCATGCCGGGCTTTATCTGGGCGCCGACTGGTCGGAAGAGCGGGCAGGCACCTGTGGCGTGGGGTCGTGCCTGTTCACCGGCGAGGCGGTGACGATCCATCAGACCGACCATTTCGGGCTGGCGCATACGCCGCTTTCCTGCACGGCGGCCCCGATCTACGACACCGCAGGGCGGCTGGCGGCGGTGCTCGACATCTCGCTGCTGCGCTCGCCGGGGCCGAAGGTGACCCAGAACCTGGCGATGAACCTTGTGCGTGCCTCGGCCCGGCGGATCGAGATGGCGAACCTGATGGCGGGCACCCGGCGGGAATGGGTGCTGCGGTTTTCCGCCCGGCCCGAGTTTCTCGATGTGGACCCCGAAGCGGCGGTGGCGCTGGACGATGGCGGCCGCATCGTCGGGTTGACCCGCGGCGCACAGGAGATCCTGCGCCCTGGCGATCCCGGCGCGGGGCTGATCGGCACCCGGCTTGATGCGCTGATGGATCTGGCGGTGGATGACCTGCCCGACCTGATGCGCGGTCGTCCGACCGACGAGCGGGTGATCCGGCTGAAGGACGGGCGCGGGCTTTTCGGCCATGCCATCGCCCCGCAGGGCACCCCGCGCCGCCCGGTAGCCGAGCCGAGCCTGCCCGGCGCGCTGTCGAGCCTGGCCGGGCCCGACCCGACGCTGCGGCGGATGCTGGCAGATGCCGGGCGACTTGCCGCGACGCGGGTGCCGCTGTTGCTGACCGGCGAGACGGGGACGGGCAAGGAACGGCTGGCGCGGGCGATCCATGTGGCGGGGCCGCCGGGGCGCAGCTTCACCGCGGTGCCCTGTGCGGGGCTGCTTCCCGAGCAGGTGGGGGCGCTGGCGGATCCCGGCGTTGCGGGGGCGGGGACGCTTTACCTTGCCGGGGTGGAAGATCTGGACCCCGCAGCGCAGGCGCGGCTGCTGGCCGTGCTGTCGGCGCGTGACGACCTGCGGCCCATCGCGGGCACCCGCACCGATCTGGCGGCGCTTGGCCGGGCGGGGCGGTTCCGCACCGATCTGTTCTTCCGGCTGGCGGGGGCCACGCTGGCGTTGCCGCCCCTGCGCCAGCGGCAGGACATCGACTGGCTGCTGGACCGGCTCTTGCGGCGGCACTCGGCCGAAGACCGCGCGCTGTCGCCCGCCGCGCGGGCCGAGTTGAAGGCGCGGCCCTGGCCGGGCAACCTGCGCGAGTTGTCGGCGGTGCTCGAGGTTGCCTCGGCGCTGGCCGAGGGCCGGGTGATCGACCTGCCCGACCTGCCGCCCCCCGCGCTCAGCCCCGCGGCCCCCGCGCCCGAGGCCGAGCTTGAGGCGGTCTTGCGCGCCTGCGGGGGCAACATGGCGCAAGCGGCGCGGCGGCTTGGGGTCAACCGCTCCACCATCCTGCGGCGGGTGGCCCGGTTGGGGCTGGCGCGGCCCGGCTGATCCTTGCCGCATTGGCGTTGCGCGCCGTTGCGGGCGCAACGCGCGGGGCCGAAAAACGCCCCGGCAATGCCCGCGCCCCGCAAAATGCATAGCCAGACGCCGCCTTCCGCCGCCAGCCTTGCCCCGAGGATGAGCGATCAAGGGAGGAGATCATGCTCGATGCAACGGTGCCCGATCGGGTGCAGACGCTGTTGGACCGCTTCGGTGCGGCGCTCGAGGCGGGCGATGTGGCCGCGGTCAGCGCCATGTTCGTGGCTGATTGCTATTGGCGCGACCTGGCGGCCTTCACCTGGAACATCAGGACGATGGAGGGGCCCGCACAGATCGCCGACATGCTGACCCACCAGCTTGCCGCCACTAGGCCCGCAGGCTGGCGCATCGCCGATGGCGAGGTGCCCGCCGAAGAGGGCGGCATCACCACCGCCTGGATCCAGTTCTAGACGGCGGTCGCGCGCGGTTATGGGCTGATCCGGTTCCGTGGCGACCAGATCTGGACGCTGCTGACCACCATGGCCGAGTTGAAGGGACATGAGGAGCACAAGGGCTTCACCCGGCCCATGGGGGCGAAACACGGTGCGGGCAAGCACCGGCCGTCCTGGAAGGAAGAGCGCGAGGCCGAGGCGCGCGAGCTTGGCTATAGTCGGCAGCCCTATGTCGTGATCGTGGGCGGCGGACAGGGGGGCATCGCGCTGGCCGCGCGGCTGCGCCAGCTTGACGTGCCCACGATCGTGCTGGAACGCAACGACCGGCCCGGTGACAGCTGGCGGCGGCGGTACAAGTCGCTCTGCCTGCATGACCCGGTGTGGTACGACCATCTGCCCTACCTGAAGTTCCCCGAAACCTGGCCGGTCTTTGCGCCCAAGGACAAGATCGGCGACTGGCTGGAATTCTACACCCGGGTGATGGAGCTGAACTACTGGACCCGCAGCACCTGCAAATCCGCCCGGTTCGACGCGGCCACGAAGGAATGGACCGTGGTGGTGGACCGCGACGGGCAGGAGGTTGTGCTCAGGCCCAGACAACTGGTGCTGGCAACCGGCATGTCGGGCAAGCCCAACATCCCGACCTTCCCCGGCATGGATCGGTTCCGGGGCGATCAACACCATTCCTCGCAGCACCCGGGGCCGGATGCCTATGCGGGCAAGCGGGCCGTGGTGATCGGGTCGAACAACTCGGCCCACGACATCTGCGCGGCGCTGTGGGAAAACGACGTGGACGTGACCATGGTGCAGCGCACCTCCACCCATATCGTGAAATCCGACACGCTGATGGAGATCGGGCTTGGCGCGCTTTATTCCGAACAGGCGGTGCAGGGCGGCATGACGACCGAAAAGGCCGATCTGATCTTCGCCTCGCTGCCCTATCGCATCCTGCACGAATTCCAGATCCCGCTTTACGAGCAGATGCGGGAACGCGACAAGGATTTCTACGCCGGGCTGGAACGGGCGGGGTTCCGGCTTGACTGGGGCGATGACGGCTCGGGCCTGTTCATGAAGTACCTGCGGCGCGGTTCCGGCTATTACATCGACGTGGGCGCCTCGCAGTTGATCATCGACGGCAAGATCAAGCTGGCGCACGGCCAGGTAAGCGAGATCCTGGAAGATGGCGTGAAGCTCGACAACGGTACGGTGCTGCCCGCCGATCTGATCGTCTATGCCACGGGCTACGGGTCGATGAACGGATGGGCGGCCGACCTGATCGGGCAGGACGTGGCCGACAAGGTGGGCAAGTGCTGGGGACTGGGCTCGGCCACCACCAAGGACCCGGGCCCCTGGGAAGGCGAGCAGCGCAACATGTGGAAGCCCACGCAGCAGGAGGCGCTGTGGTTCCACGGCGGCAACCTGCACCAGTCGCGCCACTACTCGCAGTACCTGGCGTTGCAGCTCAAGGCCCGGCAGGCGGGTATCCCCACGCCCGTCTACGGGTTGCAGCAGGTGCACCACCTGCGCTGAGCAGGGATCGCTGCGGCCTGCCCCCCTTCCCGCCGGGGTGGGGGCAGGCCCGCGGCAGGGTCCGCCTAGCCCCGTGCGTGGCGGGCCAGCCCCTCGACCAGCGCCTGCACGCCCGCGTCCGAGGTGATGATGCCGGGCGAGGCGCGCAGGATGGGGCCGCGCCCGTCGGTGGCGATGCCGTCGGCGCGCAGGGCGGCCACCACCTCTGCCGCCGGGCGGTTCAGCCGCAGCATGACCGAGCCGCCGCGCGCCGCCTCGCTGCGCGGGGTGACAAGGTCAAGCCCCAGCGCGTCGGCGGCGTCGATGATCGCAGCGGTCTGGCGGCGGTTCTGCGCAAGGATCGCGGCACCGTCCTGGCCTGCGTGCCACTCGAGTGCCGGCAGCGAGGCGATGGCCGCCATGCAGCCGGGGGTTCCATTGTCGAAGCGGCGGATGTCGGGGGCATAACTGAACCGGTCGAGCGCCCAGTTGAACGGATCGGGCTGGCTGAACCAGCCGCACAGCTCGGGCGCCGAGCGGGCGATCAGGGGCGGCGCCACATGCAGGATGCCCGCGCCGGGCGTCCCGCACATCCATTTCAGGCTGGTCGACAGGGTGAAATCCACCGCCGGTTCGGTCACGTCGAAGGGCAGAAGCCCCGCGCCCTGCGTCACGTCCACCCCGATGATCGACCCCATCTGCCGCCCGTGCGCCACCAGCGCGGGCAGGTCGATCCGGTGCGAGGTGGTGGATGACACCCAGGTCAGCAACGCAAGCCCAACATCGGCACCCCAGCGGGCGCGGATATCCTCGTCCTCGACCCAGGCCGCGCCCTGCCGCAGCGGCACGGTATCGAGCGTGAAGCCCAGCCGATCCTGCAGCCGGGTCAGCAGGAAGTGGTTCGAGGGAAAGCAATCTGCCGCCACCAGCACCCGCTTGCCCCGCAGCGCGGCGGGGGGCAGGGCCGTCATCAGCATGGAAAGCCCCTGGGTCACGTTCTCGCAGGTGGTCACGCTGGCCGCGGGCGCGTTCAGGATGGCGCGCCAGCGGTCCACGAACGCGGCGCGGCGCGACAGGATCCAGCCCCATTGCACATCGTCGGCCGCCCCCCAGACGGCCGCGAAATCGGCCATGATGCGGGCCAGCGCGGCCGTCTTGCCGGGGTACTGGCCGATGGAGTGATACAGGAAATAGGCGTCGTCCATGAACCCTTACCGTTGGTAGGCCCGCTGGAAACGGTGTTCCAGCCAGCCGGTCAGCCGCACCAGCGGCCAGAGGATCGCCACATAGATCAGCGCGGCGCCGATCAGGGGCGAGGGATTGGCAAACAGGGCCTGGGTGTCGGTCGCCTGTTTCAGCAGGTCGGTCATCGCTACGACCGAGGCCAGCGAGGTGTCCTTGATGACTGACACGCAGTTCGAGGCATGCGGCGGGATCACCAGCCGGATCGCCTGCGGCAGCACCACCTTCTGCATCATCCGCCAGAACCCCAGCCCCAGCGCGGCCGAGGCCTCGAACTGCCCCTTGGGCACGGCCTGGATGCCCGCGCGCACCACCTCGGCCGTATAGGCGCCCAGCACCAGCGACAGCGCGATGGCGGCGGCGGTGAAGGACGACAGCACGATCCCGGCAAACGGCAAGGCGTAGTAGATCAGGATCAGCACGACCAGCACCGGCATGGCGCGCATGAGGTCGGTATAGGCGATGGCCATAAGGCGCAGCGGGCGCGGCGCATAAAGCCGCGCGAGTGCGATCGCGACCCCCCAGAGGCTGCCCAGCATGATGGCCGTGGCCCCCAGCAAGAGCGTGTTGCCCAGCCCCCGCAACAGGATCGGGAAGGCCTGCGCCAGGACGTGCAGGTTGAAGAAGATGTCGATCGCGCTCATGGCACGGATCCTTCTGCGCGGCGGTCGGTGATCAGCATGTGGCCGGGGGCATGGGTGATGGCAAAGGGCAGGCGGGCGCTGGCGATGGCGCGTTCCATCGTGACGCCGCAGGCCCAGAACACCGGCACTTCGCCCGGCTGAAGGTCGGTCAGGCCCAGCCCGTCAATTGGCTGGCCAAGGTCGACGCCGATGGCGGCGGGGTCGCCCACATGGACCGGGGCGCCATGCGCGGCCGGATGCCCCTCGGTCACCCGGATCGCCAGCGGCACCTGGGCTTCGGCAATGGCGCGCATCGTCACCACCAGGGTGCCGCCGAACGGCCCGGCGGGGCGGTTCGCGATGCCCGTGTCGAAGGCCGAACAGCTCAGCCCCGGCGCGTGGCAGCGCAGGCTGACGCCTGCCGCGACCAGATCGGCCTCGAAGCTCAGCGAGCAGCCGATGGCGAAGGGCACCAGATCGTCGCGCCAGTGATCGGCGAGGTCGGTCACCCGCCCGGCGGCGGCGCCCTCGCGGAACAGCCGGTAAAGCGGCAGGTCGTGCCGCAGGTCGATGTCTCCCAGCGCCGCGAGGGCGGGGTTTCCCGCCTCACCGCGGGCCAGCAGCGGGCAGGCGGCGGGATTGGCGCGCAGGAACGCCTCGAAGTCGTCGGCCTGTGCGGCAGGGATGAAGGCCATGTTGGCCTGCGCGAAGCCGGGGCACAGCGCCGCGGTCTGGCGCACCTCGCCCGCCCGGAAGCGCGCGCGCCAGGCTGCCGGGCTGTCGGTGGCCGCACTCATCGGGCGGCCTTCCACGCGGTTTCGATCTGGGCCTTGAACAGCAGCACTTCCAGTTCGTGCGTGGTGCGGGTGCGGGCCCAGCGGTCGTCGTCCATCCAGCCCGCGCGCCAGGTGGTCATTGCCACCAGGCAGCAGTCGGGCGGCAGGCCCCAGTCGGGCCCGGGCGTGACGCGGATCGAAACGCGCGGCACGCGCGCGCCCGCGGGGCCAAGATGGAAGTCGATCAACCCCAGCGCACGATGGGGGCGGATCTCGACCACCGCCTCAGAGCCGTCGAACAGCGAGGCGCCGCGCCAGACCCCGGGTTCCCCCGTGGGGTCCAGATCCATCGACCCCAACGCCCAGCGGCCAAGGCGGCGGCCGTCGGACAGGGCGGCAAAGGCATGGTCGGCCGGCACGTCCAGCCGGACCGAGGCAAGGTGGGCATGGGTCATCGCGGGCTCCGGCGATGGGGGCGGGCGGCCCGCCCCCGGTCAGTTGGCGCCATCAGTCGGCCGAGGTCGGCACCGGCATCGGGGTTACGGTGTAGCTGCCCGCGTCGGGCTCGACCCCCATCCACTTCTTGTAAAGCTGCGCCATCGTGCCGTCGGTCTTCATGTCCGAGATGATCTGGTTCACCTTCTCCAGCTTGTCAGACCCCTTCGGCATCATCATCGCGAACTTCTCGCCCGTGATCACCTCGGCGCCCACGGTCAGCCCCTTCATCTGGGTGAAAGCATAGCGCAGGCCCACGATGTCGTTGACCACCGCGTCGATCCGGCCGTTCTGAAGGTCGGTCAGCATGTTGGCGGTGGTGTCATAGCTCTTGTATTCGGCATAGCCGAGCTTGTCCTTGTTGTCCTTCAGCCACTTTTCCGGGAAGGAGGTGGCGACGGACCCCACGATCTTGCCCTTCAGCCCGTCCAGCGAGGTGATGCCGGAGCCCGTGCGCACGCCCACCCCCAGCGCGCCCTGCGCATAGGGCTGGGTGAAGGCCTGGCTTTGCAGCCGGTCGTTCGTGATCGTCAGCGACGAGATCACCATGTCGACCCGGCGCGAGGCCGAGGCGACGAAGAGCGCCTTGAAATCCATCCCCTGGATATCGGCGGTCATGCCCATGCGCTTAGCGATCTCGTTGACGATATCGACCTCGAAGCCTTCGAACCCGCCCGCGGCGGTCTTGTTTTCCCACGGCGGGTTGGCCGGATAGGCGCCCACATGCAGCACGCCTTCGGCGAAGGCGGGAACGGTCATCGAAAGCGTCAGCGCGGCAGCAAGGCCGAGCGTCAGGCGTCTGGTCAGTTTCATGGGCACCCTCCTGCGGTGATTGACGGATGTGCCGCGTCCAGAGTCGGCCACCCGTTTCTACGACTCAAGCCTGCCAGAAAAAGAATACTTTTCAAGATCATTTTGAGTTCAAAATTTCAGGTATTCCGCTGGACTGAGGTCGCAAATGGTGCAGAATTGCCTGAAACCTTCTGCCTTCGGTTCGGGAACAGTATTCTTTTATGTCTCGTCAAAGCCTTCGCGAACGCGCCTATGACCTGCTGACCTTGCGCATCCAGTCGGGTGACGTGGGCTGGGATGACCGGTTGGTGGACGTGACGCTGGCGGCCGAGCTTGGCATGTCGCGGATGCCGGTGCGCGATGCGCTGATGCGGCTGGCGGCGGAAGGGTTCCTTGTGCCCACCACACGCGGCTTCATGCTGCCGCGCCTGACCGTGGACGAGGTGCTGGAAGTGTTCGACCTGCGCCGCCTGCTGGAGCCGCGCGCCGCGGCCGTGGCCGCGCAGGCGATGACTGACGAGATGGTAGACCTGATGGAACGCTCGGTGGCCGAGGGCACCGCGGCGATGCTGAGGGGCGACGTGCCGGTGCTGTTCCACGCTTCGGAAACCTTCCGCAACGCCTGGCTTTCGGTGGTGCCGCACCGGGCGCTGGCGCAAACGATCCGGCGGTGCTTCGTGCAGGTGCAGAATGTGCGGCTGACCACGATGCGCGATGCCGCCACGCTCGAGGTGATCGTGGCGGGGCAGCGCGACCTTCTTGCCGCCCATCGCGCCCGCGATGCGGTGGCGGCGGCTGACCGGATGTTGCGGTTCGTGGTGGCGGGCGAAGAGGCGTTCCGCAAGGCGGTTGCCGCCGCGGCGGCGGCAGTGGCGCAGGGGCAGGGGCAGGGCGGTTAGCCCGTCACCCCCAGCGCCTGCACCACAAGCCCGTTCGCGGTGCGTTCGACATGGGCGTAAAGGCCGAAGACGGTGCGCAGGTTGGCTTCGGTCAGCACCTCTTCCGGCGCACCGTCGGCCACCTTCCGCCCGCCTGCCAGCATCACCAGCCGTGTGCAGAACCGGGCGGCCAGGCCCAGATCGTGCAGCGCGGCCATCACGCCATGGCCTTCACGGGCCAGCCGGGCGAAGACCTCCATCGTGCGGATCTGCGCGGCGGGGTCGAGCCCCGCGATCGGTTCATCGGCCATCAGCAGCGGGGTTTCCTGCGCCAGCGCCCGGGCAATCAGCACCCGCGCCTGTTCGCCGCCCGACAGCGCGGTGGCATCGCGGTTTCTGTAAGCCTCGAGCCCCATCCGGGCCAGCGCGCGATCGACCGCGGCGCGGTCGGCGGGGCCGGGGCGGCCATCGAGATGCGGGGTGCGCCCCAGCGCCACCAGCGTTTCCACGCTGACCGGCCAGGCGACCGTGCGCGCCTGCGGCAGCCAGGCTGCCGCCTTGGCGCGGCCATTGGGCGGCAGCGCCGCCAGGGACGAGTGGCCCTCGTGCGGCAAAAGCCCCAGCGCGCCCCGCATCAGCGAGGTCTTGCCCGCGCCATTCGGCCCGAGAAGGCCCACGAACTCGCCCGCGGCGACGGTCAGGCTGACGCCATCGACCACCGGGCACTGGCCCTGGCGCACCGTCAGGGCGTCGAGCGTCAGCAGGTTCATGCCTCGTCCCTCCGGCTGCGCCAGATCAGGTGCAGGAACAGCGGCGCCCCCACCAGCGAGGTCAGCACCCCCAGTTGCAGGTCGCGCGCGGGTGCGATCAGCCGTACCGCGATGTCGGCCGCCAGCACCATCGCCGCCCCGCCAAGCGCCGAGGCGGGCAAGAGCGCCGAGGGCCGCGCCCCCACCGCCCGGCGCAGCAGATGCGGCACCACCAGCCCGACAAAGCCGATGGCCCCCGCCACCGCCGTCGCAGCCCCCACCGCCGCCGCGGTGCCAAGGATCAGCGTGATCCGCATCCGGGTGGGGCGGATGCCCATCGCGGCCGCCGCATCCTCGCCCAGCGTCAGGGCATCCAGCCCGCGGCCAAGGCGCAAGAGCGCGGCGCAGCCCAGCAGGATTGGCGGCGCGGCCAGCCAAACATGCTGCATCGAGCGATCGGCCAGCGAGCCCATCAGCCAGAACATCATCTCGGTCGCAGCGAAAGGATTGGGCGACAGGTTCAGCACCAGCGCCGTCAGCGCGCCCGCCAGCGCCGAGACGGCGATCCCGGCCAGAATCAGCGTCAGCGTCGAGCCGCGGGGGCCCGCCAGCAGCAGGATCAACCCAACCGCGCAGGCCGCCCCGGCCAGCGCCGCCAACGGCAGCGCCAGCGCGAAGGCCAGCGCCGCGCCGGTATGCAAGGCCAGCACAGCCCCCAGCGCCGCGGCGCCCGTGACGCCGATCAGCCCCGGCTCGGCCAGCGGGTTGCGCAGGAAGCCCTGCATCGCCGCACCCGACAGGCCCAGCGAGCCGCCCACCAGCAGGCCCAGCAGCGCGCGGGGCAGGCGGATCTCGCGCATCACCAGCACCATCGCCTCGGACGCGCCGCCGCCGCCGAACAGCGCGGACATGCTTTGCCCCGGGGTCAGGTCGGCGGGCCCGATCAGAAGAGACCCCGCGAAGAGAAGGACCACCAGAGCCGCGAGCGGGGCCAGCACCTTCATGGCTGTGCCTCCAGTCCGGCGATGGCATCAAGCAGTTTTGGCGTGCCGCAATCCCAGCCAGGCCCGGTCTGCCGCGGCGGGCCGATCCGCGCGGCCAGCGCCTTCAGCGCGGGATGTTGCAAGACCTCTTCCGGGCGCGAGGTGCCGGGGTAGGTGGCCGAAACGATCACCTCTTGCGGGGCGGCCATCACCAGCTTTTCCAGCGGCAGGACGGCATAGCCCGACAGCCCGGCCGCAGCCGCCACATTGGTCAGGCCGGCGGCGCGCAGGATGTCATCAGCCATCGTGCCACTGCCCGAGGTGAAGCCGCCAGGGCCATAGAGCGCCGCCCGCCGCGGCGGCACGGGATGGGCACGCAGCGCGGCAAGGCGGGCGGTGAAATCGGTGGCCATCCCCTCGGCCTGCGGGCTGCGGCCCAGCGCGGCGCCCACGGCGCGCATCGTGTCGGGCACCGCATCCAGTGTGGCAGGGGCATCGACCGTGACCACTTTCACCCCCAGCCGCCGCAGCAGGTCCACCGCGGCGCGGGCGGTATAGCGCCCGGCCAGCACCAGGTCGGGGCGCATCAGGAAAACCTCTTCGGCCTGCCCGTGATTCAGCCGATAGCCCCGCGCCTCGGCCGCCATGGCGGAACTCATCGGGTCGGCCGCGAGGAACGAGACCGAGACGAGCTGACCCGGTGCGGCCAGAAGCATGGCCAGCTGATCGGAGCAGAGGTTCATCGAGACCACGCGTGCAGGCATGGCCGTGGCGCCGGGGGCAAGCCCCAGCGCCAGCATCAGTGCGGCAAGGTGTCTAGAAATCCGCACGCAGCCCCACATAGATCGCCCGGCCGGGCATGTCGTAGTTCTGGACCAGTTGATACTTCGCGTTGAACAGGTTCTCCAGCCGGACATAGGCCGTGATCCGGTCCGCGACCTTGTAGTCCAGCCCCGCGCCCGCCACCGCGTAGTTCGCCATCCCGTTCGGTCGCGACAGCCCCGCCAGCGCCGAGACCGAGCCCGTCAGCTTTGCCGTCAGCGGGGTCGAGGCGGTCAGCGCGATGGTGTGGCGCGGCACCGCGGCCCAGCTTGTGGTCGCGCTGGCGGCGCTGTCGGTGTAGGTGTAGGCGGCCTTCACCGACACGCTGCCGAACGTGGTCGCGCCTTCCAGTTCCAGCCCCTGCCGACGCGAGGTGCCGGGAACCTGGATGTATTTGCTGCCGACATAGTCGATCAGGTTGTGCGCTTGCAGCCAGAAGGCGGTCGCCCGGATGTAGCTGTCCGGCCCGAAGCGCTTTTCGGCCCCGAAGTCGAAGCTCTTGCTCTTTTCCGGCGTCAGGTTGGCGTTGCCGCCGTAGGGGTAATAGAGTTCAAACGGCGAGGGCGCGCGGATGCCGGTGCCCGCCGAGGCGCGCAGCGTCAGGTCGGACTGCGGGCGCCAGGCGGCCGAGAGCCGCCCCGTGACCGCGTTTCCGAAGGTGCTCTGGTGGTCGTCGCGCAGCGAGGCGGTCAGGTCCACCTTGTCCGTCGGGCTGTAGCTGAGTTCGCTGAACACGCCTGCGATGTGGCGGGTGATCGCGGTGCCAAAGGTGTCGACATAGGTCTCGCGCGCGGTGTCGGCGCCGAAGACCAGCCTCGACTTGGCGCCAAGGCTGACCGCCCCCTGATAGGACAGTTTCTGCCGGGTGCCGGTAAAACCGTACGCGCCGAAGTTCGATGTGTCGTAGACACGGTTGATGCGGTAGGTGGTGGCGGAAATGGTGTTCTTGACCGCGCCGGTGGTGAATTCGGCATAGATCCGCAGCCCCCCGGTATCGCCCTTCTGGGCTGCGGTGGCGGGAGGTGCCGCGGGGTCATATTCGCCGTGGTTCGCCTCGGCAAAGCCCGCAAAGCCCAGCTTCACCCCGTTGGCGAAGGTGTGGCTGCCGTTCGCGGAAATGCGGTTCGACCAGTAGCCGTCCTTCTGCCCGTTCGCGCTGCTGCC
>DAIEJF010000049.1 GCA_027351005.1 Paracoccaceae bacterium | reverse complement strand
CGAAGATCGTGGTTTCGGGCTGCTCCATCAGGCAGGGGCCGTGCACGACCTCGCCCACCGCCAGCGCAAGCCGGTCATAGACCGGCACCTCGGCCCAGTGGCCCGCGCCATAGACGCGGCGGCGGGCGGTGATGCAATCGGCCGCCGCGCGCCCGTCGGTCGGGGCAAAGACCGCCATGTCGAAGGGCGGCCGCCGCCCGATCACCGCCACGCGGGTGTTCATCACCCGCTTGGGGATGCCATCCAGCAGCCGCCCGAAGGCCGCCGCATAGGCCGCGTCGAAGGCGGCAGAGATCGCGTCGCGGGTCAGCCCCCCCGGCGGGATCGTCAGGGGCACGGCGACCGTATGCGTCTGGCCCAGGTAGAACATGTCCAGCTCGTAGACCGCCTCTACCGCCGCGAAGCTGACGCCCGCGCGGTCCAGCAGCGCCTGAAGCCCCGCGGCCACCTCGGCCATCTCGGCCCCCAGCGCGCCCGCGTCCAGATCGTCCAGCATCCGGTTCACCGTGCGCACCCGGTCGTGGCGCATGTCGGCCACCACGCAGCCAAGCGCCGAGGTGACGCCGGGATAGCGCGGCACCAGCGCGCCTTTCAGCCCGCAATCGGCGATCAGCGCCCCCACATGCAGCGCGCCCCCGCCGCCGAAGGGCATCGCGTGGAACCGTGCGGGGTCGTGGCCGCGCTCGATCGACACCAGCCGGATCGCACCCGCCATCTTGGCGTTGGCCACACGCAGGATCGCCTCGGCCGCGGCCTCGACCGTCAGACCAAGGGGGGCGCCCACCGTCTGCGCGATGGCCGCGCGCGCGGCCTCGACGTCCAGCCGGGCCAGCTTGCCGCCGATGGGGCGGTCGGCGTTGATCCGGCCCAGCACGAGGTTCGCATCCGTCAGCGTGGGTCGCGTGTTGCCAAGCCCGTAGCAGACCGGCCCGGGGTTCGACCCCGCGCTTTCGGGGCCCACCTGCAAGAGCCCGCCCGCGTCGATCGCGGCGATGGACCCGCCGCCCGCGCCGATGGTGGTGATCTCGATCATCGGCGTGCGCACCACCAGCCCGAAGTCGATGGCGGTCTGCGCCGCCAGCGCAGCCGCGCCGTCTGCGATCAGCGAGACATCGAACGAGGTGCCGCCCAGATCGCAGGTGATGATGTTGCCAAGCCCCGCCGCCGCCGCGATGGCCTGCGCCGCCCGCACCCCCGCGGCCGGGCCCGACAGCGCCGTGCGCACCGGATAGGCGCGCGCGGTATCGACCGACATCACCCCCCCGTTCGACTGCACGATCAGAAGATCGCCGGCAAAGCCATGCTGGGCCAGCCCCGCGTCCAGCCGGTCCATGTAGGACGACACGACGGGTTGCAGATAGGCATTCAGCGCGCCGGTCGAGACGCGCTCGAATTCGCGGATCTCGGGCAGGATTTCGGTCGCGCGGGTGACATAGGCGTTGGGCCAGACCGCGCGCACCGCCTCGGTCGCGGCGCGTTCGTTGGCGTCGTTGGCGTAGGAGTTCACGAAGAACACCACGACCGAGGCGCAGCCCGCCGCCAGCAGCGCCTGCGCCGCCGCCTGCACCTCGGCCGGGTCGACGGCCACGGCCACCGTGCCGTCCGCATGGGTGCGCTCGGCCACTTCCAGCCGCAGGTTGCGCGGGATGACGGGGGTGTAGCCGCCCCGCAGGCCCCAGGTCTGCGGCCGGTCGCGGCGGCGCATCTCCAGCACGTCGCGGAAACCGGCCGAGGTGATCATGCCCGTCACCGCGCCCTTGCGTTCCAGAAGCGCGTTGGTGCCCGTCGTCGTGCCGTGGATGACCGAGGCGATGGTGCCGAAATCGTCGATCTTGCGCGCGATCCCTTCCACCAGCCCGCGCGACTGGTTGTCGAGCGTCGAGGGCAGTTTCGTGATCTCGACCGCGCCGGTCGCCTGATTCAGCACGAAGATGTCGGTGAAGGTGCCGCCGACATCCACGCCGACCGCATAGGGTTTCAGGGTCATCGTTCAGCCCTTCGTCACATAGCCAAGGTGCAGGTCGCGGGCGCGGGACTCGGGCGCGCGCAAGTCGGGGTCGCCCCAGCCGCCGCCGCCCGGGGTTTCCAGCCGGATGCGGTCGCCGCGGGAAAGCTTCGCGCCATGCAGCTTCGAGATCATCGGCGGCGTCACGGGTTGGCCCGCCAGCGGATAGGTGAACCGGTTCAGCGCCGCGTCTCCCCCGCCATGCGCGCCCCGCGGCGGTGTGCGGCCGCGTTCCCCGAACAGGAACAGATCGGCCTGATCCGCCAGCAGTTCGATTTCATAGACCGCGCCAAGCCCGCCCCGGTGCTGCCCGTCGCCGCCCGAATCCGGGCGCAGCGCCCATTGGGTGAACTTGACCGGATAGGCCGCTTCGAGGATCTCCAGCGGCGGGATCGTCGCGGTGGAAATCGGCGCGTTGCCGTGGCTCAGCCCGTCGCCGTCCGAATGCCCGCCATGGCCGCCGCCGAAGAAGGAAAACAGCACCCAGCGTTTGCCATCGGCCCGCGTCCCCGCCATCGAGACCGCGTTGATCGTGCCATAGGCGCAGGCGGGCGCGCGGTCTGGCGCGATCCGGCCCACCGCCTGAAAGACCACGTCGATCAGGCGCAGGATCGTTTCGGTATAGCCGCCCACCGGCTTCGGCGCCTCGACCGCCAGCAGCGATGCCGGGTCGGTCAGCACCGTCACCGGCTCCAGCACCCCGGCATTGGCGGGCACGTTGGTGAAGATGTGCTTCAGCGCCA
>DAIEJF010000046.1 GCA_027351005.1 Paracoccaceae bacterium | reverse complement strand
AAAACCCGCAGCAGCCGGGCCTGCATCGGCAAAGGCATGTCACCGATTTCATCCAGGAACAGGACGCCGCCATGGGCTTCCCGGATCAGTCCCGGCTGACCCTTGCGCCGGGCGCCGGTGAAAGCGCCCTCCTCGTACCCGAAGAGTTCGGCCTCGATCAGGCCTTCCGGGACGGCGGCGCAATTGACCGGGATGAAGGGCCCCTGACGGCGCTGGCTGGCCTGGTGAACCCGCCTTGCAAAAACCTCCTTTCCAGTGCCCGACTCCCCGACGATGAGA
Source organism: Paracoccaceae bacterium (assembly GCA_027351005.1). Classification (GTDB taxonomy): domain Bacteria; phylum Pseudomonadota; class Alphaproteobacteria; order Rhodobacterales; family Rhodobacteraceae; genus Solirhodobacter. The sequence continues at coordinate 1,833 of DAIEJF010000046.1, read as the reverse complement.
ACCGGGATCCCGCAATCCAGAACGCGTCTCGCACGCTCGACCAGCGCGTCCCGTTGCGGATCCCAGATGATGGGGGGCTCGGAGGCCGCCGCCAGGGGCTTCTGCGGCAACCGTGCCTCGGCCGCGGTCGATGCGCAGTCTTGCCGTCGGCTTTTGCCGCCGACCCAGCCCGAAGCCCAGGAGGCCGAACGCCCCGGGCGCGCCAGCCAGGGCTGCAAGCACAACTCGAACTGTTGGCGGTCCGTACTCGGCAGGGAGCAGAAGAGGTCGTCGGCGAATCGGCCGCGCAACTGTTCGAACGTCATGCCCAAAACGCGCATGGCTGCGCGGTTGGCGCCCACGATCGTTTCATTGCGGATCCACAGCAAGGCTTCGCGGTGCGACCCGATCAACGCCGGGTCATGGGCAAAACGCAGGAGTTCGGTCTGCGCGGGTCTGTTGTCCAGCGCCATGCGGTATTCGATCATCTGCGCCGCCATGCGGACCAGACCGACGGTCTGGGCCTGAATGCAGCGGGGATCACCCGAGACGTCCAGCACCCCCAGCACCCGTCCGTCCGAGCCCAGCAGGGGTGCAGCCGTACAGCCCAGGACGCCGTTTTGCTCCAGGTAATGCTGGTGCCCGAGGACCGTGATGGGGGAGATCTCCGTCAAAGCCGTGCCGATCGCATTGGTCCCTCGCTGCGGTTCGGACCAATCGACGCCGGGCATCAAGGCCACGCGCTGGGCTTTATTCATGAAGACGTCCGAACCCGTGGCGTCGAGAATCATGCCTTGCGGATCGGCCAGCAGCACGACCACGCGCGAGGGCGACAGCGCCTCGGCCAAGGCCTCCAATTCGGGCAGGGCATGGCGGCGCAGCCGCCCCTCCGCATCGCGCCGGTTGAACAACTCGTCATGCGGCAAAGGCTCGGGGGATCCGCTCAGCCCCGCTGGCAGGGCCGAGCACCGCCGCCACGAACGTGCAATCAACTCCGGCACGAGTCCTTCAGGATCGTGGCCTTCCTCGAAGAAGCGCTGTCGCGCCAAGTGCAATGTGGTCGAAGCCGGGACGATCCCCGCGTTGTCCATGTGTTTGGCCTGGGGCACATCTGTCTCCTGGGTTGGCACGCCCGCCACGCATCAAGACGCGGGCTGCCCATTTGTTCTGCGCGAAGTGTCGCACCCGGGATGCTTCGTGTCACCTGTCGCAAGACGCGACAGTCCGCTGTTGCAGATGAAGCCACAAGGGGCGGGGAAATGCCTCGGGTAAAACCGGATCAAACGGTCCAAGGCCTTGTCATCAATCGATAATTTTCGCGTCTGGCGGCAAGACTTCGCCTGGCACGTTTCCTGAATGGAAAGAGGGCACTGCATGCGCAGTTCAGTCCCTTCCCCACACATTCAGGAGATATCCATGGACATGCTTGAACCCGGCAAGTTTGGCACCGCCGTCGCCTTCAAAAAGCGTTATGGCAACTACATCGGCGGCGAATGGGTGGCGCCTGCCGGCGGCCAATACTTCGAGAACGTTTCGCCCGTCACCGGCAAGCCCTTTTGCGAGGTTCCGCGTTCGACCGCGGCCGACATCGACCGCGCGCTCGACGCCGCACACAAGGCCAAGGGCGCCTGGGGCCGCACATCGCCCACGGATCGCGCGAACATCCTGAACAAGATCGCGGATCGCATGGAAGCCAACCTGTCCATGCTCGCGGCCGCCGAGACCTGGGACAACGGCAAACCCATCCGCGAAACCACGCTGGCCGACCTTCCGCTGGCCATCGACCACTTCCGCTATTTCGCCTCGTGCGTGCGCGCGCAGGAAGGCGGCATCAGCGAGATCGACCATGAGACC
>DAIEJF010000044.1 GCA_027351005.1 Paracoccaceae bacterium | reverse complement strand
GACCTGCCAGCCCGCGTCGAAGCCGGTCGCGTCGGCAGCCAGGCGCACCTTTTCCGGCCGCAGCACCAGCCGCCGCCCGCCACGCGGCAGGATGGTGGAGGTGCCGACAAAGCCCGCCACGAATTCCGTCGCCGGGCAGTCGTAGACCTCGGCCGGCGTGCCCACCTGCTCGATCCGGCCGTTGTTGAACACCGCGATCCGGTCCGACATCGACAGCGCCTCTTCCTGGTCATGGGTGACATAGAGGAAGGCGATGCCCAGCGTTTCCTGGATGTGCTTCAGCTCGATCTGCATGTCCTGGCGCAGCTTGAGATCCAGCGCGCCCAGAGGTTCATCCAGCAACAGAAGCTGCGGGCGGTTCACGATGGCGCGGGCCAGCCCCACGCGCTGGCGCTGGCCGCCCGAAAGCTGCTGTGGCAGACGATCCGACAGCGAACCAAGCTGCACGACCCGCAGCGCCTCGTCCACGCGGGTGCGGATTTCCGCGCGCGGCAGCCGCTTTGCCTCGAGCCCGTAGGCAATGTTGTCGGCCACCGTCATGTGCGGGAACAGCGCGTAATCCTGGAATACCGTGTTCACGTCGCGCTCGAACGGGGCAAGGCGGGCGACATCCTGTCCGTCCAGCCTAATCTCTCCGCCGTCGGGCCGCTCGAACCCCGCGATCAGGCGCAGCGTCGTGGTCTTGCCCGACCCGGAGGGCCCCAACATGGTGAAGAATTCGCCACGGCGGATGTCGAGGTCGACCCCGTCCACCGCGTGACTTCCGCGAAAGCTTTTCCGCAGGCCGCGGATATGCAGAAGCACATCGGCCAAAGGTCCGGTCGCCGTCATCAGACTCTCTACACGTATCCCTGTCGGTGCCCGGCTCTGTTGCACGGGTCGCTAATTGGCAGGGAGTAAAGCGGCAAGTTCCAACAAATGCCAGTTTTTTCGATGCCGCGGCGCAGCAGGTGCGAGGCGCCCTCAGCCCCCTGCCCGCGACCGCTCCCAGATCGCCAGCACCTGATCGGCCAGCGTCATCGGATCGAACGGCTTGGTAATCACCTCGGCTGCGCCAAGCTGGCGCAGCTTTTCCACCTCGGTCGGCTGGGCCTTGGCGGTCATGAAGATGGCGGGCGTATTCGCGAACTGCGGCATCGCGCGCAGACCGGCCAGCGTGTCCTCGCCGCTCATGCCCGGCATCATCACGTCCAGCAACAGAAGGTCAGGCGCGATGCCGGGCGCGCGCTCCAGCGCCTCGGGGCCAGAGGCACACTGGTCAACCGTCAGGCCACCCACCACCTCCAGCGCCACCAGCGCGATTTCACGAATGTCGGGATCATCCTCGACGTGGAGGATGCGGGGGGTCTGGGTCATGGCGGTCTCCTGCGGCGAGGCGCTCCGTCAGGCCGCCTGCGACAGGGACAGCGGCGTCGGGAACTCGACACAGAACGTTGTACCCACATCGAGCGTGCTGGTGAAGCGTATCGAGCCACCATGCTGCTCCACGATCGATTTTGCAATCGACAGGCCCAGCCCCGTGCCGGGTCTGCGGCCATTGGTGCCGTCGGCCTGGGCGAAGCGTTCGAACAGATGCGCCTGCGCGGCAGGCGGGATGCCGGTGCCGTGGTCATGCACCAGCACCTGCAACGCGCCCGGCGCGTCGCGCAGTTCCACCTCGACCTGCCCACCGGGGGGCGAGAACTTGGCGGCATTCGACAGCAGGTTGTTCAGCACCTGGATGAGACGGGCGCGATCGCCGTCGATCTCGCGGACGGCCCGCAGGCCGGTGCGCCGGAACTGGACCTGCAACTGATCGCCGTAGCAGGAATTTGCGGCCAGCGCCTCGTCCACCAGCGCCGACATGTCGATGCGGGTCATCGAGAAGGTCATCCGCCCGGCGTCCAGCTTTTCCAGATCCAGCAGGTCGTTGATCAGGTCGATCAGCCGCTCGACGTTGCGCAGCGCCACGCCCAGCATGGCGCCCGGCTTCTTGCCAAGCTGCCCGAAGGCACCCGAGGTCACCAGCTTCAGCGCGCCCAGAACCGACGTCAGCGGCGAGCGCAACTCATGGCTGATGGTGGCCACGAACTGGCTGCGGGCTTCCTCGGCCTGGCGACGCAGCGAGATGTCGCGCACCACGGCGATGAAGCGGGCGCGGCCCTCGTAGCCATCCTCGAGTTGAAGCGATATCTCGACCGGCCGCCCGCGCAGGATCGATTCATAGGTCATCGCCTCGGTCTCGCCTGCGAGCATCGGCGCCACGCGGTCGCGGAAGGCGGCATCGTCGAACCCTTCGGTCGTGTCCGCCAGCGTGCGCCCGCCATAACCCGTATTGTCCCAGCCCTGCACCGCCAGCGCCCGGCGGTTGAGGTAGAGAAGCTGCAGCGTGTCGGCGGCGAAAACATAGACCTCGTCGTTCAGCCGGTCCAGCAGCGCGCGGTTCTGCGCCTCGGCCTGGCGGGCCTTGATCTCGGTGATGTCGGTGCGCAGCGACACGGTCCGCTCCAGCCGCCCGTTGCGGTCGCGCGCGGCCACGATGGTCGTGCGGGTCCAGAAGATGCCGCCGTCCTTGCGGCGCAGCTTCGTTTCCCCCGTCCAGTAGCCCATCAGCTCCAGCGCCTCGCGCACGGCGGTGGGGGAATTGTCATCGGGCATCAGGAATTCCGTCAGCCGACGGCCCAGCAGTTCTTCGCGGCTGTAGCCGGAGGCGCGCACCAGGGTGTCGTTCACCTCGACCATCCGGCCTGCGCCATCCGACACGTTCATCATCGCATGGGCTTCCATCGCCCGCCATTGCAGCGCAAGTTCCGCGTCCTTGCGGTCAAGCAGCACGGACTGTTCGCGACTGATGCGGATAGATCGGCCCAGAATGAACAGGAAGACACACACAAGGCCGCCGACACTGGATACATAGAGCAACGCGAATTGCGTCAGCCCCAGAAGTGATGCGAAATCTTTAAACATCGTCCGCCCGTACACTGGCTCCACGCGCGCCCGGCGCTTCGGCCAACATGACCGACATCGTCGGGTGCTTCATCCACGAGGGCGACCCTGCCGTTAAAATTTGCAGAAAATGTGGCAGCAGACGGGATAATCACCTGCCATGAGGGCTATTCTGCGGCATCCGTTCCGCGATGGCCGCGGGCGATCAAGTCCAGGCAACTGGATCGGATCGCCTCGATCGTGGTGCGCGACTTGATGAAGACGGGTGCCACGCGCGGATCACTGGCCGTGCCGTCATCGCTGGTCAGCCCGACGACGGGAAGGTGGGGGTAGCGGACCAGAACATCGCCAAGAAAGCCGTCCGCGTTGCCATCCGGCATCGGCAGGTCTGCAATGATCAGGTCGAACCTGCGGTCCTTGAGAAGAGAGTTTGCCTCGGCCACACCCGCAGCGCTGACGACAGTGGCATGGGGCTGGAACGCGGCCGCGACGATTTCGGCGAAATCGGAATCGGCCTCCAGATGGAGGATGCTGGGGCGATAAAGCTTCGGCACCGGCGCGGGCCCCGTGTCGGCCGCGGGCGCAGCCACACCCGCGGCCAGCGGCAGGCTGAACCAGAAGGTGGTTCCCTTGCCCGTCTCGGACTCGAAGCCGATGCGCCCGCCCATCCGTTCCACGATCTCTCGCGAGATCTTCAGGCCAAGCCCGGTGCCGTCCTTGCTGCGGGTCGAGGACGAATCCGCCTGAGAGAAGGCGGTGAAGATCTTGGAACGGAACGCCACGGGCACGCCCGAGCCGTGATCGGTGACGCTGACGATGATCAGCCCGCCGTCAAGCCGGGCGGCCACCTCGACCTGTCCGCCCGCGGGCGAGAACTTGGTGGCGTTGGAAATCAGGTTGGCCATCACCTGCTGGAAGCGGTTCACATCCACGCGGCACGGCAGTGCCTCTGCAGGGCGGTCGTAGGCCAGCGTCACGCCAAAGCCGTCGGCCATCGGCTGGGTGGTGCGCAGGGCCTGATCGACAAGCGTGCCGACATCGGCGGTCACATAGTCGAACCGGCTTTGTCCCGAGGTCAGCTTTTCCAGATCGAGGATGTCGTTCACCAGCAGGATCAGGCGGTTGCAGTTCTTCTGCGCGATCGCCAGCATCCGCGCGGCCTTTTCCGGGATCGGCCCCGCCACCTCGTTCAGCACCAGCCCCAGCGACCCGTTGATCGAGGTCAGCGGGGTGCGCAGCTCGTGGCTGACGGTGGCCACGAACTCGCCCTTGATCCGGTCAAGCTGGCGCTGCTCGGTGGTGTCCTGCAACTGCACGACGAAGCTCAGCGGCTGCCCATCCGCGGTGCGGATCACGGCAATGGACCAACGCCCCCAGCACTCGATCCCGCCTGCGCGCAGGCAGGCGGCCTCGGCCTCGACCGATTTTTCGGTCCCCGCCATCAGGCGGCCGATCAGCGCGGCGAAGCGTTCCCGCTCGGTCGGCTGCAGCAGGTCCAGCAGGTCCTTGCCGATCAGGTCGGACTGCCCGGCCCCCGCAAAGGCCCCCAGTGCCGCGTTCACCTGCAGAAAGCGACGGTGAAGCCCGACGATGGCCATGCCGATCGGCGCGTCCTCGATGGCCGAGCGGAACTGATCCTCGCTTGCGCGCAGGGCCTCCTTGCTTTCCACCAGTTCGGTGATGTCGGTCTGCACCCCGATGAGGCGCACCACGCGCCCCGTCGCATCGCGTTCGCCCACCACCGCATCCGACCGCATCCAGCGCCATTCGCCCTTCGGGCCGCGCGCGCGGTACTCGGTGGTGGAACGGGCGGTTTCGCCCCGGGCGCAGGCCATGTCGGATGCCTCGACCATCGGCAGGTCGTCGGGGTGGACCCGGCGGCGCCATTCCGCCTGCGCGTCGATCTGGTCAGACGCCGGGATGCCGAACAGCGCCTTCCAGGTGGCCGAGACGATGGATTTGCCGGTGCGCAGATCAAGGTCGAACACGCCGAGGTTGGCGCCGGTCAGGGCGATGTCCAGCCGGTGCTGGGTATCGCGCAACTGCTGCTCGATCCGGCGCTTGTCGGTGACGTTGTTCATCAGCGCCGTGAATCGGCGGCGCCCGTCGATGGTCATCCAGGCGTTGATCTGCACATCCAGCACCAGCACCTGCCCGGTGCGGCTGGTGGCGCGGACCTCGCCCCGGTAGGTCGGCGCGGGCGCCTCGTCCGGCTTCAGCTCGAAGTAATCCGACGTGGCGCCGCCCAGAAGCCAGGTAAAGGGCCGCCCGGCCAGCTCGCTGTCGCGATAGCCGAAGAGGCGGGCGATGGCGTCATTGGCAAAGAGGATCTTCCCCGCTTCGTCCAGCAGGACGATCCCGGCGATGGGCGAGCGGATGATCGACCGGTTCTCCTCGACCTGAAGCGCCAGTTCGCGGGTGCGCTCGGCCACGTTGGCGCGCACCATCTCTTCGCGCCGGCCAAGCGACAGCAGGAAGATCGCCAGAAGCCCGGTGAAGGCCAGACCGCCCGCCAGCGTCGAGGCGCTGGCCCCGCTGTACATGCGCTGATCGAAGCTGTGGGTGCTTTTCCAGACCACGGTCCAGATCCGGCCGTCCACGGCGATCTGCCCGACCGTCCGGTGGCGCGCGGCAAAGCCCGCGTTGGCCGAGATCTCGGGGCTGCTGTAGGCCAGCACGGCGGGGTCTTGCTGCATCCCGTCGTAGAGTTCCAGCGCAAGCTGTTCGCCCTGGCTCGCCGTCAACCCGGTCAGCAGGCGGCCGACCTCGACCGGCGCCGCGACCCAGCCGCGCAGGGCCGCCCGCCGCTCGCTGACCGTGGCGATGGCCATCTTGCGCTGGAATACCGGGACGTAAACCACAAAGGAATTTCCGCCGCCCTCGTCCATCGTCAACGGCATGGTCCGGGTGATCTGCGGCAGCCCGGTATCGCGCGCCGCATCCAGCACCGCCCGGCTTTCGGGATCGCGCCCGATGTCCAGGCCGATGGCAGAACGTACCCCCTCCACCCGCTTTTCCAGCGTGACCACACGCAGATCGGTCGTATCGTCGGCCAGCGGCGGGTGGATTTGCAGCCCCGGAATGCCATCGGCGGCCGTCCGTGCGAGAAACGCCGACAGCCCGTCACGCGAGACCGGCTCGACAAAGCCCAGCCGCATCACGCCCGGCATCCGTTCCTTGAGTTCGAGCGAGCCGACAAAATCCTTCCACTCGGCGCTGGTCACGGTATCCGACGCGCCCAGAAGCCCGCTTGCCGCCTGCAGGGCGAAGTTCAAGCTGCCAAGCCGGTATTCCAGCGCCCGGCGGCTGTCATTGGCCAGGGTCTGGAACTGCGCCTCGGCGTAGGTCGAGCCAAGCGCGCCGGTCACCTTCCAGGCCGCGAAGCTGACGATCAGCGACAGGGCGATATAGACCACCGAGGCCGTATCGAAGCGCGGCAGCGGGCGGCCGCGCCAGATCACCGGAGAGGCCCGCCGCGACGGCCAGAGCAGGATGGCCGGCAGGCTGACCATGGTGCCGATCGCATCGCCCGCCCACCAGCCGAACCAGTTCATCGGCACATCGCGCAGCGCCGCGTGCCCCATCAGCACCGAAAGCCCGACGCCCAGCGCGGCCGCGGGAATGGGGCCGAGAAGCCCGCCAAGACCGCAGAAACGCGCCACATCGCCCAGCCCCGAGAGCCGCAGCGGCCAGCCGAAGCGGCGGCGCAGCACGACCGAAACCACCACGCCCTGCGCCGCGATGAAGGCGGCAAGCAGCAGGTTCTGCAGCACGAGGTCCAACGAGATCGTGCCGCCGATGATCACCATGCCGACGGTGCGCGGCAGAAACGCCCCCGCCAGCGCCCCAAGCCAGACGCGCGGCCCGTAGAGCAGGGTCAGGCTGATGGCGAGCCCGGTCCCGCGCGGCACCTCGATCCCCGCGATGAAGGTCGGCCGCAGCCAGAACCCCAGCACGGACAAGAGGCCCACCGAAAGGAATGTGGCCGCCTGGGCCGACAGGCGCGGCGGCCGTGTCGGTGCGGGGGGCGAGACGCGGGCGTCCTCGTCGCGCATCATGACGACAGAGCGGCGCCGCAATGGTCGCCCGGAGGGTGTGCACACATGACCATTACGTGATTGCTAGCTCTCGGCCCAGTTCGTCGCGGCAACCGTGTACGGAAGTCCGGGCAGACCACCCGGAAGACGCCCCGCGACGGAAGCCCGACTGCCAGGCAAATCGGCATCATGAAGCATTCTTGCCCGAGGGAGTCGGGGATGCAAGCGCATTGTATCACCCCTTGCGCGACACGCAGGTGAGTCGTTCAATCCCCCGCCGCACTGGTAGCGATCGCGCGCGATCCTGTCCAGCATTCGGGACGCCGGATGTGAATTATCAAAGCGGTAGCGAAAGGTCGCCTACTCCGGCCCCCGAGCTTTGCCCGGGCTTTAATTGCCCGTTAATCGTCAAATTGATGCCCTATTTGACTGCATCCTTAAACCAGTCCTGAAACCGTGGCGGCACGGGAAGCCGTATCGGCGCGGAGGGCTCCGCGAAGGGGGCGGACATGAAGATATTGGCGGTCGACGACGATGTCCTGATCCACGGCGTGTTGCGCACGGTCCTTGCCGGTGCGGGATATGACGATGTGAGCTTTGCCGCCTCGGCCAACGAGGCGCGGATGCTGGTCGGCGCCGTCTCGGCGCCCTACGACGCCTATCTGCTGGATATCCAGATGCCGGGCGACGACGGCATCGCGCTTTGCCGCTGGCTGCGCAAGGAGGCGGGCTGCCGGGCCGAACCGATCATCATGATCACCTCGATGTCGGCCAAGACCTTCCTTGACGGCGCGTTCCAGGCCGGGGCGACGGATTATGTCACGAAGCCCTTCGACGTGACCGAGCTTGCCACCCGGATCCGGCAGGCCGACCGCCAGAGCCAGGCCAACCGCCGCATCCGGGATGACGCCATCCGGCTTCGCGCCCTGAAGGCCGCGCTGGAGGACATGCGCCGGGTGGACCTGACGGCCTCGGTCGCGCTTGACGACGTGGATGGCGCGCTGGAGCCGCTGGCACTGGAAAACTACCTGCTGCGGCTGGGCCGCGGCGACCTTGCGGGAACAAGCCTCATCGCCTTCCGGCTGCCCGGCATCACCCGGCTGCACGCCCGCCTGGCGGCGACCGCCTACCGCGACCTGCTGGCCGACGCGGCGGAATCGATCCTGGCGGCGCTGCAGGGCAGCGGGGCGCTTCTGGCCCATGCGGGGGCCGGCGCCTTCGTGACGGTGCTGCCGCGCGGGTTCGAGGCCGATCTTGACGAGGTGGCGGCCCTTGCCAGCCAGGTGCTTGATGATCTGGGGTTGATCGACGACACGGGTTTGCCGATCGCCGCGCCATTCGTGGTGGCGGGCGCCCATCATTGTGGCATGATGACATCGGGCCGCGATGCGGTCGGGGTGCTTCATGCACTGTCGGCGCGTGCCCGGGTGGACAGCCTTGAACCCGCCGAGCCGGTGCACCAGGACGGGGCCCGCCAGCGCTTCGGGCTGGTGCGTCCGTTCGCGCGGCGTTAACCGAGGAGTGAGGGTGGCGATGTCCGCTGTGCTGAAAACGACGATCGACCGGCTGAAGCCGCGGTTCATCGTGAACCTGACCGAATGGCAGGCCAGTTTCCGCGCGCTTCGCCCGGAACTGTCGGGCGACGCCGATCTGCCGCCCCTGCTGCACGAGTTGCGGTTTGCCACGCACCGGATGGCCGGTCTGGCGGGAACGCTGGGCTTTCGCGCGCTGGGGCGGCTGGCCCAGCAGGCCGAGGCGCAACTGGTCCCACTGACCGACGCGACCGCGCCGGCCCGGCCGCTGCCGCCCGCCGTGCTCGCCAGCCTTGATGCCCTGATGAGAGAAATGGACCGCGTGGTGGCCGACGCCAGCCCCGCACGCACGGGCCGCTAAGCCGCCCGCCCCTGTATCCCCGCTCCGGCGGGACAAGAAAAAAGGACGAGACCGATGCGTATCATGGTCGTGGACGACGACGAACTGATCCGGGACCTGATGAAGAGCCTGATCCGTCAGGAGGGCTTCCGCAATGTCACGCTGGCCGGATCCGCCGAAGAGGCGCTGGCAAAACTGGCCGAGGCAAGGATCCCCTATGACGCCTTCTTCCTCGACCTCCTGATGCCGGGGACCGACGGGATCGAGCTGTGCCGCCGGATCCGGGCCCTGCCCGCCTATCGCGAGGTGCCCGTGGTGATGCTGACCGTGGTCTCCGAGATGAAGCAGGTCGACCTTGCCTTCGCGGCGGGCGCGCTCGACTATGTCTCGAAGCCCATCGTGAAGTCGCAGGTGGCTGAAGAACTGCACATGCTGGCGCAGCGCACGGCGCGCAAGGCCGAGGCGCAACTTGGCGACGTGCCGCCGGTGACGGACTGGCAGGACGGCTTCATCGAGCTGGAGGCGCTGGAAAACTTCGTGCGGCGGCTGTCGCGCGCAGGACTGTTCGACCGCCAGATCTTTGCCTTCAAGCCGCTGGCCATCCCGGCGCCGACCGCGGCGCCCGACATTGCTGCGCTGGCCCAGCTTGCCGCCGAAGCCGTGCGCCGAAGCCTGCCCGACGATGCCTTCCTAGCCCATGCCGGGGGCGGCATGATCCTGTGCGCCGCCCGGGCCGCCTGGACGCCCGACCTCGAGGCGATCGCCGCCGCGGCGACCGAGGTGCTCGAGGGACTGCCGGGCCTGCCGGAGGGCGAGATCTCGATCCGCGCGGGCAAGGCGATCCGGGTGGGTCAGGTCCGCTCGGGGCGCAGCGCGCTGCATTCCATCACCCTTGCGCTGCAAAGCGCGGTACGGGCCGCCACCATGACCCCGGACGAGACGCGCCCGCAGCGGCAGCCCCGGTCGCGGACCGCGCAGCGCCTCGCCGCCATCCGCCGGATGCGCATGGGCTGACCGAGGGCCTTGACGGCGACGGGGCCGGACCGCGAAGGTCGGGCGACCGCAACCGAAGGGGTGCCCATGTTCGACCTGCTGATCCGCAACGCCACCCTGCCCGACGGGCGCAGGGGTGTTGACATCGCCGTCACCGCCGGCCGCATCGCCGCGGTGGAACCCCGCATCCCTGCCGAGGCGGGCGAGGTGATCGACGCGGGCGGCCTGCTGGTCACGCCGCCCTTCGTCGATCCGCATTTCCACATGGATGCCACGCTGTCGCTGGGGCTTCCGCGGATGAACGTCTCTGGCACGTTGCTGGAGGGCATCGCGCTCTGGGGGGAACTGCGCCCCCTTCTGACCCGCGAGGCGCTGGTGGAACGGGCCATGCGCTACTGCGATCTGGCGGTGACCCAGGGGCTGCTGGCGATCCGCACCCATGTCGATACCTCGGACCCGCGGCTGGTGACCGTCGAGGCCATGCTCGAGGTGCAGGACCGGGTGCGCGACTACATCGATCTGCAGATCGTGGCCTTTCCGCAGGATGGCTACTTCCGGGCGCCCGGCGGCGAGGCAAGCTTTGCGCGCGCGCTCGACATGGGCGCGAACATCGTGGGCGGCATCCCGCATTTCGAACGCACGATGGACGAGGGCCGCCGTTCGGTCGAGGCGCTCTGCCGGATCGCCGCCGATCGTGGGCTGCCGGTCGACATGCATTGCGACGAAAGCGACGACCCGCTGAGCCGCCACGTCGAGACGCTGGCCGCGGAAACGGTGCGGTTCGGGCTGCAGGGCCGGGTCGCGGGGTCGCACCTGACCTCGATGCATTCGATGGACAGCTATTACGTCTCGAAGCTCATTCCGCTGATGGCCGAGGCAAGGATGCATGTGATCCCGAACCCGCTGATCAACATCATGCTTCAGGGCCGCCACGACACCTACCCCAAGCGCCGCGGCATGACGCGGGTGAAAGAACTGATGGCGGCCGGCCTCAACGTGGCCTTCGGTCATGACTGCGTGATGGACCCCTGGTACTCGATGGGCTCGGGCGACATGCTGGAAGTGGGGCACATGGCGATCCATGTGGCCCAGATGGCCGGGATCGACGAGAAGGCGCGCATCTTCGACGCCCTCACGGTGAATTCCGCCCGCGCGATGGGGCTCGACGGCTACGGGATCGCCAAGGGATGCAAGGCCGATCTGGTGCTGCTTCAGGCGCGCGACCCGGTCGAGGCGCTGCGGCTGAAGCCGGTGCGGCTGGCGGTGGTCAAGGCGGGCCGGGTCATTGCCCGCACAGCGCCGCGCGTTGCCCGGCTTTCCCTGCCCGGGCGTCCCGACACGGTCGATGGTGCCACCTACGCACCCGCGGGCTAGGGGAAACAGGCGCCGGGCCTTGCGAAGCGATCATTCGGTCGAAAGACCGGCGCCGGGCCTCGCGGAAAGTCCGCGCCCCCGCCTCAGCCCCAAACGCCCTCATGGGGGGCCGCGGCCTCGTCTTCCAGCATGGGGCCGATCACCTCGACCTGGCGCTGGCCCGCGGCGAACACCTCGCGGCAGGGAAGGTCGAGTGTGGGGTTTTCCGGATGGTTCCCGGTGATCTGCTTCAGCGCCTTTTCCGACAGCCCGTAGACGACCCGCTTCAGCCCCGTCCAGTAGATCGCGCCCGCGCACATCGCGCAGGGCTCGGCCGACGTGTAGATCGTGCACTCCTTCAGCAGCTCGGGCGGATAGGTGGTCGAGGCGCGCGTCATCAGCACGCGCTCGGCATGGCCGGTCATGTCGTGGTCGGGCATGTAGGCATTGTGCTGAACCATCAGCACCTCGCCCGTGGGACCGACGAGGATGGCCGCAAAGGGGTGAACGCCGGCGGCACGGGCGGCGGCGGATTCGGCGATGGCGCGGCGCAGCAGGGCGTCGTGATCAAGCGGCTGGGGCATGTCGGGTCTCCTTCGCGGGCCATCCTTGCGCGGCGGCCCCTGGCACGCAAGCGCGGGATTCGATGCAGCGAAAGCCCAAATTCCGGGCAAACCGCCCTGGATCGGGCAGGCCGTCGGGCGGTCGTCAGGCAGCCCGACCGCGCGCCACAGCCGCGCACCGGCGCGGTCTGTGCGGGGCAGCGGCCCGGGCCGGGCGCGGCCACGACTGCCCGATTTTTCATCATTTGCCTTCCAGGTGCTTGCCCCCGCGGGGAAATCCGGCCTAACGTGCGGCGGTGACGATCCCCGGAACTTCCGCGTGGCATCGCCGGAGACGATGCGGCATGGATGTCAGCATGGCATACGCAGCCCGACAGACCCGGACGCCCAGCCCCGGAGCGCCTTGGGGGACCCATCGGAAAAACTTGAAACTGCTTCGTGTGGAAGGCAGGCATGCAATACCGGAAGGGCCGTGCATGATTGCCCGAATGCAATTCGCCCGCCCTGAAAACTGGACGTCTGATGACCACGCGCGACACGCCTCGACTTGAACTGACCGGTATCACCAAACGCTTTCCCGGAGTGCTGGCGAACGACCATGTCGGTTTTGCCGTGCAGCCCGGAGAGATCCACGCGCTGCTTGGCGAGAACGGCGCGGGCAAGTCCACGCTGGTGAAGATGATCTACGGGATCATGCAGCCCGACGCGGGCGAGATCCGCTGGAACGGCCAACCGATCACGGTCACCAGCCCCAAGGCCGCGCGCAGGCTGGGGATCGGGATGGTGTTCCAGCACTTCTCGCTGTTCGAGGCGATGACGGTGCTGGAAAACATCGCGCTGGGGATGGACGCGAAGATCCCGGCACGCGAGCTAGAGGCGAAAATCCTCGACGTGATGAAGCATTACGGGCTGAAGCTCGAGCCGCGGCGGATCGTGTCGACCCTGTCGGTCGGCGAGCGCCAGCGGATCGAGATCGTGCGTGCCCTGCTGCTGAACCCGAAGCTTCTGATCATGGACGAACCCACCTCGGTGCTGACCCCGCAAGAGGTTGACCAGCTTTTCGTCGTGCTGCGCAAGCTGGCGGCCGAAGGCTGCTCGATCCTGTACATCAGCCACAAGCTGCACGAAATCAAGGCGTTGTGCGATACCGCCACGATCCTGCGCGGGGGCAAGCTGGTGGATACCTGCAACCCGAAGGTGGAAACCAGCCGCTCGATGGCGGAAAAGATGATCGGCGGCAGCCTGAAGGACATCCAGCGCCAGCCCGGCGCGCAGTTCGGGGCGGAAAAGCTGGTGATCTCGGACCTCTCGATCCCGGCCGCGGGCCATTTCGGCACCGCGCTGAAGGGGATCAGCTTTGCGGTGCACGCAGGCGAGATCTTCGGGATCGCAGGGGTGGCGGGCAACGGGCAGAACGACCTGCTGCTGGCGCTGTCGGGCGAGGTGCTGTCGGCCCGGCCCGAGGCGGTGACGGTGGATGGCAAGCCGATCGGGCTGCATGCCGCCAAGGCGCGGCGGTTGTTCGGGATGGCGACGGTGCCTGAAGAGCGCAACGGCCACGCGGCGGTGCCGGTGTTCAGCCTGGCGGACAATGCGATCCTGACGGCGCGCGACCGGCTGGGCCTTGCGAAATCGGGGATGATCCGGGCGGGCGCCGCCTGGACCTATGCCGACGAGGTGATCGAGGCTTTCGCGGTGAAGGCGACGGGCCCGCAGGCGATGGCGGAATCGCTGTCGGGCGGGAACTTGCAGAAATACATCATGGGGCGCGAGATCCTGCAAAAACCCGCGGTTCTGGTGGTCAGCCAGCCGACATGGGGGGTGGATGCGGGCGCGGCGGCCGCGATCCATCAGGCGCTGGTGGACCTTGCGGCCAAGGGCTCGGCCATCGTGGTCATCAGCCAGGACCTGGACGAACTGCTGGCGCTTTGCGACACACTTGCGGTGATCAACGAAGGGAGACTGTCGAAGCCCATGCAGGTTGCGGGCGCCGACATCGAGGAGATCGGCCTTCTGATGGGGGGCATCCACGGCGATGCCCAGGCCACCGCAGCCGCGAAGGAGGCCCTGGCCCATGCGCATTAAACTGGAAAAACGCCCCGCGCCCTCTGTCGCGATGATGGTGCTGACACCGGTGCTGTCGGTGCTGCTGACCATGCTGATCGGGGTGATCGTCTTCGATTTCCTGGGCGTCGACGGCTTTGGTGCCGTGCGCGACATCTTCCTGACGCCGATCCTGGCCAGCTACAAGTGGCAGGACGTGGCGGTGAAGGCCGCGCCGCTGGTCATCATCGCGCTGGGGCTGTCGGTGGGCAACCGCGCGCAGGTGTGGAACATCGGCGCCGAGGGGCAGTACATCATCGGCGCGCTCTTTGCCGCCGGGGTCGGGATTGCCGCGGGCGACCTGGGCGGGCCCTTCGTGGTTCTGGCGATGGTGCTGGCGGGCATCCTGGGCGGTGCGCTCTGGGCGGCCGTTCCGGCGCTGTTGAAGACCCGCTGGGACGTGAACGAGATCCTGTCGAGCCTGATGCTGACCTATGTGGCGGGGCAGGTTCTGGGCTATCTGGTGGGCGGCCCGTGGAAAGACCCCAACGGGCGCAACTTTCCCGCCACCGCGCCGCTGCATGACAACCAGGTGCTGCCGATCGTCTTTCCGGGCACCACGGTGCATCTGGGCGTGATCGTGGCGCTGATCCTGCCCTTCGCCTTCTGGTGGCTAATGGCGCGGTCGATGTTCGGCTTTCAGGTCCGTGTCGTGGGCGCAGCCCCGCAGGCCGCGCGGCACGGCGGTTTCGACACCAAGCAGACGATCTGGCTCGCCCTGGTGATTTCCGGGGCGATGGCGGGTCTTGCCGGAGCGTTCGAATTCACCGGCGCGCTGCACGCGATCAACCTGGGCTTCCCGTCGGGCTATGGCTTCACAGCCATCATCGTCAGCTTCCTGGGGCGGCTGAACCCGATCGGCTGCCTGATCGCGGGGGTCGTGCTGGCCATCACCTATGTGGGCGGCCAGGTCGCGCAGACGACCGTGCATATCCCCAGTTCAACCGCCGGCATCTTCCAGGCGATGATGCTGTTCCTGATCCTGGCCAGCGACATCTTCATCCGCTACCGAATCCGCTTCGTCTCGCGCCGCCCGCAGGCGGCAGCCGTGGCCGGGGAGTAAGACCATGAGCATCGATTTCATCATTGCCGCCTTCATCACGGTCGTGGGCCTGACCACACCGATCCTGCTGGCGGGGCTGGGCGAACTGGTGGTGGAAAAATCCGGCGTGCTGAACCTCGGGGTCGAGGGGATGATGCTGATCGGCGCGGTCTGCGGCTTTGCGCTGACCTATACCTACGGCTTCGATTATCCGGGGATCGCCCCCTGGGGCGGCATCCTTGCCGCCGCGGCCGGGGGGGCGCTGTCGGCGCTTCTGTTCGGCTTCCTGGTGCTGGAACTGAATTCCAACCAGGTGGCGACCGGGCTTGCACTGGCGATCTTCGGCACCGGCCTGTCGTCGCTGATCGGGCAGGGCTTCACCGGGATGATCATCACCCCCTTCGGCTCGATCTTTCCCGACGCGCTGGCGACAGGGCGCTACACCCAGGTGATCTTCGGCTATTCGCCGCTGGTCTATTTCGCCCTTGCCATGGTCCCCGCGGTGCACTGGTTCCTGAACCGCACCCGCGCCGGGCTGATCCTGCGCGCAGTGGGCGAAAACGACCTGTCGGCCCATTCCATCGGCTATTCGGTGAAGCAGGTGCGCTATGCCGCCATCGCCTTCGGCGGGGCCATGGCCGGGATCGGCGGGGCCTATTTCAGCATGGTCATCACCCCCATGTGGGCCGAAAAGATGACCGCGGGCCGTGGCTGGATCGCGCTGGCGCTGGTGGTCTTCGCAGGCTGGCGCACCGGGCGGCTGCTGGCGGGGGCGTTCTTCTTCGGCGTGCTGATGACGCTGGAGCTTTACGCCAAGGCCTCGGGCTTTTCGCTGGTGCCCTCCGAGGTCTGGGCCGCCATGCCGTATCTGATGACCGTTGTTGCCCTGACGCTGATCTCGCGCCGCGAGACGGCAGGCGGCAACGCGCCCGCTTGCCTCGGCAAGCCCTTCCTGCCAACAGCTTAACGATAAACCGTCCAACAGGAGACTCGAATGGCAAACATCTCCCGCCGCACCCTTATCAAGACAGGCGCCGCCGCTGCGACGCTATCGGCCATCGGCGCGCCGGTCCTGGCCGCCGACAAGATCAAGATCGGTTTCGTGTTCCTCGGCCCGATCGGCGACTACGGCTGGACCTGGGCGCATAACCAGGCCCGCCTGATGGTGGACAAGGAACTTGGCGACAAGGTCGAGACCGTCTACGTCGAGAACGTGAACGAGGACGCGAGCGCGATCCCCGTGATCCGCGACCTGGCCAAGCAGGGCTGCAAGCTGATCTTCACGACCTCCTACGGCTACATGGACCAGACGATCCAGGTTGCCAGCGAGTTCCCGGACGTGAAGTTCGAGCACTGCACCGGCTACAAGCGTGCGGCAAACGTGGCGACCTACAACTCGAAGTTCCACGAAGGCCGCGCAGTGCTGGGCACCATCTCGGGCATGATGTCGAAGTCGGGCACCATCGGCTATCTCGGCTCGTACAAGGTGCCGGAAGTGGTGCTGGGCGTGAACTCGATGGCGCTGTCGGCGCAGAAGAAGAACCCCAACGCCAAGATCAAGCTGGTGCTGATCGACAGCTGGTTCGACCCGCCGAAGGAAGCCGCCGCGACCCAGACCATGATCAACCTGGGCTGCGACATCGTCGCCACCCACACCGACAGCCCCGGCCCGCTGCAGATCCTCGAGCAGAAGAAGCTCTACGGGTTCGGCCAGGGCGCCGACATGTCGAAGTTTGCCCCCCATGCGCACCTGACCGCGATCGAGGACTACTGGGGCCCCTACTACATCCAGCGCGCCAAGGCGGTGCTGGATGGCAGCTGGACCTCGACCGACACCTGGGATGGCATCAAGGAAGGCACCGTCCGCTTTGCGCCTTACAACAAGGTGATGCCGGACGACGTGAAGGCCGCCGCCGATGCGATCCGCAAGGGCTACATGGACGGCACCTACAACGTGTTCACCGGCCCGATCTACGATCAGGACGGCAAGCTGCGCGTCAAGGAAGGCGAAGTGATCTCGGACGCGGATCTGGCCGTGATGGACTGGTTCGTGAAGGGCGTGGAAACCGCTTCCTGACGCCGGGCGCGCCACATTGACATCCTTGCGGGGGCGGAGCGATCCGCCCCCGTTCGCATTCAGCGGCTCAGCCGTCGCGCGGAAAGACACGCCCGTCAAAGAGCTTGCGTGCCGTGCGCATCGTGCCCGCGCCGCGCACCGCGCCATCGGGGCCGACCTCCAGCAGAACCTCGACCGCGCCGGTCGGATGCTCGATCAGAAAGCGGCCGTCGCCGGGCACCCGCGCCAGCCCGGCGGCGGTGCTGCCCGGCACTAGGCAGGCGGTGGCCACGGTGACCGCGGCAAAGACGCCGATGGTGGCATGGACGCGGTGCGGAATGAAACTGCGGGTAGAGATTGCCCCCCCTGCCCCCGGCGCCGAGACCAGCGTCATTTTCGGCACGCTTGCCGCGGCGACATCGCCCAGGTTCATTAGCGGGCCGGCGGCACGGCGGATCGTCTCGATCCGGGCCTTGAGCGCGGCATCCGCCTCCAGCACCTCGCGCGGTTCCGTCCCGGTCAGGCCAAGGTCGGCGGCGCGCATCACGACGCAGGGCATCCCGTTGTCGATCAGCGTGCAGGCCACACCCTCGATCACGTCACAGGCCCGGCCCGTGGGCAAAAGCGCACCGCAGAGGCTGCCCGCGATGCCGGTGAACATCAGCGGCACCGCGGCATGGGCGCCGGGCACGCCGTCGATCCGGGTGGCGCCTGTGTAGCTGACCTTGCCGCCGGGGGTGGACACCCGCGCCACGGCCACGTCGCCGGTGTTCCGCATGTGGATGCGCACGGGCGTGATGCCGTCGCGCGCGGGAACCAGCCCGCGTTCGATGGCGGCCGGGCCGACGGCGGCCAGGATGTTGCCGCAGCCCTGCGCGTCGCTGACCAGCGCCTGATCGACGAAGACCTGCAGGAAGAGGTAATCGACATCCGCATCCGGCCGCGACGACGGCGCCAGGATCGCGACCTTCGACGTCAGCGGGTCGGCCCCGCCGATCCCGTCGATCTGGCGCGGATCGGGGCTGCCCATGATCCGCAACAGCAGATCATCGCGCAGGGCCGGTTCGGCGGGCAGGTCCGCCGCCAGGAAATAGGCGCCCTTCGAGGTGCCGCCCCGCATCCAGAGGCAGGGGATGCCGTCGGTCATGGGATGGCCCCCGGGGCTCCGGATCCTGTCGAACAGCGCCTGGGGCCCCACGTCCTGCACCGGTCAGACATAGCGCAGCCCCTTGGCCGCCAGCGCCGGGCGCATGTCGTAGATGTCGAGCCCCAGTTCGCCCGAGGCAAGCCGCTTGCGCTTCATCTCCTCGTTCGCCAGCCGCGTTTCGGCCGCCGCCAGCACGGCCGCCGCCTCGGCCCGGCGAACGACGACCACGCCATCGTCACCGGCCACGATCACGTCGCCCGGCGCGATCCACTGGCCTGCGCAGACCACCGGCACGTTCACGTCGCCCAGCGTTTCCTTCACCGTGCCCTGGGCGCTGATCGCCTTTGACCACACCGGGAAGCCCATCGCCGTCAGGTCGCGCACGTCGCGCACGCCCGCGTCGATGACCAGCCCGCGACAGCCGCGCGCCATCGCGCTGGTGGCCAGCAGGTCGCCGAAATAGCCGGTATCGCAGGGGCTGGTGGGCGCCAGCACCAGCACGTCGCCGGGCCGCACCTGCTCGATGGCCACATGCAGCATCCAGTTGTCGCCGGGGGGCGCCGCGATGGTTACCGCGCTGCCCGCAATCTGCGCGCCCGGCCAGACGGGGCGCAGGTGGCTTTGCAGGCAACCGCGGCGGCCCTGCGCCTCGTGCACGGTG
>DAIEJF010000035.1 GCA_027351005.1 Paracoccaceae bacterium | reverse complement strand
GGCGGCGCGGTCGCGGTGCCCGACGCAGGCCCCACCCCTGCGCCCACGAACCCGGCGCTGGGGGCGCACCCGGAAATCAGCAACCGCAGCGACCTGACGCTGACCGGCACCGACGGCGAAAAGCTGGCGCTGGGCCAGTGGTATCCGGTGACCGGGCTTGATGGCGTCTTCGCCTCGGCCATCACCCCCGGCGCGCTCAGCCCCGAGATCCTGAACGGGCCGGGCAAGACCAATCCGCTGGACCAGACCGAGGCGCAGGCGACCGACTATCTGGTGGCCTTCGATCTGGGCCGGTTCGAGGTGGGCTATGCGCTGGGCACCGACCATCCGCGGCTGGACTGGTCGCCGCGCCCGCCCGACAGCATGCAGAACCCCGCGCTGCCCGGGCCTGACGGGATCGACAATCCCGCGCCGCTGGTGCGGACCGGCGCGGTCAGCCCGGCCGATGCCGGGCGCACCATCGCCACCTTCACGGGCGGCTTCAAGCGCGAGCACGGCGCCTTCCACCGCGGCCCGCTGTCCGAGGTGAACGCGGGCTCGCATTACGGCTTCATCGAGAACGGCGCGATCTTCTCGAAGCTCTGGCCGGGGCTGTCCACGCTTTATGTGCTGGCCGATGGCACCATCGGCATGAAGACCTGGACCGAGGCCGACAACGCCATGCTGCCGCAGATCCGCTTTGCCCGGCAGAACGGCGTGCCGCTGGTCGAGACCGATCCCGCCACCGGCCAGCCGGTGCCGGGGCAATACGTCACCCAGTGGTCGGCGGGCAACTGGTCGGGGTCGGCCGAGGCGCAACTGCGCACCCTGCGCGGCGGCGCCTGCATGATCGAGACGCCGACGACGCGCTATCTTGTCTACGGCTATTTCTCGACCGTCACGCCCTCGGGGATGGCGCGGGTGTTCCAGGGCTATGGCTGCAAATACGCCATGATCCTCGACATGAACGCGCTGGAACACACCTATCTTGCGCTGTACGTCCGGCAGGGCGGGCAGATGAAGGTGGAACACATGGTCCCCGGCATGGCGCTTGCCGACCGCAAGGTGAACGGCGAACGGATGCCGCGGTTCCTGGCCGTGCCCGACAACCGCGACTTCTTCTACCTGATGCGCAAGGACCCCGCGCCATGACCCGCCGCCGGCCCCGGATCGCCTGTCTTCTGGCGCTGGGGCTGGCAACGACGGCGGCGCGTGCCGACACCGCCGCCGAAGACGCGCTGCATGCGCTCAACATCGCGCTGCTGGCCCAGATCCAGGCCGTGCGCCACCTCAGCCCCGCCCAGATGGCGGCGCTGGACAGGGTGTTCCTGTCCTCGCCCTACATCGGGCAGGGCAACCCGCGGGTGACGGTGCATCCGATGTCCCCGGCCGACTGCGCCGCCCGCATCCCGGGCGGCCCCGCCGCCTACCGCAATCCGCGCTTCGAACGGATCTGCGGCGCCCCCTACATGGCCCCGCTCTACGACCCCGCCACCCAGACGCCCGAACAGGCCACCGCCTGCATCGACATGTTCGAGTTCCCGAACATCCCCTGCGCCTATCCGGTGGTCTGGGTCTCGGCCCGCGAGGCGGCCCAGATCTGCAACGCGGTGGGCGAGCGGCTTTGCGACGCGCATGAATGGGAAGGCGCCTGTGCGGGCAGCCTCCAGCCGCCGGACTACCGCTGGGATCTGGCGCGCGGGGTCGATGCCGCCACCGCGGTCGAGCGGATGCGCAGCGCCCACAACGCGGCCGCGCGGCCCGGCGCAAGCTGGAGCTACGGGCCCGCCTACCAGCCCGCCACCTGCGCCGCAGACAGCAGCAAGTCCCCCGGCTGCGACGGCGGCAGCTTCGCGAGCTGCGGCTCGAACACCTATCCCGCGGGCAGCTTCCCCGATTGCCATTCGGCGCTTGGCGTCTACGACCTGAACGGGAACGCGGCCGAACACATGAACCTGCCGCTCGCCCCCGACCAGATGGCCAGCGCCGGGTCAACCACGCTGGGTGTGACCGAGATGAAGGGAAGCTGGTTCATCTTCGACCGGTACTACGCCCACCCCGACTGGTGCCGCTGGCGCGCGCCCTACTGGCACGGCAGCCGGGTGCTCGACAGTTGGAGCCACGAGAACTACCACCTGGGCTTCCGCTGCTGCAAGACGCGCGGCTGAGCCTATTCGGCCACCGCGGCCATCAGCCCCATCGCATCGGTGATCGGCCCCTCGCCGCTGACCACCGCCGCCAGCGCCGGGTCCTGCATCACCTCGGCCAGCGGCTCGGGCCGGCCGTTGACCAGCGCCATCGCGCTGACCAGCCGGATGCCGTGGCTGTAATCGGCATAGATCGCCTGATGCACGGTCGACAGGGGCTGGATCGGGTCGCCCGCGCCGCGATGCCAGCCATAGATCGCCACCTTGCCGGGATGCGCCCGCAGGCGGTTGGTCATCACCACGTCCTTCTTCTGGCCCGCCACCAGTTCCTCGGGCAGGCCCAGCCGGGCGCCAAGCTGGGCATCCACCGTGCGGTCATGGCGCAACAGATAGTCGGTCGAGGTCATCTGGTCGCCCGCCGGCATCGGCTGGGGCTGAAGCCGGATCCGGGCGGCGGCATAGATCGCGTCGACCATCTTCGGCGTGGGCAGCAGAAATCCCATGCGCAGCGCGATCTCGGCCGCGGCGGGCAGGCCCAGCGGGGTGCGCACGAAATCCCGGTTCGATCCGACGGCCAGATAATCCGGCATCACGCAGATCGTGACCTGCACCGGCGGCCCCCCCGCCTGGCCCCCGGCGGGGCCCGTCAGCGTCACCGGCACCAGATCGCGCAGGAAGGCCGGGATGTTGCCCGCCAGCAGTTGGCGTTCCAGCACCGCGTCCCGCTCCTTGCCGCGCAGCGTCTCGACGCTGGCCATCACCGCGCTGCCGCCCGGCGCCGCGACCGGGCGCGCGGGGATCGTGCGCGCCGCCGCCAGCCCGCAGTCGGCCGCGCCCACCGCATGGCCCGGCCCCGCCATCAGAAGCCCTGCCGCCAGCGCCACCCCGAACCTGCCCGTGCCGATCATCCCGCCCCCGTCCTGTCCGGGCGCCCCGGCGCCGCCGCCCGATCCTGCCGACCGAACCTTTCCTTGCGATGAACGCCGCGCCCCGGTCAAGCGCGCCGCCGCCGCGCCCCGCGTCCCGCGCGGAAACCAGCCCATCGCCCCGGTTGACAGCCCGCCGGGCGCCCCCGATGCTCGCCCCGCAACCAGGAGCCCCCCATGACCGCGCTCGCCCGCCCCGTCACCTTTCTTCACCTGACCGACCTGCATCTCTGCGTGCCGGCGCTGGCCGACAGCACGCTGAACGGCGACACGCTGGCCAGCTTCGATGCCGTGCTGGCGCGGATCGCCCAACTCGACCCCGCGCCGGATTTCCTGCTGGTCACGGGCGACCTGACCCACCGGGGCGACGCCGACAGCTACCGTCTGCTGGCCAACCGTCTGGGGCGGGTGGCGATGCCGCAGATGCTGGCGCTGGGCAACCACGACCGCCGCGGCCCCTTCGGCGCCGTGATCCGCGGCGAGGGGGGAGAGGCGCCCTATGCGCATGAGGCGGTGATCGCGGGCGTCCATGTCATCGTGCTCGACACGCTGCTGCCCGGCCGCATCGCGGGCGCGCTGGACGAGGCGCAGTTCGCCTTCCTCGACCGCGTGATCGCCGCCCGCCCCGGCCTGCCGCGCATCCTGGGCCTGCACCACCCGCCGGTGATCGAGGGCGAACATGCCCCGGTCTGGCGCCACCTGAACCCCGCCGACAGCGCGCGCCTGGCCCGCGCGCGGGAGGGGCAGGGGGTCGCGGGCATCTTCTGCGGCCATATCCACGTCCCCCGCGTCTCGCTCTGGCACGGAATGCCGGTGGTGGTGGGCAACGGGCTGCACGACGGCCATGACCCGCTGGAACGCCAGGCGATGCGGATCACCGACGCGCGCGGCTTCGGGCTCTGCACCCTGCGCCCGTCGGGGCTGACGGTGGAATTCGTCTCGCTGCCCCACAGCGGGCACGAGGTCCAACGGCTGAGCGCGGAGGCGGTGGCGGCGCTGCGCTGAGCCTGCTTAGGCGCATCCTAATCACGGCTGCGCCAAGTCCTGCTTTTTCCTTTCGCAGCCTTCCGCCACTCTGCCGCGGCGCGCGACCCGGCCCCCGGCCCGCGCGCCCCATCTCGCGCCTGACCGGAGAAGCCATGGCCCATACCCGCATCCGCCCCTTCAACACGAAGGACACCTACCCCGAGCAGAAGCTCGACAACGATCTGGCGCAGGCGGTGGTCGCGCGCGGCACCATGATCTTCCTGCGCGGCCAGTGCCCGCAGGATCTGGACACCGCGAAGAACATCGACAGCCACGATCCGGTCGAACAGACCCACAAGGTCATGCAGAACATCCGCCAGCTCATCGAGGAATGCGGCGGCCGGATGGAGCATCTGTGCAAGGTCGTGGTCTACCTGACCGACGTGCGCCACCGCGAGGCGGTCTACCGGACCATGGGCCAATACATCAAGGGCGTCCACCCGGTCTCGACCGGTGTCGTCGTCACCGCGCTGGCCCGCCCCGACTGGCTGGTGGAAATCGACGCCACCGCCGTCATCCCCGACTGAGCCGCCCGGCCCCGCCCGCCGGGGGCTTCGCGCCCCCGGACCCCCGCGGGATATTTGCGGACCGAAAATCCGGCCGCCCCATTTTCGGTCCTGAAATATCCCGGGGTCCGGGGCAGCGCCCCGGGGCCTGCCACAGGAGAGAGCCCATGACCTTTTCGCTCGTTGCCCGCTGCCCCGAGACGGGGCGTTTCGGGATCGTGATCTCGTCCTCGTCGCCCGCGGTGGCGGCACGCTGCGCCCATGTGCGGGCCGGGGTGGGGGCGGTGGCGACCCAGAACGTGACCGATCCGCGGCTGGGCCCGGCGGCGATGGACCTGATGGACGGGGGGGCGACGGCGGCCGGGGCGGTGGCGGCGCTGGTGCGCGCGATGGCGCATCCCGACTATCGCCAGCTTCTGGCGGTGGATGCCGCGGGGGGGGTTGCGATCCATTCCGGGGCGAAGGCGCTGGGGCTCTGGGCCGAGGCGCGCGGGCCGGGATGCGCGGCGGGGGGAAACCTGCTGGCCGATGCGGGCGTGCCCGCGGCGATGGTGGCGGGCTTTGCCGCCGAGCGCGGGGCCTTCGGCGACCGGCTGATGGCCGCGCTCCGGGCGGGGCTGGCCGCGGGGGGCGAGGCGGGGCCGGTGCATTCGGCGGGGCTGATGATCGCCGACCGGCAGGGCTGGCCCTGGGCCGACCTGCGCATCGACTGGGCCGAGGACCCGATCGGGATGCTGGAGGCCGCCTGGGCCACCTATGCGCCCCAGGCCGACGCCTATGTGACACGCGCGCTCGACCCGTCGGCGGCGCCCAGCTACGGGGTGCCGGGCGATGAATAGGCCCGCGCGCCATGACGTGCTGTTCGAGCCGGTGAAGATCGGCCCGGTCACGGCGAAGAACCGCTTCTTCCAGGTGCCCCATTGCAATGGCGGCGGCTACCGCGATCCGTCGGCCGCGGCCGAGATGCGGCGCGTGAAGGCCGAGGGCGGCTGGGGCGTGATCTTCACCGAACAGACCGAGATGCACCACACATCCGAGATCACGCCCTTCATCGAACTCAGGCTCTGGGAGGACAAGGACATCCCCGCCATCGCCAGGATGGCCGAGCGGATGAAAAGCCACGGGGCGCTGGCGGGCATCCAGCTGGCCTATTCCGGGATCAATGGGCCCAATCTTTACACCCGCGAGGTGCCGCTGGCGCCCACGGCCCTGCCGATCCGCACCTTCACCAACGATCCGGTGCAGGCCCGTGCGATGGACAAGGGCGACATCCGCGACCTGCGCCGCTGGTTCGTGACCGCCGCGCGGCGCTGCCGCAGCGCG
This sequence comes from Paracoccaceae bacterium, assembly GCA_027351005.1. Taxonomy (GTDB): domain Bacteria; phylum Pseudomonadota; class Alphaproteobacteria; order Rhodobacterales; family Rhodobacteraceae; genus Solirhodobacter. The sequence goes on along the minus strand of DAIEJF010000035.1, from coordinate 2,426 downwards.
GGGTTCGACCTGATCTGCCTGTACGGGGCGCATGGGTTCGGCATCTTCCAGCATTTCCTGAGCCGCGCCACCAACCAGCGGACCGACGAATATGGTGGCAGTCTGGAAAACCGGGCGCGCTTTGCCCGCGAGGTGATGGCCGACCTGCGCGATGCGGTGGGCGACACGATGGGCCTGTCGCTGCGGGTCTCGCTGGACGAGACGATCGGCGCCCTGGGCTTTTCCAACGCCGAGCTGCGCGACTTCATTGAGATGAACCGCGACCTGCCCGACCTGTGGGATCTGGCGCAGGGAACCTGGGAGGACTGTTCCGGCCCCAGCCGTTTCAAGGACGAGGCCGCGCAATATGACTTGGTGCGCGGCATCCGCGATCTGTCGGACAGGCCCATCGTGGGTGTCGGCCGGTTCACCAGCCCCGACGTGATGGTGCGGATGGTCACCTCGGGCACGCTTGACCTCATCGGCTGCGCCCGCCCGTCGATCGCGGACCCGTTCCTGCCGAAGAAGATCGAGGAGGGGCGGATCGAGGACATCCGCGAATGCATCGGTTGCAACATCTGCGTCAGTGGTGACATGACGCAATCGATCAGCCGGTGCACGCAGAACCCGACCTTCATGGAGGAATGGCGCAAGGGCTGGCACCCCGAGGTGATGAACCCCAAGGGGCCGAGCACATCCGTTCTGGTGGTGGGGGCGGGGCCTGCGGGGCTCGAGGCCGCCCGCGCGCTGGCGCTGCGGGGCTATGACGTGGCGCTGGCCGAGGCGGGCGACGAGATCGGGGGCCGCGTCGCGCGCGAACGTCGGCTGCCGGGGCTGTCGGCCTGGGGGCGGGTGGCGGATTACCGGGTCTATCAGCTGTCGCAGCGGACAAATGTCGAAATCTACCGGGGCAGCCGGCTGGATGCGGCCGAGGTGCTGGAGTTCGGCTTCCAGCATGTCTGCGTGACCACCGGCAGCACCTGGCGCCGCGATGGCGTCGCGCGCCAGCATGTGGTGGCGATGCCGATGGACGCCGCGATGGCCGTCTACACGCCCGATGACCTGATGGCGGGCCGCCTGCCTGCGGGCGAGGTGGTCGTCTATGACGATGACCACTATTACATGGGCGGCGTTCTGGCCGAGCTTCTGGTGCAGCGGGGCGCCCGGGTCACGCTGGTGACGCCCGCGCCCTATGTCAGCGACTGGGCGCGCAACACGCTGGAACAGGCGACGATCCACCGGCGGCTGGCCGGTCTGGGGGTGCGCATCGTGCTGAACACCGGGGTGGCCGCGATCCGGGCCGACGGGGTGGAGACGAATGACACCTATACCGACGCGCGCGGGCATATCGGCTGCGACGCGGTGGTGGTCGTGGCCTCGCGCCGGTCGGAGGATGCGCTGTACCACGACCTGCGCGCGCGGGCCGCGGACTGGGCCGATGCGGGGCTTCTGTCGGTGCAGGTGATCGGCGATGCCTGCGCGCCGGGTCCGATCGCCTGGGCCACCTATGCGGGCCACCGCTACGCGCGCGAACTGGACACCCCCGACCGCGGCGACGCGCCCCCCTTCCGCCGCGAGGTGGCGCGGCTGGAGGACTAGGCGAAGGCCGCGGCCCCCGCGGCAGACCGCAGGCGCGCGCCGGTCGGGCAATGGCCCTGTGGTGAGAGACGGGGTGGGCGGGCGGGCCGTATCCCCCGGCCCGGGGGAACAAGCGAAGCGCCCGCGGGCCAGCGCCTGACCGCCCATGAGGGCGGGCGCTTATGCGCCGAACCGCGCGGGCTCACCCATGGGAGGGCCCGCGGCATAAAGCACAGACCGTTGCCGGTGTAGCGCCCACCCGCGGTTGGGCGCTGGCCCTGTGTCGCTAGAGGCAGTGTGGGCGGGTGTGAGGCATCCGTCCCAGCCCGGGGGAACAGCGCGCAGCGCCCCCGGGCCAGCGCCCGACCGCCCTGATGGGCGGGCGCTCCTTGTCCGAACCGCGCGGGCTCACCCCTGGGGGGACCTCACCATAAAGCGCTGACCGTCGCCGGTGCGGCGCCCGCCCGCGGTCGGGTGCTGGCCCCCTGTTGCAAGAGACGGCGTGGACGGGCGCGGCGCCTCCCCCCGGCCAGGGGGAACCGCGCACAGCGCCCCGGGGCGCGCGCTTCGTGGCGGAACCGCGCAGGCGCACCTCTGGGAGGGGCCTCACCATAAACCGCAGACCGCCCCCGGGCCAGCGCCCGACCGCCCTCGAGGGCGGGCGCTCCTTGGCGGAACCGCGCAGGCTCACCCCTGGGAGGGGGCTCACCATATAGCACAGACCTTCGCCCGCTCAGCGCCCACCCGGGGTCGGGCACTCGCCCTCTGTCGTGAAAGACCGGTCGGGCGGTGCCCCGGCTGATCCGTCTGCGTCACATGCCGCGCCTGTACCTGCGGGCGCCCTTCCTTACCCCGCCAGCGGCGAGACC
>DAIEJF010000027.1 GCA_027351005.1 Paracoccaceae bacterium | reverse complement strand
GTGTGGGGAGACAGTGTAGGCGGGGGCGAGGGATACCCCAGGCCCGGGGGAACAGCGGCGCAGGTGCCCCCGGGCCAGCGCCCGACCGCCCATGAGAGCGGGCGCTCCTTGTCCGAGCCGCGCGGGCTCACCCTCGGGAGGACCCTCGCCATAAAGCACAGACCGTCGTCGGTGCAGCGCCCACTCGCGGTCGGGTGCTGGCCCTGTGTCGCGAGAGGCAGGGTGGACGGGGGCCACGCCTGCGCCCCCCGTCTCCCGCGTCCGACCGCCCAGCAGGGCGGGCGCGTCCTGCGCGTTCCGCCTGAGGGCGCCCGCAGGAGGGGCCTTGCCATAAAGCGCAGGGTCAGCCGGTTCCGCGCCTCATCCCGCCCAGGGCACGAAGTCATGCGCCAGCGCCGACACCAGGTCGGACCGGGTGACGATGCCTACCAGCCGGTCCCTCTCCAGCACGGGCACGGCCTCGGCCTCGCCGTCCTTCAGCATCGGGATCAGCGCCGCGGCGGGGGTTTCGGGGGTGACGGTGGGGATGCCCCGCTCGGCCACCGAGCCTGCGCTGGCATCGGCCAGGCCGGGGGCCAGTGCCCGGCGGATCATGTCGATCTGGAACAGAACCCCCGCAAGCCGGCCGTCCTCGACCACCGGGACCGAGGTGAAGCCGTGGCGGCTGAACAGCGCGGCCACCTCGGCCAGCGGCGTGGCAGGCCCCACCGTCACCAGATCGCGCGACATCACCTGCGCGCAGGTCAGCGCGCCAAGCCGGTGCCCGGCGGCGGCGCTTTCGGCGGCCTCGATCAGGCGGCCCAGGTCTTCGGGGCCAAGGTTCGCATCCTGCCGGTAGTCTGCCAGGATCTGGCGCAACTCGTCTGCCGTCAGGCCAAGCCGCCGCTCGGGCGCGGGGTCGTGGGTGCCGTGCGGGCCGGTTTCCGCAGGCTGGCGGAACGGATAGACGCGGCCGGTCGCGCGGTTCCACAGGATCGCGGTGATGACGAGCGCAAGCGTCCCGCCGCCCGCCGCCACCAGCGCGAAACGCGGCCCCATCTCGCGCACCAGGGGGGCGTTCAGCGCCGACAGCAGCGCCACGGCCCCGCCGGGCGGGTGGGTGGCGCGCGCCAGCGCCATCGCCAGGATCGCGAGCCCGACCGACAGCGCCACCCCCAGCGCGGGATCGGGCACCACCGACAGCACCGCCCAGGCGACCAGCCCCGACAACGTGTTGCCCATCACGGCCGACCAGGGCTGGGCCAGCGGGCTGTTCGGCACCGCAAAGACCAGCACCGCCGAGGCGCCGAGCGGCGCGATCAGGAACAGCCCGGTGCCCTTGTCGACCACGGGCGAGAAGAGAAAGAGCGCCAGCACGCCAAGCCCCAGCGCCGCACCCAGCGCGGCGCGGGCGGGCTCGATCCCGTGCGGGGGGGCAACGGCGGGGCCAAGCCCGCGCAGCAGGCGGCGCCAGGGAGGGGTGTCGGTCATCGGTCAGTTCCGTGTGACGGGGCGCGAGCGCATCCGCGCCACGGTTTCGCGTTCGGCCCGCTTACAGCGCAGCGGCGGCAGGCCGCGGTCCATCAGGGCCATGTCTTCCAGCACCATGTCACCCATCCGGGTGAAGGCCACATCCAGCGCCCCGGCCCGGTGGGCCGAACGGATGAGCCCCGGCAGACGGCGCGCCGGGTGGGCGGCGGGCAGGGGTTCCTCGGGCCACACGTCGCTGGCCGCGACGATCCGCCCAGCCTCCACCGCCGCCAGCAGCGCGGGAAAATCCACCACATCGGCCCGGCTGAGCAGCAGGAACGCCGCACCGGGGCGCATCCGCGCAAACTCGGGCGCCCCCAGAAAGCCGCGGTTCTCGCTGGTGACCGAGGCCACGCAGATCACCGCATCGCTGTCGGCCAGCACGGTGTCGAGGCTGGCGGGGATCACCCCCGCCTCGGCCAGCACCGAGGGCGGCAGCCAGGGGTCATGGGCGCGCAGGACGGGGCGGAAGCCCGACAATACCTGCGCGAAGGACCGGCCCAGATCGCCGAAGCCGATCAGCCCCACCTCGGCCCCCGTCAGCAGCCGCGCCCGCGCGTTGCCCTC
>DAIEJF010000024.1 GCA_027351005.1 Paracoccaceae bacterium | reverse complement strand
CGGCGTTTCGTCCATTCTCGGCGGCGCCCTCTATAGCGGGGCGCGGATGAGAGGGGAAGCGGGGTTGCAGGCGTTCGAGCCGGTGCGCGCGGTCGGCACGATGTCGGGCACCTCGCTCGACGGGGTGGATGCCGCGGTGGTGGTGACCGACGGCGAAACCGTGCTGGCGCTCGAACAGTCCGACTACCGCCCCTATACCGAGGCCGAGCGCACCACGATCCGCGCAGCCCTTGGCCGCTGGCCGGGCGAGCCCGGCGTGCAGGCCGCGGCCGAAGTGGTGGAGGAAGCGCATGCCGAACTTCTCAGCCGCTTCGACCGGGTGGATCTGGTGGGCTTTCACGGCCAGACGCTGGCGCATGAGCCCGGCGGGCGCGGCACCCATCAGGCGGGCGACGGCGCCGTGCTGGCCGCCGTGCTCGACCTGCCGGTGATCTGGGATTTCCGAACCGCCGACGTGCGGCTGGGCGGGCAGGGCGCGCCGCTGGCGCCGTTCTACCATTTCGCGCTGGCCCGGCGCATCGGGGCCGAAGAGCCGATCTGCTTCCTGAACCTCGGCGGGGTCGGCAACATCACCTGGGTCGATCCCGCCAAGACCCGCCCGGACGAGCCCGGGGCGCTTCTGGCCTTTGACACCGGCCCCGCCAACGCGCCGATCAACGATCTGATGCAGGCCCGGCGCGGGCTGGCCGAGGATCGGGGCGGCTTGCTGGCCGCGACAGGCCGGGTGCAGGACGAGATCGTCGAGCAGTTCCTGCGAGATCCCTATTTCCGCCGCATCCCGCCGAAGTCGCTGGACCGCGATGCCTTCCCGGCGCTTGGCCGCTGGGTGGCGCCGCTGGGCGATCAGGATGCCGCCGCCACGCTGACCGCCTGCGCCGCCGCGGCGGTGGCGGCCGGCATGGAACACCTGCCGCGCCCGCCGCAGGGGGTGCTGGTCTGCGGCGGGGGGCGGCACAACGCGACGCTGATGCGCGAACTGGCCCAGCGGCTGGCCTGCCCCGTTCTGCCGGTCGAGGAAGCGGGGCTCGACGGCGACATGCTCGAGGCGCAGGCCTTCGCCTTTCTCGCCGTGCGGGTGCTGCGCGGCCTTCCCACCTCGTGCCCCGCCACGACCGGCGTGCCCGCGGCGGTGGGCGGCGGCCAGCTCAGCCGACCGGGGGGCTGACCGGGCGGGGCCGCAGCATGGCCCAGCTGTAAAGCGCCAGCGCGGCCCAGATCATCGGAAAGGCGATGCGCTCGGCCCCGCCGAAGGGCTCGCCGAAGATGAAGACCGCGGTCAGGAAGATCATCGTGGGCGCGATGTATTGCAGGATGCCGATGGTCGACAGCCGCAGCAGCTTTGCCCCGTTGGCATAGAGGATCAGCGGCACCGCCGTGATCGGCCCGCAGCCCAGCAGAAGCAGCGTATCCGACAGCCCGGTGCCGTGCAGATGGCCCTGTCCCGTCAGTTCCAGCCAACCGATATAGGCCAGCGCCACCGGCAGAAGCAGCAGCACCTCCAGAAAGAAGCCCTGGTTCGGCCCCATCGGCAGCGACTTCTTCAGGAAGGCATAGCCCCCCCAGCTCAGCGTCAGTGCCAGCGCCACCACCGGCACCCGGCCCGCCTCGAGCGTCATCAGCACCACCGCCAGCGCGGCCAGCGCGATGGCCGCGATCTGCAACGGGCGCAGCCGTTCGCCCAGAAGCACCGCCCCCAGCGCCACGCTGAACAGCGGGTTGATGTAATAGCCCAGCGCCGCATCCAGCGCGTGCCCCGCGCCGATGGCCCAGACGTAGATCCCCCAGTTCACCGTGATGAAGACCGCCGTCAGCGCGGCCATGCCCAGCATCCGCGGATTGCGCAGCGCGGCCTTCAGATCCGCCGTCCGCCCCAGCGCCACCAGCACCGCCCCTGCGATCGGCACTGACCAGGTGATGCGATGGGCGATCACCTCGGCCGGGGGCACATGGGCCAGCGCATGCATGTAAAGTGGCAGGAACCCCCAAAGCCCGTAGGCGGCGATGGCAAGCGCCAGGCCCCGCGGGCTGTCCTCGTTCGGGCGGGCATCGGTCACGGGGCGCGGCTCCTTCTGTCGTCTCGGCCTCCGGGCTATCCGATCCGGGCGGGGGCTGCCAATGCCGTTCCGTGCGATCTGCCATCGCGGCGCGTGATGGCGCACGCCTTACGCCGCGGGGATGTCGAAGCCGTGCGGCGCCAGCTCGAACCCGGCAAAGCGGAACCCGGGCGACACGGTGCAGCCCACCAGCGTCCAGGCCCCAAGGCTGTGCGCCGCCTGCCAGTGGCCCGCAGGCACGATGATCTGCGGCGTCTCGTCCGCCAGCACGTCGGGGCCCAGCCGCAGCGCCCGCGCCGGGCCCGCCGTGCCGTCCGCCAGCCGCAGCACCAGGGGCGCGCCCGCGTGGAAATGCCAGATCTCGTCCGCGTCCACCCGGTGCCAGTGGCTCTGCTCGCCCGCGGCCAGCAGGAACAGGATCGCGGTGCCGCTGGCCCGCCCCGCCACCACGGGGCCCGCCCAGGTCTCGCGGTACCAGCCGCCCTCGGGATGCCGGGCCAACCCCAGCCGGTCGATGATCGCCTGTGCCTCGGTCATGGCGTCCTCCTCTGGGCTTCCCCCTCTGCGCCGCGCGTGGCAGGCTGGCCCGGAAATGGGGCGGAGGGCAAGACATGGCCGGGGTGCAGGGGCGCGTGGCGCTGGTGACGGGGGCGGGCAGCGCCCAGGGAATCGGCTTTGCCTGTGCGCGCGTCTTGGCCGCGGCGGGGGCGCGGGTGGCGATCAGCTCGACCACGGCGCGGATCTTCGACCGGCAGGCGGACCTGCCCGGCGCCCATGCCGCGGTGGCAGACCTGACGCGCGAGGACGAGGTGCGGGCCCTGATCGCGGGCACCGAGGCCGCGCTCGGCCCCATCGACATCGTGGTGAACAACGCTGGCATGGCCCAGACCGGCCACGACCTGCCCGCCCGCCGGGTGGCCGACCAGACCGACGCGGGCTGGGATTTCGGGCTGGCGATCAGCCTGACCTCGGCATTTCGCGTGACCCGCGCGCTCTTGCCGGGGATGCGGGCGCGCGGACATGGGCGGATCATCCAGATGTCCTCGGTCACCGGGCCGGTGGTGGGGATCGCGGGCTCGGGCACCTATGCGGCGGCCAAGGCGGGGCTGATGGGGCTGACCCGCGCGCTGGCCATCGAAGAGGGGCGCCACGGCATCACCGCCAATGCCATCGGTCCGGGCTGGATCGCCACCGGATCGTCGTCGGAGGCGGAACTGACCGCAGGCCGCTTCACCCCCGCAGGCCGTCCCGGCCGCCCCGACGAGGTGGCCCACGCGGCCCTGTTTCTGGCCGCCGACGAGGCCAGCTACATCACCGGCCAACTGATCGTGGTCGATGGCGGCAACACGGTGCAGGAATACAAGGTCGCCCTGCCGGGACGGGAATGACAGGGGGGGCGGCCCCGCGACGGCCCGCCCCCCCATTTTCGGTCCGCAAATATCCCACGGGGGTCCGGGGGTGTGAAACCCCCGGCCGCGCGATCAGTCGCGCATCGACCAGCCGGTGTATTCCGCCGTCTCGCCCAGCATTTCCTCGATGCGGATCAGCTGGTTGTACTTCGCCAGCCGATCCGAGCGCGACAGCGAGCCGGTCTTGATCTGCCCGCAGTTGGTGGCCACGGCCAGATCGGCAATGGTGCTGTCCTCGGTCTCGCCAGAGCGGTGGCTCATCACGCTGGTGTAGCGGGCGCGGTCGGCCATGCGCACGGCGTCCAGCGTCTCGGTCAGGGTGCCGATCTGGTTCACCTTGACCAGCAGGCTGTTGGCGCAGCCCTCCGCGATCCCGCGGGCCAGCCGTTCGGTGTTGGTCACGAACAGATCGTCGCCCACCAACTGCACGCGGTTGCCCAGCGTCTCGGTCAACAGCTTCCAGCCCGCCCAGTCATCCTCGGCGCAGCCATCCTCGACCGACAGGATCGGATAGTCGTTAACCAGCGCGGCCAGATAGGCCACGTTCTCTTCCGGCGACAGGGTCTTTCCTTCGCCTTCCATGACATAGCGGCCGTTCTTGAAGTATTCGGTCGAGGCGCAGTCCAGCGCCAGGCTGATGTCTTCGCCGGGGCGGTAGCCCGCCTTCTCGATCGCGCGCAGCACGAAATCGAGCGCGTCGCGGGTCGAGGACAGCGCCGGGGCAAAGCCGCCCTCGTCGCCCACGC
>DAIEJF010000010.1 GCA_027351005.1 Paracoccaceae bacterium | reverse complement strand
GAGGGCCCGCGCTTTATGGTGCGGCCTCTCCCGCGTGTGAGCCTTCGCGGTTCCGCCCGGGAGTGCCCGCCCTGAGGCAGCCGGGCGCCCCCCCCTGGGCCAGGGGAGAGGCGCGGCGGCCGTCTGCCCCGTCACTCCCCACCGCGGGACAGTGCCCCGCCGCGCGTGGCGGGACCTCCCGCACCCCCGGGGGGCATGCTGTCGCCCGGCCGCCCTCTGGCGCGCGCCGCCTCGCCCTGGCTCGCGGCGCATCACGGCGCTGCGATGGCCTGTTGCGGCCGGTTGCGGGACCGGTGCGCGCCCCCTACCCTGCGGCGCGCGGCAAGGGGGACGGGATGGCGGCGCGCGCAGGCTTCTGGCAGGCCCTTGGTCTTGGCCTCATCGCCCTTGGCGCGGCGGGGGCGGCCTGGGCTCATCCGCATGTCTGGATCACCTGGCGTCTGACCCCGGTCTTGACGGGCGGCAAGGTCGTCGCGCTGACCGAGGACTGGGTGCTTGACGGGACCTTCTCGTCGATGCTGATGCAGGATCTGGCACCCGACCACCCGAAGGGCGCCCCCCTCGGCGCGGCCGAGGTGGCGGGCCTGCGCGATCACGACTTCGCCAATCTGGCCCATTACGACTACTTCAACCAGGCCTGGGCCGGGGCCCGCCCGGTCCGCTTCGGTCCGGCGCAGGCGTTCACGGCCCGCCTGCAGGGCGACCGCCTGGTCTATCGCTTCACCCTGCCGCTGGCCGATCCGGTCGACCTGCGGGCGGGGCCGCTTGAAGTCGGGATCTGGGACACGAGCTATTATGTCGATCTGGAGCCCCCCGAACAGGGCGACGCGGTCAGCCTGCCCGCGGGCCTCGCCTGCCACGCCCCGGTCGCCCCGGATGCCGCGCGGCCCATCTATTTCGGAACCGTCACCCCCCTTGCCGTCAGGATCAGTTGCCCATGAGTCTTCGTGCCCTCCCTGCCCTTGTCGCCAGTCTCATGCCCGGCGTGGCGCTGGCGGAGACCGATTATTTCGGGCGCCCCGAACTGGCCCCCGGTGCGGCCCCGGTGGCGCCGCCCGCCGTCAACCTGACCCTGCCAGAGCCGCTGCGCGCCCTTCTTTCGGCCGCGCTGGACCTGCAGCGGGGGCTGGATGCGACGCTGCGCCAGCAGCTTGACGCGGCCAGCCACGGCGCGGGCTTCTGGGCCGCGGCGGCGGCGATCGTGGCGGCTTCGTTCCTCTACGGGATGCTGCATGCGATCGGTCCGGGCCACGGCAAGGTGGTGGTGGCCAGCTACCTGTCCACCCGCCGCGCCCGCTTTGCCAGCGCGCTGAAGATGAGCGGGACGGTCGCCGCGGCACAGGCGCTGTCGGCCATCCTGCTGGTGGGGGTGCTGGCGCTGGTGTTCGGCACCACGGGCAAGGCGATCCTGTCCGAGGCGGCGCGGATCGAGTTCGCAAGCTATGTCGCGATTGCCGGGCTTGGGCTGTGGATGGCCTGGGGGGCGCTGCGGCCGCAGACGGCCTGCGGCTGCGGGCTGGCCCATGGGCATCACGCAGATCACCCGGGGCACGGGGCTCATGGGCATCACCACGGGCACGCGCACGGGGACCATGGACATGTCCACGACGCGCAGGACCGGCCGCGCGACTGGCTGCCCGCCGGGGTGCTGGCGGGGTTGCGGCCCTGTTCGGGGGCGATCCTGGTGCTGCTGTTCACGCTGGCCAACGGGATCCTTGCGGTGGGCATCGCCTCCACGCTGGCCATGGGCGCGGGCGTGGCGCTGACGGTCGCGGCGGTCAGCGTGGGCGCGCTGGGGGTGAACCGGGCGGCGGCGGCCGGGGGGGCGCGGCTCGCCGCACCGTGGCTGGGGCGCGCCGCGAGCCTTGCAGGCGCGCTGGCCATCGCGACCTTCGGCGCCGCCGCAGCCAGCGCGATCGCGCTGGGACTGGTCTCGCCGCTGGCGGGGTAAGGAAGGGCGCCCGCAGGTACAGGCGCGGCATGTGACG
>DAIEJF010000186.1 GCA_027351005.1 Paracoccaceae bacterium | reverse complement strand
GGCAGCCCGTAAAGATGCGCGTAGGAATGCGCCATCGCCTCGCCCGCCTTCTTGGTGGCGGCATAGAAGGACATCTGGCTGTCGGCCTTGTCCTTCTCGGCATAGGGCATCCGCTCGTTCGCACCATAGACCGACGAGGTCGACGCGATCAGGAAATGCGCGGGCGGCACGGCGCGGGCGGCCTCCAGCACCTCGAACGTGCCGATCAGGTTCGCCTCCACATAGGACCGCGGCGCCTCGATCGAATAGCGCACCCCCGCCTGCGCGGCCAGATGCACGATCACCTCGGGTCGATGCGCGGCCACCAGCCCCGCCACGCGCCCGGGCTCCTCCAGCAGTCCCTCCACCGCGGTGAAGCCCGGGTTCTGCGACAGCATCGCGTGCCGCCTCTGCTTCAGCGCCACGTCGTAATAGGCGGTCATCCCGTCCAGCCCTACCACCCGGAACCCGTCCGCCAGCAGCCGCCGACACAGATGGTATCCGATGAAGCCGGCCGATCCGGTGACAAGGGCGGTGCGCATGAAGATCCTCTCGCAGGCGATGCGGCGACCTTAGGCCCCGCAGGCGCAAGGGAAAACCCCGCGCCCCTTCTTTCTGGTGCAAATATCCCGGGGTGCGGGGCAGAGCCCCGCTCCTGCCGGCGGGGTCAGAACCGTCCGGGCAGAAGTGCCGCGAACCCTTCGGCGGGGCGTCCCGTGACCCAGCCTTCCACCAGCGCCGCCGTCACCGGGGCCAGCGTCAGGCCGATGTGGCCGTGGCCATAGGCATGGATGACCTCGGCCCCCGCGACCGAAGGCCCGATGACGGGCAACGAGTCGGGGATCGAGGGGCGGAACCCCATCCAGCTGCGGTCCGGTGCGGGCAGGTCGGGAAAGATCGCGCGCGCCCCGGCCTCGAGCCGGGCCAGCCGGTGGGGCGAGGGCGGCGCGCGCAGCCCGCCAAGTTCGACCGTGCCCGCGACACGCAGCCGCCCCGCCATCGGGCAAAGGTAGAACCCCCGCGCGGTGGGGCAGGACGGCCGGCTCAGCCGCGGCTGCGCCATGTCCCATTCCAGATGGTAGCCGCGTTCGGTATCCAGCGGAACGCGGTCGCCCGCCGCCCGCGCCAGCGCGCGGGAATGCGCCCCGGCGGCGATGACCACGCGGCGCGCCTGCAGATGGAACGGCCCCGCCGCGCCGTCGCCTTCCAGCGTCACCCCGTTGCCGTGGCGCAGCAGACGCCCGGCCCGCGCGCGCAGGACACCTGCGCCCGCGGTGACCGCAGCCTCGGCCAGAAGACCGACCATCCGTCCGGGGTCGTTCAGAAAGACTGCCCGGGGAAAGAAGGCCGCGCCCCCCGCGACCGGCGGCAGCCCCGGTTCCATCCCGGCCAGGTCCGCAGGCCCGATCAGCTCGACGGTGATCCCCAGCGCCCGCCGCACCGCCATGTCGGCGTCTGCCTGGCGATAGGCGGCCTCGGTTTCATAGAGGTAAAGGCAGCCCCGGTGCTGCAGGATCGCGCTGCCGCCGATCTCGTCTGCCAGTGCGATCCAGCGCGGGCAGGCGTCGGCCAGCAGCCGGGCCAGCACCGCCGCATTGCGCATCGCGGCTCCGGGCAGGGACTGGCGCAGGAACCGCAGAAGCCAGGGCGCCAGCGCCGGTATGGCCGAGCGGCGCAGCGCCAGCGGCGAGTTCCGGTCGAACAGAAGGGTGGGCAGGGCCCGCAGCACGTCCGGCGTGCCGACCGGCATCACCGCATAATCGGCGATCGTGCCGGCATTGCCGTAAGAGGCGCCCGACCCCGGCGGTTCGGGGTCGATCAGCAGAACCTCATGCCCGGCGCGGGCCAGACGATGCGCAATGGCAAGCCCGACCACGCCCGCACCCACGACGGCGATCTCGGTTTCCAGACGGGTCATGGTGGCCTCCGAAGATCTGTGCGGACGTGCGGTCCCTTATGTCCCGCCGTCGGCAGAAAGCTTGGCGGGCCGCGACCGGGCGCATCGGGGGGGCATGGCCCGCACCCGGGCGGCCCTGCGGACCGCCGCATGGCCCCGGCGGATGTCTCTGCCAGGGCCGGAGGGCCGCCGGGTGGCGGCTGTCACATGCAGGCGTCGAACAGCGCCCGGGTGTTTTCCCGCGTCATCTTCACCGGATTGCCGCCGCAGGACGGGTCTTCCAGGGCCATCTCGGTCAGTTCGTCCAGCCGGGCGTATTCCACCCCCATGGCCGACAGGTTGGCCGGGATGTTAAGCCGGGCGCGCAGTTCCATGACCGCTTCGTGGAAGCCGGCAAAGCCGCCGACGATGCCCAGATAGGCCGCGGCGCGGGCGATGCGGTCCTCGATGGCGTGGCGGTTGAACTCCAGCACCATCGGCATCACCACCGCATTCGTGGTGCCATGGTGGGTGCCATAGACCGCGCCGACCGGGTGGCTGAGGCTGTGGATCGCGCCCAGCCCCTTCTGGAAGGCGACCGCGCCCATGGCCGCCGCGCTCATCATGTGGGCGCGGGCCTCGAGATCGTTCGGGTCGGCATAGACCTTGGGCAGGTTCTCGAACACCAGCCGCATCCCCTCCAGCGCGATGCCCTGGCTCATCGGGTGGTAGAAGGGGCTGCTGTAAGCCTCAAGGCAATGCGCCAGCGCATCCATGCCGGTGCCCGCGGTGATGAATTTCGGCATTCCCACGGTCAGTTCCGGGTCGCAGATGGTGATCGCGGGCAGCAGCTTGGGATGGAAGATGATCTTCTTCTTGTGGGTGACAGAGTTGGTCAGAACCCCCGCGCGGCCCACTTCCGACCCGGTGCCCGCGGTGGTGGGCACCGCGACGATGGGGGCGATCCGGCTTGCGTCGGCGCGGGTCCACCAGTCGCCGATGTCTTCCAGATCCCAGACGCTGACGGTCTGGTCATGCATCAGCGCGATCATCTTGCCCAGATCAAGCGCCGAACCGCCACCGAAGCAGATCACCCCGTCATGCCCGCCGGCCTTGTAGGCGGCGATGCCCGCGGCCATGTTGCCTTCGTTCGGGTTCGGGTCGACATCCGAGAAGACGGCGCGGCCCAGCCCGCCCGCCTCCATCAGATCCAGCGCGCGGGCGGTGATCGGCAGGCTGGCCAGTGCCTTGTCGGTCACCAGAAGCGGCTTCTTCAGCCCGGCCTGCTTGCAGAAATGCGCCAGTTCCTGAATCCGGCCAGGGCCGAATTTCACGGCGGTCGGGTAGGACCAGTTGGCGGTGGGCACGTTGCTCATTTCGTCACCTTCTTGAGATGGTAGGATTTCGGCCGGGTGACCGAATGATACCCCAGCACCGACAACGAGCCACCCCGGCCCGTGTCCTTGCAGCCGGTCCAGCAGAGCGCCGGGTCCAGGTAGTCGCAGCGATTCATGAACACCGTGCCGGTTTCCAGCCGGGCGCCGATCGCCGCCGCGCGGTCTGCGTTCTTCGTCCAGAGCGAGCAGGTCAGGCCATAGGGGCTGTCGTTCATCACCGCGACGGCCTCGTCATCGTCCTTCACGGACATGATGCCCACGACGGGGCCGAAGCTTTCCTCGCGCATCACGGCCATCTTGTGGTTCACGTCGACGAGCACTTCGGGTGCGAGATAGGGCGAAGAAGGTTCGTCGAGATCGTGCGCG
>DAIEJF010000260.1 GCA_027351005.1 Paracoccaceae bacterium | reverse complement strand
GCGCCCCTCGCGCAACGCGGGGCCATCGCCCGACCGCGGGTGGGCGCCGCGACGGCGACGGTCGTTGCTTTATGGTGAGGCTCCTCCCTCGGGTGAGCCCGCACCCAACGCGCAGGAAGCGCCCGCCCGTCCGGGCGGTCGGGCGCTGGCCCGGGGGCGCTGCGCGCCGCTCCCCGGGCCGGCAGGATACGTTGCACCTTCCCACCCCGTCGCTCACCGACACAGCGCCATCGCCCGACCCCGGGGGCGCCGCGCCGGCGTAGCACCTTGGTCGAAGCGCGGATGTGGTCATTTTGTTTGACCAGTTTGTCGTGAAATGGCAAAACGTCGCCCGCGGCATCCCGCCGCAGGCGACCCGAGGGAGCCACGGCGCGCCGCAGCGCGCAGTGTCGGCCGCCTGACATGAGAGGGGAGAAAACAACATGGTATCGACGACCGCACCCGATGCGGCGCCCGCGCTTCTGTCGCGCGAGGCGATCATCGCGGGCCCGGGCTACAATCGGTGGCTCGTGGTCCCGGCAGCACTCTGCATCCATCTGTGTATCGGCATGGCCTATGGCTTCTCGGTGTTCTGGCTGCCGATGTCGAAACTGGTCACCAGCCCCGCCGCCACCTGCGGCGACATGGGCTTCCTGGCCATGCTGACCACCTCGGGCTGCAACTGGTCGGTCCCTGCCGTCACCCATATCTTCGAAACCTTCATCGCCATCCTGGGCATTTCCGCAGCAATCTGGGGCGGCTGGCTGGAACATGCGGGCCCGCGCAAGGCCGGCGTGATCGCAGCGCTCTGCTGGGGCGGCGGCATGATGCTTGGCGGGCTGGGCGTCATGTGGCACCAGCTCTGGCTGGTCTATCTTGGCACCGGGGTCATCGGCGGCGTGGGTCAGGGCCTGGGCTACATCACCCCCGTCTCGACCCTCATCAAGTGGTTCCCCGACCGCCGCGGCATGGCCACGGGCTTTGCCATCATGGGCTACGGCGGGGGCGCCATGGTCGGCGCGCCGCTTGCGGTCTGGCTGATGAAGACCTTCTCGGCCGACGGGGTGCAGGGCGTGTGGGAAACCATGATGATCATGGGCGCGCTCTACTTCGTGGTGATGTCGATCGGCGCCTTCAGCTTCCGCGTGGCCCCCACCGGCTGGATGCCGGAAGGCTGGACGCCCGCGCAGGCCGCGCAGGCCAAGGCGATGATCACCCGCCGCCATGTCCACCTGCAGCAGGTGGCCAAGACGCCGCAGTTCTGGCTGATCTGGATGGTGCTCTGCATGAACGTGACCGCCGGGATCGGCGTGATCGCGATGGCAAGCCCGATGCTGCAGGACGTGTTCGGCACCAAGCTGCTGGCCAATGCGGGCGCGGGCATGTCGCCCGATGCGCAGAAGGCCGCGATCGTCGCCGCGGCGGCGGGGCTTGTGGGCCTCATCAGCCTGTTCAACTCGCTGGGCCGCCTGTTCTGGGCCTCGCTCAGCGACAAGATCGGGCGCAAGACGACCTATTTCGTCTTCTTCATCCTGGGCATCGCGCTTTACGTGCTGCTGCCGACCTGGGGCCACATGCAGATCCCCGCGCTCTTCGTGCTGTCGGTCTGCATCATCCTGACGATGTACGGCGGCGGCTTCTCGACCGTGCCCGCCTATCTGGCCGACATCTTCGGCACCCAGATGGTGGGCGCGATCCACGGCCGCCTGATCACCGCCTGGTCGGTGGCAGGCATCGCCGGGCCCATGATCATCGCCAGCGTCCGCCAGTACCAGCTTGACGCCGGGGTGGCCAAGAACCTGGTCTATGACCGCACGCTCTACATCATGGCGGGGCTGCTGCTCGTCGGGCTGATCTGCAACGCGCTGGTGAAGGCGGTGGACGAGCGGCACTACATGGACGACCGCACCCTGGAACAGGAACGCGCGCTGCAAAGCGACCGCAGCGGCGGCGAGGCCAAGACCGCGGCCCGTGGCCCGTTCGGCGCGCTGGGCGTGGTGTTCTGGCTGGCCGTCGGCATCCCCTTCCTGATCGGGGTGTGGATCGCGCTGGCCAAGGGCGCGGCCCTGTTCTGAGCCGCAGATCGCGCTGGCCAAGGGGGGCCGCGCTGGTCTACCCCTAGCCACAGTCCCTTCCGCCGGGCGGCCATCCCGCCCGGCGGTTTCGTTTCGCGGAGGTCCGATGCATATCCTGATCCTTGGCGCGGGCGGCATGATCGGCCGCAAGCTGACGGCGGCGCTTCTGGCCGCGGGCGGCCTGGGCGAGCGGGCGCTGAGCCGGCTGACCCTGGCCGATGTGGTGGCGCCCCCGCTGCCCGCCCAGCCCCGACCCGCGACCGCGATCCCGGTGACGACGCTGGCGGCCGACCTGTCCGACCCCGCGGCGGCCGCCCGGCTGGCCGCCCTGCGCCCCGAGGTGATCTTTCACCTGGCTGCCATCGTCTCGGGCGAGGCCGAGGCCGATTTCGACAAGGGCTACCGGATCAACCTGGGCGGCACCACCGCGCTGCTGGAAGCGATCCGGGCCGAGGGCGCGCGGGACCCCTACTGCCCGCGGCTGGTCTTCACCTCGTCGATCGCGGTCTTCGGCGCGCCCTTCCCCGCCCGCATCCCCGACGACTTCGCGCCCCAGCCGCTGACCTCCTACGGGACGCAGAAGGCGATGGGGGAACTGCTGCTGAACGACTATTCCCGCCG
>DAIEJF010000254.1 GCA_027351005.1 Paracoccaceae bacterium | reverse complement strand
ATGTCGGCCTTTTCACCCGCCACATCGTGCGCCTGCCCAGCGGCGAGACGGTGACGGCGGTGGCCCAGAACGCAGGCCGCGGCGCCCCGCGCCTGATGCGCGGGCAGGATGTCGCGGTGGGCTGGCACCCAGACGATGTTTTCGTGCTGAACGGATGAACAAGAAGGCCAACATGGGAGAACGACAGATGAAGACCAGCGTGACGAAGGCGGTCCTGGCGGCCGCCTTGGGGGCCGTTCTTGCCCCCGCGGGCGCCTTTGCGGCGCCCGCCAAGGCGGATTACCCCAAGGAAATCGGCAAGGGCGAGGGCGAACTGAACATCGTGGCCTGGGAAGGCTATGCGCAGGACGACTGGATCAAGCCGTTCGAGCAGCAGTCCGGCTGCAAGGTGAACCGCAAATACGCGGGCTCGTCGGACGAGATGGTGGCGCTGATGCGCTCGGGCGGGGGCGGGCAGTATGACCTGGTGTCGGCTTCGGGCGATGCCACGTTGCGGCTGATCTACGGCGGCGACGTGCAGCCGATCGACGTGAACCTGATCCCGGATTACGCCAACTTCCTCGACAACCTGAAATCGCCGCCGCACAACACGGTGAACGGGCTGCATTACGGGCTTTCCTATGAATGGGGCCCCAACGTGCTGATGTGGAACGCCGACAAGATCACCACGCCCCCCGACAGTTGGGCGGCGATCTACAACGACACCCACAAGGGCCAGATCACCGTGCCCGACAACGCGATCCAGATCGCCGACGCGGCCCTTTACCTGATGGCGACCAAGCCCGAACTGGGCATCAAGGACCCCTACGAACTGACCCGCGCCCAGCTTGACGCCGCCACCAAGCTGCTGAGCGATCAGCGGCCGCTCATCAAGAAATACTGGGCGCTGGCCAGCGACGAGATCGAGCTTTTCAAGAACGGCGACGCCATCATCGGCGCGGCCTGGCCCTACCAGACCAACGCGCTTCGGGCCGACAACGTGAACGTCATGGACACGGTGCCGAAAGAGGGTGCCACCGGCTGGGCCGACAGCTGGATGCTGGCCAGCAAGTCCAAGCACGTCATGTGTGCCTATCAGTTCATGAAATATGTCTCGACCCACGAGGTGCAGGCCCAGCAGGAGATCTACTTCGGCGAGACGCCCGCCAATGCCAAGGCCTGCGATGCGATGAACGCGCTCGAGGCGGGAAGCTGCAGCAAGTATCACCTCGATGCACCCGCCAGCTATTTCCAGCAGATCCACTTCTGGAAGACCCCGCTGCCGGATTGCGGCGACGGCCGGAAGGACTGCACCAGCTATGGCGACTGGCAGAAGGCCTGGCAGAAGGTGAAGGGCTGACATGATCGGGGCGGGGGGCAGGTCGAACCGTCTTTCCGCCCTGTTCTGGCGGCAGCCGATGCTTGCGCTTGCGGGCCTCGCGCTGCCGCCGGTTCTCTGGCTGGTGCTGATCTACATCGCGGCACTGGCAGTGCTGTTCGTCGCGGCCTTCTGGTCGGTCGACGATTTCACGGGCGAGATCGTCCGCACCTGGACGGTCAGGAACTTCACCGAACTGGCCGCATCGCCCACCTACCGCACCATTGCCCTGCGCACCATCGGCATGGCCGCGCTGGTCACGCTGACCGATGCGGTGCTGGCCTTTCCGGTGGCCTATTACATGGCCCGCGTGGCCGGGCGGCGGCTGCGGCTCGTGCTCATCACCCTGGTCGTCCTGCCGCTCTGGTCCAGCTATCTGGCGCGCGTCTATGCCTGGCGGCTGATTCTGGCGCATGACGGCGCGCTGAACTGGGGGCTGCGCGCGCTGGGCCTGCCTGCGGCCGAGATCGGCTATACCAACTGGGCGATGTGGATCGTCTTCAGCTACATCTGGCTGCCCTTCATGATCATGCCGGTCTATGCCGCACTGGAGCGCATACCGCCCTCGTTCTTCGAGGCCTCGCAGGATCTGGGCGCGCGGGGGGGGCGGACGCTGCGCCGGGTGGTTTTGCCGCTGGCGATGCCGGGGCTGATCGCGGGGTCGATCTTCACCTTCTCGCTGACGCTGGGCGATTACATCACGCCGGTGCTGGTGGGCGGGCCGGGATCCGATTTCATCGGCAACGTGGTGTATTCCAACGTGGGGGTGGCCAACAACATCCCCTTTGCCGCGGCCTATGCCACCGTGCCGCTGGTGCTGATGGGGCTTTACCTGTGGCTCGCGCGCCGACTTGGCGCCTTCGAGGTGCTGTGATGGAACGCCGGGCGACGCGCATCCTGCTTGGGCTCTGGGTAGCGCTGGTGCTGGCCTTCCTGTTCGTGCCGATCCTGCTGATCGCGCTTTACGCCTTCAACGCCTCCAACGTGCAAAGCTGGCCGATCCGCGGCCTGTCGCTGCAATGGTTCCCCGCGACCTGGGCCAATGGCGAGGTGCGCGCGGCACTGTGGCTTTCGATCCGGGCCGGGCTGATCGCCACCGCGCTGGCGGTGATCCTGGGCACCGGCGCGGCCTTCGCCGTTCACCGCTACCGCTTTCCGGGGCGCGACGCGCTGAGCTTTGGGGTGGTGCTGCCGATCGCGCTGCCGGGCATCATCACCGGCATGGCGCTGAACTCGTTCTTTGTCTTCTGGGGAATGCAGCTGTCGTTCTGGACCATCGTGATCGGCCACGCGACCTTCTGCATCGTGATCGTCTACAACAACGTGCTGGCCCGCCTGCGCCGGGTGCCGCGCTCGTTGACGGAAGCGTCGATGGATCTGGGCGCTGGGCCCTGGATGACCTTTCGCCGGGTAACCTTCCCGGCGATTTCCACCGCGCTGATCGCCGGGGCGCTGCTGGCCTTTGCGCTCAGCTTCGACGAGGTGATCGTGACCACCTTCACCGCCGGGGCGCAGAACACGCTGCCGCTGTGGATCTTCGGCGCGATCCGGCTGGGGCAGGAACTGCCCGAGGTGAACGTGATTGTGCTGGTGGTGCTGGCGCTGACGGCGGTGCCGGTGTGGCTGGCCTATCGCGTGACGATGGACCCCGACGGCCGGTAGGGCGCGGTCCTATACCGCCCAGCCCGCCTTCAGCCCCTCATAGACCGCCTCTTCCGTCGTGCGGGGGGCCAGGCAGTCGCCCGCCATGTGCAGGTCGATCCCCAGCGCGCGGACGGCCTCGGACAGCGTGTCGCGCGGGATGTGGCCCAGCGACAGGACGAGTGTCGCGACCCCCTCCACCTCGACCGCGTCGCCCGCGGCGGTATGTTGCAGGAAGACCGTATCGCCCGCCGTTCCGTAAAGCCGCAGATAGGGGCGCACCTCGACGCCTGCGCGGTGCAGGTCGGCGGCCAGCGTGTCGCGGACATAGAGCGGCAGCACTTCGCCCGCATGGGTGCCCGCGACCGCCAGCGTCACCCGGCTGCCCGCCCGCGCCAGACGTTCGGCGATGCCAGGCCCGATCCAGTCGCCGCGCCAGTCGGCCACCACCACCCGCCCGCCCGCGCGCACCTCGTCCCGCAGGATCTGCCAGGCGGTGACGATCTGCATCTCGCCATCGGTGGGCAGGTCCGGCACCCGTGGCGTGGCGCCGGTGGCCAGGATCACCGCGTCGGGCGCCTCGGCCCGGATCAGCGCGGCATCGACCGGCGCGCCGCGGTGGATGCGGACCTGCGCGCGTTCCAGCTCGCGCGTGAAATTGGTGACGATGCCACCGAACTCGGCCCGCTTCGGCAGCAGTTGCGCCAGCAGCACCTGCCCGCCAAGCTGCGGCGCCGCATCGTAAAGCGTCACCTCATGCCCGCGCGCCGCCGCCGTCACCGCCGCCTTCATCCCGGCCGGGCCGCCGCCCACCACCATCACGCGCTTGCGGCGGGCGGCGGGGGAGGGGGCGCCGTAGATCAGCTCGCGCCCGGTTTCCGGTCGCTGGATGCAACTGACCGGAAGGCCGCGGTGGAAATGCCCGATGCAGGCCTGGTTG
>DAIEJF010000252.1 GCA_027351005.1 Paracoccaceae bacterium | reverse complement strand
CGGCGGGCCGGATTGCAGCTTGCGGACCCGCGCCTCGGGGTCGGGCAGGTCGGCCACATGGGTCAGCCGGATCACCGCCATCTCGGCCGCCATCATCGCGTTCGGGGCCTGCGCCACCTCTTCCAGCGCCTTCAACAGCATCTGCCACATCCGCGTCAGCACCCGCATCGGCAGCCGCTGGGCAAGGCCGGTGCCGCGGGCGCGTTCCTCGGGCGGAACGGTCGGATCCTCGGCCGCCTCGGGGGTGATCTTGATGACGCTGATCCAGTGGCTGATCTCGGCCAGGTCGCGCAGCACCGCCATCGGGTCGGCCCCGTCGGCATATTGCGCCGACAGTTCGGACAACGCGCCGCCCGCATCGCCGCGCAGGATCAGCTCGAACAGATCAAGCGTGCGGCCGCGGTCGGCAAGGCCCAGCATGGCACGAACCTGCTCGGCGGTGGTCTCGCCCGCGCCGTGGCTGATCGCCTGGTCCATCAGGCTCATCGCGTCACGCACCGAGCCTTCGGCGGCGCGAGTGATCAGCGCCAGCGCGTCATCCGCGATCTGCGCCTGTTCCAGTCCGGCCACCCGGCGCAGGTGGGCGATCATCACCTCGGGTTCGATCCGGCGCAGGTCGAACCGCTGACAGCGGCTGAGCACCGTGACCGGCACCTTGCGGATCTCGGTGGTGGCAAAGATGAACTTCACATGCGCCGGGGGTTCTTCCAGCGTCTTCAGCAGCGCGTTGAACGCGCTGGTCGACAGCATGTGCACTTCGTCGATGATGTAGATCTTGTAGCGCGCGCTGGTGGCCCGGTAGTGGACGCTGTCGATGATCTCGCGGATGTCGTTCACCCCGGTGCGCGAGGCCGCGTCCATTTCCATCACATCGACATGGCGGCCCTCGGCAATCGCGCGGCAGGGCTCGCAGACACCGCAGGGTTCGGTGGTGGGGCCGCCAGTGCCATCGGGGCCGATGCAGTTCAGGCCCTTGGCGATGATGCGGGCGGTGGTGGTCTTGCCCACCCCGCGCACCCCGGTCATCACGAAGGCATGCGCGATCCGGTTGGCGGCGAAGGCGTTCTTCAGCGTCCGCACCATCGCCTCCTGCCCGATCAGGTCGGCGAAGGTCTGCGGGCGGTACTTGCGGGCGAGCACCTGGTAGCCGGTCTCGGGCGCGTCTGTCATCGGGCCTCTCGGGATTCGCGGAACGGGCAGAGAGTAGGGCCTGGGTTGCCCGGCGTCCACCCGCGGCCTAGGCTGGGTCGAAACGGAGGCGGCGATGAGCGGGTTTCAGGTGGCAGAGGTGCCGGTGCTGGCCGGATGGCTGGGGATCACGCCGCTGCCGGGGCGCGGCGGCGACTACCCCGGCGACCTTGGCACGATCCACGCCTGGGCGCCGGACCTGGTCATCAGCCTGGCAGGCACGGACGAGATGCAGGGCCGGGCCGACCGGC
This sequence comes from Paracoccaceae bacterium, assembly GCA_027351005.1. GTDB lineage: Bacteria > Pseudomonadota > Alphaproteobacteria > Rhodobacterales > Rhodobacteraceae > Solirhodobacter. The sequence continues at coordinate 16,923 of DAIEJF010000252.1, read as the reverse complement.
TGGCAACCGATCTGGGGCGGGTCGGTGTGGCCTGGCGGCATTTCCCGATCACCGATTTCGGTGTGCCGACCGCGGCGGAAGACGCGCTCTGGCCGCTGCTGGCGGACGAGGCGGCGGGCTGGCTTGGCCGCGGGGGGCGGGTCTTGGTACATTGCAAGGGCGGCTGCGGCCGCTCGGGAATGATCGCGCTGCGGCTGATGGTGGGCGCGGGCGAGGCGCCAGGGGCGGCGCTGGCGCGACTGCGCGCGGTGCGGCCCTGCGCGGTGGAAACCGCCGATCAGCTGGCCTGGGGCAGCCAGGGCACCGCCCCCGCGGCATAGGGCACATAAAGCGGGTGCCGCGGCTGGCCGCCGCCGGTCAGCCCCAGCACATGCAGCCGATGGCCTGCGGCGACCAGCATCCGCGCCACCTCGGCCCCGCGCCCGCCCCGCGTGCCATGGGCGCCCCAGGCACAGAGGATCAGCCCGGCCCCCGCTGCGGCCTCAAGGATCACCGCGTCATTGCCCGGCCCCACGGGGTCGTCGGTGCGCGCCAGCCCGGCCGGATCGGTGCTGCGCCACGCAAAGAGGTTGCACACGGTGTAGCCCGGGAACCCCATCGCCCGGCTTCGGCGTTCGCAGCGTTCCACCGTGGGGTCGTTGCGGACCTCTGTCGCCGTCGAAGGATTGAGCATCACCCAAAGCACGCCTGCCCCCGGCGCCCAGGCCCGATCAAGCCGGAAGCGGTAGTGCCCGCAGGCCGAATGAAGCGCGGACGATCGGACAGAGGCCGTGGCATGGTCGCGCAGGATCATCCCTGACCGATGCCCGTTGCCGCGCCGTGGCGCAAGACCGTGCAGGAAGCCGGTTGACAGGGGCGTTGCCGGCATCTCACGGTTGCACGATGAACCAGCGCCCTGACATCCACGACCGCCTGGCCGCCAGCCTGAAGGCCGCGCGGCGTTCAAAGGGGCTCAGCCTCGATGCCGTGGCCAAGCTCTCGGGTGTCAGCCGCTCGATGGTCAGCCAGATCGAGCGCGGCGAATCGAGCCCGACGGTCGCGACGCTCTGGAACCTGACGCAGGCGCTGCATGTGGATTTCGCGGGGCTTCTGGAGGGCCGCGCGACGCCGGGCATCGACGTTCTGCGCGCCGATGCCGTGCCCCTGATCGAAGGGCGCGGCACCGGGGTGCGCATCCGCATCCTCAGCCCCGCCGAGGCGGTGGGCGGGCACGAGGTCTATGACCTGACCTTTTCGTCCGGCGGCGCGCTGGTCAGCGACCCGCATGGACCGGGCTGCCGGGAACATCTGACGGTGCTGGAAGGCGTGCTTTCGGTCACCTCTGGCGAAGATCGCGAACGCATCTGTGCCGGCGATACCGCGCGCTACATGGCCGACCGGCCGCATGCGATCCGGGCCGAGGATGGCGCGGCGCGGGCGCTGCTGGTGGTACAGAACAGCTAGGGCGCCTCCGTTTTGGCGGATGCTGATCCGCCATCTTGACGGCGGCCGCGTCTGTCGGCAGTATGTCCGTCAAAGCGGAGAGGTGTTTCATATGGCGGATAAATCATCCTTCCTGTCCCATCTGGCCGACACCCTGCGCGGCATCGAGGCCGACGGGCTGCTGAAGCGCGAACGGCAGATCACCTCGGCCCAGGGCGGCCGGGTCACGGTGGCAGGTCGCGACGGCCGCATGGTCAACCTCTGTGCCAACAACTACCTTGGCCTCGCCGATCATCCCGCGCTGGTGGAGGCGGCCAAGACGGCGATGGACGCGCATGGCTACGGCATGGCCTCGGTCCGTTTCATCTGCGGCACCCAGGACATTCACCGCGCGCTGGAAGCCCGCATCGCGCGCTTTCTCGGCAAGGATGACGCGATCCTCTTCGCCGCCTGCTTCGATGCGAACGGCGGGCTGTTCGAGCCGTTGCTGGGGCCCGAAGACGCGGTGATCTCGGATGCGCTGAACCATGCCTCGATCATCGACGGCATCCGGCTCTGCAAGGCGCGCCGCTACCGCTATGCCAATTCCGACATGGCGGATCTGGAGGCGCAGTTGCAACAGGCCCGGGCCGAGGGCGCGCGCTTCATCCTGATCGCGACCGATGGCGTCTTCTCAATGGATGGCACGCTGGCCCGTCTGCCCGAGATCACCGCGCTGGCCGCCCGGTACGGCGCGCTGACCATGGTGGACGATTGCCACGCCACCGGCTTCATGGGGCCGCAGGGCCGCGGTACGCCCGCCCATTTCGGGGCGGATGTCGACATCCTGACCGGCACCCTGGGCAAGGCGCTGGGCGGCGCGCTGGGCGGCTATGTCGCCGGGCCGCAGCCGGTGATCGACCTCTTGCGCCAGCGGGCGCGGCCCTACCTCTTTTCCAACGCCCTGCCGCCCGCGGTGGTGGGTGCGGGTCTTGCCGCCTTTGATCTGGTCGAGGCCGCCGATGACCTGCGCGCGCGCCTCTTTGCCAATACCGCCGTCTGGCGGGCGGGGCTGGCCGATGCGGGCTTCCGCTTGCTGCCCGGCGAACACCCGATCGTTCCGGTGATGCTGGACGAGGCGCCGCTGGCACAGGCGATGGCGGCAGAGCTTGACCGGCGCGGCGTCTATGTGGCCGGGTTCTTCTTCCCCGTGGTGCCGAAGGGGCAGGCCCGCATCCGCACGCAGATGAACGCGGCGCTGACGCGCGACGATCTGGATTTCGCGCTGGCGGCCTTTGCCGCGGCGGGCAAGGCGGTGGGGGCGATATGACCAACGAGATGAAGGCGCTGGTGAAGGCAAGGCCCGAGCCCGGGCTCTGGATGGAACGCCGCCCCGTACCCGACATCGGGCCGGACGACGTGCTGATCCGTATCCGCAAGACCGGCATCTGCGGAACCGACATCCACATCTGGAACTGGGACGAGTGGGCGGCGAAGACGGTGCCGGTGGGGCTGGTCACCGGCCACGAATTCGCGGGCGAGATCGTCGACATGGGCCGCAACGTCTCGGGCCTCTCGATCGGGCAGCGATGCTCGGGCGAGGGGCACCTGATCGGCCACCTGTCGCGGCAGGCGCGGGCGGGCAAGTTCCACCTCGATCCCGAGACGCGGGGGATCGGCGTGAACGAACCCGGTGCGTTTGCAGGCTACCTGCGGCTTCCGGCCTTCAACGTGGTGCCGCTGCCCGACGAGATTGACGACGAAATCGGCGCGATCCTCGATCCGCTGGGCAACGCGGTGCATACCGCGCTCAGCTTCGATCTGGTGGGCGAGGACGTGCTGATCACCGGCGCGGGGCCGATCGGCATCATGGCGGGCGCGGTCGCGCGCCATGTCGGCGCCCGGCATGTGGTCATCACCGACGTCAACCCCGCCCGCCTGGAACTGGCGGCGCAGGTTGCCGACGTGGTGCCGGTGAACGTGGCCAGCGAGGACCTGAAGGCGGTGATGGCGCGGCTGAAGATGACCCAGGGCTTCGACATCGGGATGGAGATGTCGGGCAACCAGGCCGCGCTCGACCAGATGGTCGAGGCGCTGGTGATGGGCGGACGCATCGCCATGCTGGGCATCCCGCCTGGCAAGAGCCCGGTGGACTGGAGCCGGGTCGTCTTCAAGGCGATCACCATCAAGGGCGTCTATGGCCGCGAGATCTTCGAGACCTGGTACAAGATGATCGCCATGCTGCAGAACGGGCTCGACATCCGCCGGGTGATCACCCACCGCTTTCCGGTCGACGACTTCCGGGCAGGATTCGAGGCGATGCGCTCGGGCCGGTCGGGCAAGGTCGTGTTGGACTGGGGCTGAGCGCCTCCCCGCGCGAGCCCTCCCCCCCGCGCGCCCCGGCCCGGCCGCCGGGGGTTTTCCACCCCCGGACCCCCGGAGGATATTTCCGGACCGAAAATGCGGGCCGAAAACGGGTTGTTAACCCACTCGCGCAAGGATGGGCGCACGGTACAGGCGGGGACGCCGATGACCGTGACCGGAAATGGCACCCGGCCCTGTCATGGGGTCGGGTGTTTCCATTTTCGGTCTGAAAATATCCTCGGGGGGTGTGGGGGGCAGACAGCCCCCCACCCGCCGCCGCGCGGATCTGCCTCTAGCGGTTGAAGACCCGCGTCGGGTGCAGTTCGCCTGCCTGATAGTGCCCCACGGCCAGCGCCTGGCCCTGAAAGCTCGCCCAGGCTTCCTCGCCGAAGGTCAGGTCATGCGCGATGACCATGCCGGGGGTGCCGTTGCGCAGGCGGGCTGCGCCTTCCGGAGTGGCCTTCACCTCGGGCAGATCGTCCAGCCCCAGTTCCAGCGGCAGCAGATGCGCGTCAAGCGCCTCGGTCTTCGCGAGCCGGTCGAGCAGGTCGAGGCCGATGCCCTGTTCCGCCGCAAAGGGGCCGGACCAGAGGCGGCGCAGTTCCTGCACATGCCCAAGGCACCCCAGCGCGCGGCCGAGGTCGCGGGCGATCGAGCGGACATAGCCGCCCTTGCCGCAGACCATCTCGAACACCGCGTGATCGGGGTCGGGTCGGGCGACCAGCGCAAGACTGTCCACCCAGAGCGGGCGGGCGGCCAGATCCAGCCGTTCGCCTTCGCGCGCGAGGTCATAGGCGCGCTCACCGGCCACCTTCACGGCCGAGAACTGCGGCGGCACTTGCAGGATGTCGCCGCGGAAGGCGGGCAGGGCGGCTTCGATCTCGGCGTCACCGGGGCGGGCGGCGGCGGTTTCGATCACCTCGCCCTCGGCATCGTCGGTGGTGGTCGCCGCGCCGAAGGTCACGGTGAAGCGGTAGCATTTCAGCGCGTCGGTGATGTAGGGCACCGTCTTCGTGGCCTCGCCCAGCGCCACGGCCAGAACGCCCGTTGCCGCGGGGTCGAGCGTGCCCGCGTGGCCCGCCTTCTGCGCGTCGAACGCCCAGCGGACCTTGTTGACCACGGCGGTCGAGGTGATGCCCGCGGGTTTGTCCACCACCAGCCAGCCCGAAACCTCGCGCCCTTTCCGCTTCCTGCCCATCATGCCCTCGCTTGCGAAGCCCGCGGGTTACCCGCCGGGCGGCGGGCCGTCAACCACGGTGCCGAGGATCGGCCCCATCGGGAAGCCTGGATCGAGCCGGTCGAGCCCGGGGGCTGCCAGCCGCGAGGTATGCCCGTCCAGAAAGAGCGCGTCAGGCAGGCCCAGCCCGTCGCGGAAGAAGCGGGCGAAGGCGTGGAAGCTCACCGGCGCGTCCGATATGGCGAAGACCGCGCGTTGGCCGTCTTGCGACACGCCCACCCCGTTGCGGATGTAGCTCGAGCCGGAGGCGGCCATGAACCGCGGGTGCAGGGCACCCGCGATCACCAGCATCGGCCCCGACTGCGTGGCATAGCGGCAGGCTGGCGCGGCTGCGGCATAGGCCGCGGTTTCCAGCACGGCAAAGCGGTCGTCGGCCACGCAGAAGACGCCGTTCGGCAGCATCCCGAAGTTTCCCGCCGAGGCGCGGGTCACCAGCGGGTGCAGCGTCTTGCCGTCGATGATGGTCAGGCCCAGCGGGCGCAGGTCGGGGGCGAACATGCCCGCGTTCATCGCAAAGCCCAGGTGCAGGCCCTGCCGGGCAAGCATGTCGCTGAGGCGGCCGAAGGTCGCCACCGGCAGGCCGTCGTCGGCCCGCCACCAGAGCCGCAGATCGGCCCCGAAGGACACAGTGCAGACCGTGTAGGGGGTCAGCTCGAATCGGGTGTCGTGGCAGTCTGCCGCCGGGGCGGCCTGAGCGGCAAACGGGGTTGCGACCGTCAGGCCAAGCGCCAGCAGCGCCGCCCGCACCTCAGGCATCCGCCTCGTCATCGTCGGCCCTGGCGATGTCGCCCTGCACCGTCGGGTCGGCGAACATGCGGCGCGTCTCGTCCATCCGGTCGAAGGTCTCATCCAGCGCAAAGCGCAGTTCGGGCGCGAATTTCAGCCCCGTGGCCCGGCCGATGTGGTGGCGCAGTTCGCCCCGGTGCTTGCGCAGCAGCGCCAGTGTTTCGTCGCGCTTGTCGCCGCCCAGCGGCATGACGAATGCGGTGGCCACCCGCAGGTCGGGCGAGGTGCGGACCTCGCCCACGGTGATCGGAATGCGGTTCAGGTCGGGGTCGTGAATCTCGCCGCGGTTCAGCACCTCGGACAGGGTCCGGCGGATGAGTTCGCCGACACGGAGCTGGCGCTGCGAGGGGCCTGAAGCGGTGGGGAAACGGGAGCTTGCCATTGGCTGTAGATATGCCACCGCCGCCCGCCCCGCAACCGGGGCTTTGCGCCGCCCGGCCGAAGCGGCTAAGGGTGGCCGAAGGAACAGGGGAGGCGCAGATGGCCGAAGGACCGGGGATCGTGGTGACGGGGGCGTCCGGGCGGATGGGACAGATGCTGATCCGCACGGTGACCGCCAGCGACCGCGCGCATCTGGCGGGCTGCGTCGAACGGCCGGGGCATGACTGGATCGGCCGCGACGTGGGCGAGGCGATGGGTGGCGCCCCGCTGGGCGTGCGGGTGACCGATGACCCGCTGGAGGCCTTTGCCCGGGCGCAGGCCGTGATCGACTTCACCGCCCCCGAGGCGAGCCTGGGCTTTGCCGCGCTCGCGGCGCAGGCGCGGGCGGTGCATGTCATCGGCACCACGGGCTTTACCGCCGACCAGATCGCGGCGCTGGAACCGGCCTCGCGCCATGCGGTGATCGTGCGCGCGGGCAACATGAGCCTTGGCGTCAACCTGCTGGTGCAGCTGACCCGCAAGGTCGCCGAAGCGCTGGACGAGGATTTCGACATCGAGATCGTCGAGGCCCATCACAACCGCAAGGTCGACGCGCCATCGGGCACCGCGCTGATGCTGGGCGAGGCCGCGGCGGCGGGCCGCGGGGTAGACCTTGCCGCGGTGTCGGACCGCGGCCGCGACGGGATGACGGGCGCGCGCAGCCGCGGCCACATCGGGTTCAGCGCGATCCGCGGTGGCGACATCGTGGGCGAGCATGACGTCATCTTCGCCGGCGCGGGTGAGCGGGTGGTGCTGCGCCATGTCGCGACCGACCGGGCGATCTTTGCCCGCGGGGCGTTGAAGGCTGCGCTTTGGGGGCAGGACAAGCGTCCGGGGCACTATTCGATGTTGGACGTGCTGGGGCTGGGGTGATCCGCCCGCGCGCAATCAGCGTAAACAAATCCGTCATGACACGGGGACGGATGCGATGCGACAGGTTGCGCTGGCCTTGGGGCTGGTCTGTGCTGCGACGGCGGCGGTGGGTACCGAATTTCAGGTGGTGGACAGCCGGGACGGTTTCGTACGGCTGATCGAGGGGCGGAAGCTGACGCGGTTCGGCATCCAGCTTGATGTCACGACCGAGGGGGCCATCGGCGGGTCGGCCTTTGGCGTGCCGGTCAGCGGCGACTGGCGCTGGCAGGGCGGGTATTTCTGCCGTGATCTGAAGTTCGGCCAGAAGGATCTGGGGCCGAATTGCCAGCAGGTTCTGGTGCGCGACAACGTGGTGCGGTTTGTGTCGGATCAGGGCAAGGGGCCCTATGCCGATCTCTGGCTGCGCTGAACGGCTCAGAAATCGATGGCCAGCCCCTTCTTCTCCCAGTCGCCATAACGCACGGGCTCGGGCCCGTTCCGTCCGCCGAGTTCCGGCGGCAGCGTGGAGGCAGGCGCGGCCTTGCGGCGGGCCTCGGCCTCGGCCAGCGCGCGCAGGGCTTCGGGCGGCAGGTCTTTCCGCGGGCTTTCGGTCATGGCGCAATTCCTTGTGCGGTCCTGTCCCCTGATATACGCCCGAAGGCCACGGGAACAAGGCAACGGACAAGGGTGGGCGCGGTTGTGATCGATCCGGCACGGGCGGCGGCGGTGGCACTGGTGGGCGGCGTGCTGACCGAGGGGCGGATGCTGTCTGACCTGCTGGCCGCGCCCGAAGGGGTGCTGGCCCGGCTGGACCCCGGCGCACGCGCACGGGCCCAGCGGCTGGCGCTGGCCGTCCTGCGCAACCTGGAGCCCGCCGACCGGATGCTGGCCCCGCATCTGCGAAAGGCGCCGCCGGTCATGGTGCGCAACGTGCTGCGGCTGGCGGTCGTCGAGATGAAGGCCGAGGGTGTGCCGCCGCATGGCGCGGTGAATGCGGCGGTCGAGGCGGTGCGGGCGGGCAAGCGCACGGGCGCCTTCGCGGGTCTTGCGAATGCCGTGCTGCGCAAGGTGGCCGAGGCGCCGGGCTGGGGGGCGTTGCCACCGCAGCGCATGCCCATGTGGCTGCGTCAACCGCTGGTGCGGCGCTGGGGGCGCGAGGCTGTGACCGCGATCGAGGCGGTGCAGGCGGCCGGTGCCCCGCTGGACCTGACGCTGAAGGTGCCGGGCGAGGCCGCGGCCTGGGCCGAACGACTGGGCGCCGACGCGCTGCCCACGGGCAGCCTGCGGCTGGCCACGGGCGCGCAGGTCAGCGCGTTGCCCGGCTACGCCGAGGGCGCCTGGTGGGTGCAGGATGCGGCCGCTGCGCTGGCGGTGGGGCTGCTGGCCCCCCGCGCGGGCGAGCGGGTGGCTGACCTCTGCGCTGCGCCGGGAGGCAAGACATTGCAACTTGCCGCCGCGGGGGCGCAGGTGACGGCGGTGGACCTGTCGGCGCCACGGATGGCGCGGCTGCACGAGAACCTGGCCCGCTGCGGCCTGGCGGCCGAGGTGGTGGTGGCCGATGCGCTGCACTGGCAGGGCGGGCCGTTCGATGCGGTGCTGCTTGATGCGCCCTGCTCTGCGACCGGAACGATTCGCCGCCATCCCGATCTGCCCTTCGTGAAGACCGGGTCCGAGGTGGCGGGGCTGGCCGCGCTGCAGGCGGCGCTGATCGACCGGGCGGTGGCGATGCTGGCGCCGGGCGGGCGGATGGTGTTCTGCACCTGCTCGCTTCTGCCAGAGGAGGGCGAGGACCAGCTTGCCGCGGCGCTGGCCCGCCACCCCGGCCTGGCCGTGGACGACGCGCTGCCCCCGGGGCTGCCCGAGGCCGCGCGGGCGCCGGGCGGCGGGTTGCGGCTGCGCCCCGACATCTGGGCGGACCGGGGCGGGATGGATGGCTTCTTCATGGCGCGCCTTCGCCGCATCGGGTGACCCGTCGGGTTTTCGGCGGTGACAGGGTTGGGCCTCGCGGCTATGGTGCCGCGCGGGCCGGAACAGGCCACGGGCAGCAACGGCACAGACCGACGGATGGCAAAGACGCGCGGCACGGAGAGCGGGCGGCACGCGGGCGATTGGGCCCGGCGGCGGCTGCGCTGGGCGAACCGCTGGCAGGCCCGGCGGAGCACACTGGCGCGCGTCTCGACCGGGTTCGTCAGCCAGCCAGAGCCGCGCACCATCGGCAGTTTTGCCCGCGGGCGGCAGTTGGTGGCCGGAAATTTCCTGTTCGCGGGTTTCCTGATCCAGGGCCCCGACGTGGCGATCTGGGACCTGCCGATGCCCGATCCGGGGTTCGAGGAGGCGCTGCACGGCTTTGCCTGGCTTGATGATCTGGCGGCGGTGGGCGATGGCCCAGCGCGCACCCGGGCGCAGGACTGGACCTTTGGCTGGATTTCCCGCTATGGCCGCGGGCGCGGCCCGGGCTGGACGCCCGACCTGGCCGGGCGCCGACTGATCCGCTGGATCAACCACGCGCTGTTCCTGCTGGCGGGGCGGCAGCGCCCGGCCGCGGCGGGCTATTTCCGCAGCCTCGCGCAGCAGACCGACTTTCTTGCCCACCGCTGGGACGCCGCGCCCCCGGGCCTGCCGCGGATCGAGGCGCTGACCGGGCTGATCTATGCGGGCCTGTCCCTGACCGGGATGGAGGCCCATGTGGCCCCCGCCGTGGCCGCGCTGGCGCAGGAATGCGAAAGCCAGATCGGCATGGAAGGCGGCATCGCCTCGCGCAACCCCGAGGAACTGCTGGAGGTGTTCACGCTGCTGACCTGGGCCGCGCAGGCGCTGGCCGAGGCGGGCCGGATGGCGCCCGAGGCGCACCGGGCGGCAGTGGAACGCATCGCCCCCACGCTGCGCGCGCTGCGCCATGCCGACGGGGGCCTTGCGCGGTTTCACGGTGGCGGGCGGGGGCTGGAAGGGCGGCTGGATCATGCGCTGGCGGCCTCGGGAGTGCGCGCCGCGCATCACGAGGGGCTGGCCATGGGCTTTGCCCGGCTCGCCGGTGGGCGGACCAGCGTGATCGTGGATGCAGCCGGGCCCCCGATGGGTGCGGCCTCGGTGAACGGCCACGCCTCGACGCTGGCCTTCGAACTGACCTCGGGGCGACGCCCGCTGATCGTCAGTTGCGGCTCGGGCGCGCCCTTTGGGCCGGAATGGCGGCGGGCCGGGCGGGCCACGCCGTCACATTCGACGCTGGCGATCGAGGGCTATTCCTCGTCCCGGCTGGGCCCCGTCTCGCGCCGTGCGGGGCGGGACGAACCGCTGGTGGAACGCGCACAGGTGATCCATCTTCGCCTTACCGACACGCCGGATGCGCACGGGCTTCTGGCCGGGCATGACGGCTACGCGGTGTCGCACGGGCTGACCCACATGCGGGCGCTGACGCTGTCGTCGGACGGGCGCATCCTTCTGGGCGAGGATACGCTGGGCGCGCTGACGGCAGCCGAGGAACGGCGGCTGGCGGTGATCGGGCGTGCGGGTCCGGTGCGCTATGCGTTGCGGTTCCACCTGCACCCCGACGTGGATGCCGAGATCGACCTTGGCGGCAGCGCGGTGTCGCTTGCGCTGAAAAGCGGAGAGATCTGGGTGTTCCGGCACGAGGGCGGGGCGGTGCTGACGCTGGACCCGTCGGTCTATCTGGAAAAGGGCCGCCTGAAGCCACGCGCCGCGCGGCAGATCGTCCTGTCCGCGCGGGTGGAAGGCACGGCAAGCCAGATTCGCTGGACCTTGTCGAAGGCGCAGGATACCCCGCTGGCCATCCGCGACCTGGAGCGCGACGAGACTGCCCCCGCCGAGACCTGAGCCAAAGGAGCCCCGCATGACCGACCTTCTGCCGATCCGCCGTGCGCTGATTTCCGTATCCGACAAGACCGGGATGATGGACCTGGCGCGGGCGCTCTCGGCCCGGGGGGTCGAGATCCTGTCCACCGGCGGCAGCGCGGGCGAGATGCGGGCCGCGGGCCTGCCTGTGCGCGACGTGGCCGACCTGACCGGCTTTCCCGAGATGATGGACGGCCGGGTCAAGACGCTGCATCCCCGCGTGCATGGCGGGCTTCTGGCGCTGCGCGACAACCCGGGCCATCAGGCGGCGATGGCCGAACACGGGATCGAGCCGATCGACCTGCTGATCGTGAACCTCTACCCGTTCGAGGCGACGGTGGCGAAGGGGGCCGATTACGACACCTGCATCGAGAACATCGACATCGGCGGCCCGGCGATGATTCGGGCCGCGGCCAAGAACCACGCCTTTGTCACGGTGCTGGTGGATGTGGGCGACTATGCCGCCCTGCTGGCCGAACTGGACGCCAATGACGACCGCGTGTCCTTCGCCTTTCGGCGCAAGATGGCACAGGCGGCCTATGCCCGCACCGCGGCCTATGACGCGGCGGTGTCCACCTGGATGGCGGGTGCCATCGGCGAGCCTGCGCCGCGTCGGCGTGCCTTCGCGGGCACCCTGGCCCAGACCCTGCGCTATGGCGAGAACCCGCATCAGGCGGCGGCCTTCTACCTGGACGGCTCGAACCGCCCCGGCGTGGCCACCGCCCGCCAGTGGCAAGGCAAGGAGCTGAGCTACAACAACATCAACGATACCGATGCCGCCTTTGAACTGGTGGCCGAATTCGCGCCCGATGCGGGCCCGGCCTGCGCCATCATCAAGCACGCGAACCCCTGCGGCGTGGCGCGGGGCGGCAGCCTGCTGGACTCCTACCGGCGCGCCTATGACTGCGACCGCACCTCGGCCTTCGGCGGGATCGTGGCGCTGAACGGGGTGCTTGACGCCGAGACGGCGGAAGAGATCGTGAAGATCTTCACCGAGGTGGTGATCGCCCCCGACGCGACCGAGGACGCAAAAGCGGTATTTGCCGCCAAGAAGAACCTGCGCCTGCTGACCACCGGCGCCCTGCCGGATCCGGCGGCGGCGGGGCTGGCCTTCCGGCAGGTGGCGGGCGGTTTTCTGGTACAGAACCGCGACAACGGCCGGATCGGCGCCACCGACCTGACGGTTGTGACCAAACGCGCCCCGACCCCGACCGAGATCGAGGACATGCTCTTCGCCTGGAAGGTGGCCAAGCATGTGAAGTCGAATGCCATCGTCTATGTGAAGGGCGGCGCAACCGTTGGCGTGGGCGCAGGCCAGATGAGCCGCGTCGATTCGACCCGCATCGCCGCGCGCAAGGCGCAGGACATGGCCGAGGCGCTGGGCCTGCCCACCCCCCCCACCCAGGGATCGGTCGTGGCCTCGGATGCGTTCTTTCCCTTCCCCGATGGCCTGCTGACGGCCGCCGAGGCGGGGGCGACGGCCGTGATCCAGCCCGGTGGCAGCATGAATGACGACAAGGTGATCGCGGCGGCCGATGCGGCAGGGCTGGCCATGGTGTTCACCGGGCAGCGGCACTTCCGGCACTGAGGCCCCATGAACATCGTTGCAAAGACCGCGCTGGCCGCACTGGCCCTTGACCAGATCAGCAAGATCGCCGTCGTGTTCGGCCTGGGCCTGCGCGACCGGGTGGCGCTTGATGTTCTGCCGCCCTACCTGAATTTCCGCATGGCGTGGAATCAGGGCGTGAATTTCGGCCTGCTGGCCAACGATGCCGCCGTCAGCCGCTGGCTGCTGGTGGCGGTGGCTCTGGCGATTGTCGTCTGGGTCTGGGTCTGGATCCGGAAGGATGGGCACAGCCGGGCGGCGCGTGTTTCGGGCGGGCTGCTGATCGGGGGCGCGCTTGGCAATGTGATCGACCGCGTCGCCTATGGCGCTGTCGCGGATTTTCTGAACATGTCCTGCTGCGGCCTGCGCAACCCGTTCTCGTTCAATGTCGCCGATGTCGCGGTCTTCCTGGGCGCGGTGGGGCTTGTGCTGCTGACCGGGCGCCAGAAGACCCCGTGACGGGCCGGGATCAATGCGATAAGACGTAACGCGGACGGGGTGTTGGAGGCTTACATGCGGGCAGCGCACGGCAAGATTGGGGTCGCCATGGCGGCGGCGCTTGCGCTTGCGGGCTGTGGCGGGAATGACGCGCCGCGCCTGATGAACCTGCATGCCAACAGCCGCAGCCCCGACGAATTCGCGATTCTGCCGACCAAGCCGCTGCAGATGCCCGCCGACCTCTCGTCGTTGCCGACGCCCACGCCGGGGGGCACCAACCTGGCCGATCCGACGCCGGACGCCGACGCGATCGCGGCCCTTGGCGGCAAGCCGGGCGCGAAGGCAGGCGGCATTCCGGCGGCCGATGGGGCTCTGGTGACGGCGGCCAGCCGGTACGGCGTGCAGGCAGGCATCCGCGCCGATCTGGCCGCGGCCGACCTGAAGTTCCGCAAGAACCACAACGGGCGCCTGCTCGACAGGCTTTTTGGCCACACGGTCTATTTCCAGGCCTATCGCAGCATGTCGTTGGACCAGTATGCCGAACTGGCGCGCTGGCGCTCGATGGGCGTGCCCACACCCTCGGCCCCGCCTCCGGGGCAGTAACCCCCGCTGGGGGGAGTGGCCGACTCGGTCCTGTTGTGCTACCGATTGTGGCATGAACGCCGAAAGCCCCAAGATAAGCCCTGCGCGCCCGGTCATCCGCCAACTGGATGAAGGCGCCATCAACCGCATCGCCGCGGGCGAGGTGGTTGAACGCCCTGCCTCTGCGGTCAAGGAACTGGTGGAGAACGCGCTTGATGCCGGGGCGCGGCGGATCACGGTGGACTATGCCGATGGCGGCAAAACGCTGATCCGCGTCACCGATGACGGCTGCGGGATGACGGCGGCGGACCTTCCGCTGGCGCTGGCGCGGCATGCAACCTCGAAGATCGACGGATCGGACCTGCTCAACATCCGCAGCTTCGGGTTCCGCGGCGAGGCGCTGCCTTCGCTGGGTGCGGTGGGGCGGCTTGCCATCACCTCGCGCGCGGGGGGCGAAGAGGCGGCCGCCATCACCGTGGACGGCGGCCGGATGGGTGACGTGCGCCCCGCCGCGCTGAGCCGTGGCACGGTGGTGGAACTGCGCGACCTGTTCTACGCCACGCCCGCCCGGCTGAAGTTCCTGCGCAGCGACCGCGCCGAGGCGCAGGCCCTGGCCGAGGTGATCCGGCGGCTGGCGATGGCGGAACCCTTCGTCGGCTTCCGGCTGAACGATGTCAGCGAGGGCGGCGAGGGGCGCGTGATCTTCCGCGCCGATGCGGGCACGGGCGATCTGTTTGATGCGCTGCACGGGCGGCTGGCCGGGGTGTTGGGTGCCGATTTCGCGGAAAACGCCCTGCGGCTGGATGTCGAGCGCGACGGGTTGCGGCTGACCGGCTATGCCGCGCTGCCCACCTATTCGCGTGGCAGTGCGGTCGCGCAGTATCTGTTCGTGAACGGCCGCCCGGTGCAGGACCGGATGCTCTATGGCGCGCTGCGTGCCGCCTATGCCGACGTGCTGAGCCGCGACCGCCATCCGGCGGCGGCGCTGTTCCTGACCTGCGACCCCGAACTGGTCGATGTGAACGTTCATCCGGCAAAGTCCGAGGTGCGCTTTCGCGACCCGGCGCTGGCGCGCGGCCTGATCGTTTCCGGGCTGCGCCATGCGCTGGCGGGGGCGGGCCATCGGGCATCTTCCACGGTCGGCGCGGCCACGTTCGAGGCGTTGCGCCCTGAGGGGGCATCCCCTGCGGCACCCGTGCCCCATGCCCCGCTGCCGCCGCGCATCTACCAGATGGACCGCCCGGCGCCCGGTGCGCTGCGCAGCGCGATGGCCTGGCAGGCCCCCGCCCCGGGCTTTGCCGAGGCGCCTTCTGCCCGGGTAGAGCCGGTGGTGACAGGCGATGAACTCCGCCCGCTGGGCGCCGCGCGGGCGCAGGTGCATGAAACCTACATCATCGCGCAAACCGAAACGGGCATCGTCATTGTGGACCAACACGCCGCACATGAGCGTCTGGTCTACGAAAAGCTGAAACGTCAGATGGCCGAACACGGGATCGCCGCGCAGGTGCTGTTGATCCCTGAAATCGTGGAGCTTTCCGCCTCTGATGCTGCGCGGCTTCTGGATATGGCCGACGATCTGCAGCGGCTGGGGCTGGCGGTGGAGCCGTTCGGGCAGGGGACCATCGCGGTTCGCGAAACACCCGCCATCCTGGGCCAGCCCGACGTGCAGAGACTGGTGCGCGACATCGTGGATGAACTGGCGGATCAGGGCGACAGCCGCGGCACGCAGGCCCGCATCGACGCCGTGCTGAGCCGGATGTCCTGTCACGGCTCGATCCGGGCCGGGCGGCAGATGCGGGCGGAAGAGATGAATGCGCTGCTGCGCGAGATGGAGGCGACGCCGCATTCGGGCCAATGCAACCACGGCCGCCCCACCTGGGTGGAACTGCGGCTGACCGATATCGAACGCTTGTTCGGGCGAAGCTGACGATGGCTGCGACGATTCCCCTCGATCTGTCCGATCCGGTGGTGGTCGGGGCCGCGGCGGTGGTGGGGCTTCTGGTCTTGCTGATGCTGCTGGTGTTGCGCAGCACGGCCCGTTCAGCCAGCATGACTGAGCCGCTGCTGGGCAACCTCGACCTTCTGGGGCGGCGGGTGCAGCAACTTTCGGATGGCCAGCAGCAGCTTGCCGGCGGGTTGCACCATGTGTCAGAGGCGCAGGCCCATGCCCAGAGCGCGATGCTGACGATGATGGAAAGCCGCCTGGCAGAAGTGTCGGCACGCATGGCGGAAAACCTGGCGGGCTCTGCCACCCGCACGGCGCGCAGCCTGGGCGAATTGCAGCAACGGCTGGAAACCATCGACAAGGCGCAGGCCAATATCGAGAAGCTGTCGGGCAACGTGCTGAGCCTTCAGGATATCCTGTCGAACAAGCAGACCCGCGGGGCATTCGGGGAAATCCAGTTGCATGACATCGTGCAGAAGGCGCTGCCGTCGGATGCCTATACGATGCAGGCCACGCTCACGAACGGGCGGCGGGCGGATTGCCTGATCCATCTGCCGAACCCGCCGGGGCCTATTGTCATCGATTCCAAGTTTCCGCTTGAGGCCTATGAGGCATTGCGCCGTGCCGCGACGCCGGGCGAACTGGCCGAGGCGACGCGGCTGTTTCGCACGGCGGTGCGCACCCATATCCGCGCCATCGGCGAACGCTACATCCTGGAGGGTGAGACCGCCGACGGCGCGCTGATGTTTCTGCCGTCAGAGGCGGTCTATGCCGAACTGCACGCGAATTTCCCCGAAGTCGTGCGCGAAGGCTTCGCCGCGCGGGTCTGGATCGTGTCGCCCACCACCTGCATGGCGACGCTGAACACCATGCGCGCCGTGTTGAAGGACGCGCGCATGCGTGAACAGGCCGGCGCCATCCGGCGCGAGCTGCACCTGCTGTTCGAGGATGTCCGCCGACTGGGCGAACGGGTGGAGCGGCTGGATACCCACTTCACCCAGGCCCAGAACGACGTGCGCGAGATCCGCATCTCGTCCGACAAGGCCACCCGTCGCGCTGCGCGGCTGGACAATTTCGATTTCGAGGAACTGGCTCCGGACCCCGCGCCGCTTGTGGCGAAGGATCATTCGTGATGCGCCACCTGACCTCTGCCGACTATCGCCGGATGCCCTGGGCCAATGGCCGCGGCACGACAGTGGAACTTTGGCGTGAAGAGGCCGGGGGCAGGCTCGCCTTCCGCCTGTCGATGGCGACGGTGACCGAAGATGGGCCGTTTTCGCCGTTTCCGGGCATCGACCGGGTCTTGACCGTCATCTCGGGTCCGGGGTTCCGGCTGGTTGGCCCCGGTCACGACCTGCGCGCCGAACCCCTGCGGCCGGTCGCCTTTCCGGGCGATGTGCAGATCGCGGCTGAAGGCGTCAGCGCACCCAGCGAGGATTTCAA
>DAIEJF010000247.1 GCA_027351005.1 Paracoccaceae bacterium | reverse complement strand
GTGACGGCGACGATGCGGCCATCGGCGGCGGCGGCCTCGGCCAGCGCATGGCCGAAGACCGCGGTGTAGCTGGGTGCGCCCGGCTTTGCCTTGGCCTGGGCGCCAGAGGCCACGTCGAAACTGGCCACGCCGTGATACTTGTCGGCCGCGGCCTCGGCCGGGGCATAGCCCTTGCCCTTGACGGTACAGACATGGATCAGCACCGGCCCGTCGGCCTGCGCCCGGGCGGCGCGCAGCACGGCCAGAAGCTGCGGCAGGTCGTGCCCGTCGACCGGGCCGACATAGGTGAACCCGAGCTCCTCGAACAGCGTGCGCCCGGCCGGGCGGCCAGAGACCAGCTCGCGCGCCCGCCGCGCGACATCACGGAAGGGGCCGGGCAGGGCCGCTTCGACCCCCTCGGCCACGGCGCGCAGCGCCTGCATGGGGCCGGGCGAATAAAGCTGCGACAGATACAGCGACATCGCCCCGACCGGCGGGGCAATCGACATCTCGTTGTCGTTCAGGATCACGAACAGCCGCCGCTTCTCGGCGCCGGCGTTGTTCATCGCCTCGTAGGCCATGCCCGCGCTCATCGCACCGTCGCCGATGACGGCCACGACATCGCCCACGGGCTGGCCCATGTCGCGTGCCACGGCAAAGCCCAGACCCGCCGAGATCGAGGTCGAGGAATGCGCCGCGCCGAACGGGTCATATTCGGATTCGGCCCGCTTGGTGAAGCCGGACAACCCGCCGCCCTGCCGCAGCGTCGCCATCCGCGCGCGGCGGCCGGTCAGCACCTTGTGCGGATAGCACTGGTGGCCGACATCCCAGATCAGGCGGTCGAACGGGGTGTTGAAGACGGCGTGGATCGCCACGGTCAGTTCCACCACGCCCAGCGACGAGCCAAGGTGGCCGCCGGTGCGCGAGACCGTGTCGATGACATCGGCGCGCAGTTCCTGGGCCAGGCGGGTCAGCTCCGCTACCCCCAGCCCGCGCAGGTCGGCGGGGCAGGCGATGCGGTCAAGTGTCGGGGTCGGTATCATTCAAGCCTCCCTGGGAAGGGTGGCGCCGCACGGGCAAGCCAATCCCGTACGGCGCCGATTTCCTGTTCGCCAACAGGAAGGGAACCGGGATCTTGCGACCCCGACATCGGCCCCGGGACGTGAAGGGCCGATCCGGTGCAGGGCGGCGGCATCCCGCCGCCCCGAAGCATCAGTACTTGGGTGGCGCGCTCGAGGCGAGTTCCGGCCAGTCCTTGATCATGTCGGTGCCGTTGAGCGGCAGGTGATAGCCCTTGTGGCAGGTATTGCAGGCCAGCTTGGGGGCATCCTGGTGCACCGGGCCCAGCTGTTCGGCAGGGAACACGCTTTGCAGCGGGACAAGGTAGGTGTTGTTCAGCGCGTTCACCATCTGGATGCCCAGGAGCGCCGTGGCCCATTGCGGGGTCACCTGCGAGGTGTCCCAGAAGGCCCGCGTCGAGTGGCAGAAGGTGCAGTTCACGTTCAGCGAGTTGTCGATGTAGTTCATCAGGCTGAAGGTGCGTTCGGTATCCTGGATCGAGGCGGTGTCGGTCTTGTCGCGCACCGTCTGGGCGCTGACCAGGATGTTCTTGCCCTCCAGCAGATACTGTTCCAGCGCATCGGAGGGCAGCGAGGTGTATTGGCTTTGCAGCGTCACGCGGTTCTGCACCGCGCCCCAGCCGGCCATGACCTTGTTCACCGGGTCGATCCGGTACCAGACACCCGAGGGGATGTTCTGGCCCCGGTGGCAGGTGAAGCAGTTCACCCCCGCCTCACCGACCGCCTGGACGTGGCCGGACCAGTTCTCGTTGATGTCCTGGGTCATCTGGATCATCCGCCGGGCGATGACCTTGGTGTAGAGCTTGTCCTCGGAGTAGGTCGAGATGTCGCCATCGCCGTGGCAGAAGGCGCAGCCCTGTTCCGGTGCCACCCACTGCGCCATCGAGACCATGAGGCGGGTGAAGTTGGCGTCGGTCAGATCGCCGAGAACCTGGACGTTCTTGTAGATGTCCTTGGCCAGCTTGTCGCCAGGTTGCGGCTTGACCGGATCCTGGCTGACATAGTCTGCGGCGGTCGGGTCGACCTGCGTTTGGGGGAACTTGACCACCACGGCGCCTTCACCGCGCGGCCCCGTCTGCATCGAGACCGTCTTGAAGGGTTGGCCGATCGTGACGAGTGCCGCGGCGAACATCAGGACGACGCCCACGACGCCGATCGATACCGCAGGGCGCCAGATGTCCTTGGGGTTGGCCCTGCTCCAGTCATTCATCCACTTGAGTGCCACGGCTCACCCTCCAGTCGCGGAATAGGCCGCATATCCCAGCGCGCCGTCGTAGGACGGGGCGAAGTGATGGGCGACGGCCCAGAGAAACCAGTTGTCGACGACCGTACCGGTCAGAAGAATGCCGATCCCGCCGGTCACCGGGGTCAGGACGGCGAACCACCAGGCCCAGCGGTGGATCCCCTCCATCGTGGCGTTGAAGCCCATGGTCCAGCGCCAGAACAGCGCTGCCCGTTCCGATGCCGTGCCACGGTCGTAGATCTGCTCCAGCTCGCGGTCGCCCCCGAAGCGGCTGACCGCCAGGATGGTGCCGGCATGCATCGCAAAGAGCAGCACGGAGCCATAGAGGAACGCGATCGAAAGGCAGTGGAACGGGTCGTAGTAGAGGTTGCCGTAGCGGATCGAGAAGGCCGCCGTCCAGTCGAGGTGGGGGAAGATGCCATAGGGCACCGCTTCGGACCACGAGCCCATCAGGATCGGGCGGAAGAGCCCCAGCACGAAGATCAGCCACATCAGCGCAAGGTAGGCCCAGGCGACGTGCTTGCCCATCTTGTGCTGGCGGGCAAGCTCGTAGGTGCGCACCCACCAGGCACAGAGGGCGACCGCGAAGAAGAACCCCGCGATCAGGAACCAGCCGCCATCGTTCAGCGGCGGAAAGCTCAGCCCGTATTTCGGGCTGGGCGGTTCCAGCGCCAGCCAGAAGAGCTGGCGGATGAATTCCGGGATCGACCAGCCGACCTGGGCGAACATGTTCATGCCCACGATGACGAACCAGATCCCGGCCGAGGCGACGGCGATCACGCCGTACATCCCAAGGTGGACCGGCCCGACCTGGGCATTCCCGACCCAGCCCAGAAGGCGGCTGATCACCGGGGTGCCGTAGCGCTCGTCGGCGATGCGGTTGTCATTGTCGATCCCGAGGTCCGGCGCGCCTGCAACCTGTACCTGGGTGAAGATGTTTTGATATTCGGCCATGACTTACATCCCTGCCTGGCTTGGCCAGATCGGCAGCGTGAGCCACCAGTTCCACCACTCGGGCCAGCCGTGAGTCCAGACCGGGCCAGAGATCACGATACAGACGGCCGACCAGAAGACCGCGTTCAGCGCCAGCAGAAGGCCAACCCGGTGAATGCCGAGCGTCCCGACCGAATAGCCGATGTAGTCGCGGAAGAAGGTGTCTTCGTGGTCGGGGGTCTTGGCCTCCTCGCCCTTCTCGGGGTTGGCGGCCGACAGGATCAGGCCCCCGTGCAGCGCAAGCGCGAATGTCGTGGTGAAGAAGAAGGTCACCGCGATCATGTGGGCCGGATTGTAGTGAAAGTGCAGGTAGGCGTAACCGGTGTTCGACACCCAGTCGAGGTGGCTGAAGATGCCGTAGGGAAAGGCATGCCCCCAGGCCCCCAGCAGGACCGGGCGGATCACCTCGAGGGTGACATAGGCAAGGATCGCGAAGCTGAAGGCGAAGGGCACATGATAGCCCATGCCCAGCTTGCGGCAGATCTCGACCTCGCGCAGCGCCCAGCTGACAAAGGAGACGAGCGCGCAGATGGTGATCATCTGCCAGAGGCCTCCCTCGCGCAGCGGCGCAAGGCCGAGGCCGTATTTCAGGTCGGGCGGGGCGATGTTGATAAGCCAGGGATTGAAGGTGCCCTGGATCATCGCGCCGATCAGGATCAGGAGCGTTCCGAGGCTGGCGAAGAGAGCTGTCGTTACGCCGAAAAATCCGACGTAGAACGGCCCCACCCAGAAATCGAACAGATCGCCGCCGATCAGCGTGCCCCCGCGAACGCGGTACTTCTTCTCGAAACTGAGCAAAGCCATGCTGATATCTCCGAAAGCAGCGCGCCGGGTTTTCCGCGGTAGCCGCGCTTCGTTGGGTCGAGAGCCCGCTGCGGGCAGATGCAGGTCACATGCCCGCAGCGATATCTTGGGGGCCGCCAGGCGGCCCGGCCGTCACTTGGCCGGTGCCTTCTGGGCAGCGATGGCGCGTTGGCCGGCGGTCTCGAACCAGTTCAGGCCGGGCGTGCTGAGCACCACGAGGTGGATCATCACGGCAAGCAGGAACAGGAAGACACCTTGCGCCACGAAGACGCGGCGGGGGTCGAAGATCAGCCAGATCTTGTAGAACTTTGACATGTCTTGTGCTCCCTCAGAACCACGGTTTCCAGATGTACGTGGCGATATGAGCCAGTATGGCGATTGCGGTGAACAGCCACAGCCCGCTCATGTATACCGAGTGCAGTTCCTGAGCCTGCTCGTCGGTGAGACCCGTGAAGGACAGGTCGGATTTATCAGCCATCAACTTTCCTCCGGAGAGTTTGACCGATGCCGCGGGGCCCCGCGGCCGGGTTGAAGGGGCCGTCCCCCTCGTTTATCCGTCCGGGCGCAAACGCCCGCACGAATGGCTTGACCCGCCTGTCAGGCGGAGAAGATCGTGGGCGTGATGATCCGCGCCGTCGAAAGCGCGCGGGCCACCGGGCCGGGACCGCCGCGCGCCCGCCCGGTAGCGGCGCCGAACAGCCAGCCGATGCATTCGAACGGCAGCGCAGCCGCGAAGATCACCGCGAAATAGACCATGAATTCGGCAGGGGGCGTCCGCCCCCTCCGGCGGTCGTCGAAGTCTGACGTATGGTCGGTCATCGGGAGCCTCCTTCCGACAAGGCGCCCGGTCCGGGGCCGGGCCCCGGCGCCTGCAGCGCGGCAACGGTTTCCAGGACGACACGTTCGTCCCCGTGAGCGAGAGCGGCGCGCTCTGCCGCGTCGCGCAGACGGCGGGCGGCAGAAATGCGGGTCAGCACCGGATGTTCGGCCACGATCCGGTCCAGCAGCGCCTGCGCATCCGGATCCCACGGAAAATCGCGGCGCAGCGTGGCGGGGGTGGCGGCGGCGCTGTCCATCTCGGTGCCAAGCGGCAGGATGTGGAACAGCGCATCAAAGAGTGCGTTGCAGACCTCCTGCACCATCCAGGTGGCGCCCGCGTAGCCCATGACGGGGGTGCCGGTCGCACGGCGGATGGCGGCGCCAGGGAAGCTTGCGGCGATGAAGGTCGGGCGCGGTCCGTGACCCTGGGCAAGCTCGGCCAGGTAGATCTTCTCGTTGATCGAGCCCAGCACGACCAGCGGCCGATGCCGGTGCAGCAGGGCGCGCACCGCCTCGTTGTCGGTCTTGTGGCCGGCAAGCCGCGGCACCGCGAAGGCGCAGGGCAGGCCCATCTCGGTCTCCAGGAAGTACCGGATGCCGCGGGTATAGGTTTCGTTCGCAACCACCGCGAAAGAGGCGGTGCCGAAGAAATCCTGCGTGACCGAACGCCAGAGATCCCAGAGCGGCTTCAGCGTGGAATGCTTTTCGCGGGCGATGAAGGGCTCGGGGTCCAGCCCCAGCATCTCGCCCAGCGTGCGCAGGAAGGCGGTCGTGCTCTCCATCCCGATCGGCGCCTGGAGGTAGGGCTTGCCAAGCAGTTCCGCGAGCCCGCGGCCGAACTCGCGGTACATGACCACATTGGCGTCCGCATCGACCAGGTGGCGCATCTCGGCCACATGGGCGCCGAGCGGCATCACCATGTTCACCTCGGCGCCGATCCCCTCGACCAGCCGCCGGATCTCGGCCAGGTCCGAGGGCATGTTGAACGTGCCATACATCGGGCCGAGGATGTTCACCCGCGGCTTCGCCCCTTCGGCACGCGGGGTTTCCAGCGGCATCCGGCCCTTGGTCATCCCGAATTCGGTAAAGAGCCAGGTCATCGCCCGGTCGGCGGCCTGCCACTGATCCTCGTCGATGGTCCGCGGCAGGAACCGCTGGATATTGGTGCCCATCGGGGTCACCCCGCCGCCGATCATCTCGGCGATCGAGCCGGTGACGACCACGGCGGGCAGCGCCGGGTCCATCGTCTTCCAGGCCCGCCGCATCGCCCCTTCGGTGCCATCGCGGCCAAGTTCCTCTTCCCCAAGACCGGTCACCACGATCGGCAGCTCGTGCGGGGGCAGGGCATCGGTGTAGTGCAGCACCGAGGTGACCGGCAGGTTCTCGCAACCCACCGGGCCGTCGATCACCACCTGCAGGCCCTTGGCGGCACAGAAGGCGTAGACCGCCCCCCAGTACCCGCCCGCCCGGTCGTGGTCCTGCACCAGCATCAGATCATCTCCTCGGCCTTGGCGGCGCGGGCCTTCTTTTCCAGTTTCTTCAGGTTCTGGGCGCGGAATTCCGGCATCAGGTTCGGCTCGCCTTCCCAGACGCCCGCGGTATCGCCGCTGCCCACGCCGCCGAAGAAGGCCCGCATCCGGTCCATCCGGTCACGGTTGGCGATGGCGGCATTCACCACCTCGGCCAGCGATCCGGCCCCGGCCGGGCCCATCAGCGGCCGCGCCGAGATGAGGTTGGTGAAGTAGAGCGCGGGCAGGCCCAGTTCCTTGGCGCGCTGCACCACAGGGGTGGTGCCGATGGCGAGGTCGGGGCGCACCGCCTCCATTGCGGCAAGATCGTCTTCGAGGCTGGCGCGGAAGACGACCTTGACCCCTTTCGCCACCAGCCAGTCGCGATCGGCGGCCGACCAGGGCGTGCTGGCGCAGGCGGTGCCGACATAGGGCACCCGGGCGCCGCTTTCGATCAACAGGCGCGCGACCAGCAACTCCGAACCCTCATAGCCCGAAAGCGTGATGGTGCCCGTGATCGGCGTCGCGGATAGAGCCGCCCGGATCGCAGGAAGGAATGCGGTCTGGGCGGCGGCGACGTGTCGAGAGGGGAGCCCGAACGCATCGCCAATGGCGGCAAGCCAGGCCGCGGTTCCGTCATGGCCGACGGGGGCAGAGCCGACGATGGCGCGGCCCGCGGCCTGAAACTCGCGGATGGCTGCGGTGTAGAAGGGGTGGATCGCCGCCGCCACGCCGCAATCGAGCGCGGCGTAAAGCTCGCGCCATTCACGGGTGGGAACGGCGGGGCCCACGGCAAGCCCCATCGGGGCCAGCATCGCGCCGATCATCATCGGGTCGGCGGGGAACATCTCGCCAAGCAGGGCCACGGTCGGCCGGTCGGCCTTGCCGATGGCGGGGGCCTGCACGGGGCCGGCCTCGATCTCGGTGCGGGCATAGCGCAGCATGGCGCCAGCCAGCACATCCTTGGCCTCGGCATGGGTCGGCACGCCGAAGCCCGGCACGTCGATGCCCACGATCCGCACGCCGTCGATTTCCTTCGGCAAGAGCTTCAGCGGCACGCCCGAGGCGGTGGGCACGCAGAGGTTGGTGACCACGATCGCGTCATAGCGTGCCGGGTCGGCCAGTTGGTGGACGGCGGCGCGGATATCCTCGAAGAGCTTGCCGGTAACGAGCGTTTCCGAGTTGAAGGGCACATAGCCCACGCTGCGGCGGGCGCCGTAGAAATGGCTGACAAAGCTCAGCCCGTAGACGCAGCAGGCCGAGCCCGACAGAACCGTCGCCACCCGCCGCATCCGAAGCCCGACGCGCAGGCTGCCGAAGGCCGGGCACATGCTTTGCGGCTTGTCATGCGGGCCCTGCGGGTAATCGCGGGCGAAGGCGTCCAGCATCTCGGCATTGCCGCTGGCGCGCGCCGCGGCCTCCATCCGGGCGCTCCCGGAGGCGCAGCCAAGGCTGTCGATGGGCGGTTGATCGGTCATTTCCCGGCCTCCTTGCGGGGCTTGGCCAGGCGGGCCAGCGCGGCGTCGAGCCGGGCGAGGGCGTCAAGGTCAAACATGGTCGTAGATCACTTCCAGAGAGACCTTGGTGGTCTGGTTCTTGCCCCGCATGTCGGTGTCGGTGGCGGGTTCCAGCACGAAATCCGCCCCTGTCGTCTCGGCGCTGAAAAGGCCGAGCAACCCGTCCTGACTGAGCGGGCGGGGGCGCACCGGCGGCGCCACGGCAACGCTGTCGGCCAGGCCTGCGAACATGTCGCCCCACTGGGTCGCGCGGGTGCCCACGATCTGGTAGGCGGCCGACTTGCGGCGCAGGTCGTCATCGGCCGGAATGGCCGCCAGGATCGGGATGCCCACGGCATCGGCGAAGGCCGCGGCCTCGCCCGTGCCGTCATCCTTGTTGATGACGATGCCCGCGACGCCCACGTTGCCGCCCAGCTTGCGGAAATATTCCACCGCCGAGCAGACGTTGTTGGCCACATAGAGCGACTGGAGATCGTTCGAGGCGACGATGATGACCTTCTGCGCCATGTCGCGCGCGATCGGCAGGCCGAAGCCGCCGCAGACCACGTCACCCAGGAAGTCGAGCAGGACGTAGTCGAAATCCCAGTCGTGGAAGCCCAGCTTTTCCAGCAGTTCGAAGCCGTGGATGATGCCCCGCCCGCCGCAGCCGCGGCCGACCTCGGGCCCGCCCAGTTCCATCGCGAAGACGCCGCCCCGCTTGAAGCAGACGTCGCCGATCTTCACCTCTTCGCCCGCCAGCTTCTTGCGGGTGGAGGTTTCGATGATCGTGGGGCAGGCCTTGCCGCCGAACAGAAGGCTGGTGGTGTCGGATTTCGGGTCGCAGCCGATCAGAAGCACACGCTTGCCCATCTCGGCCATCATGTGGCTGAGGTTGGCCAGCGTGAAGGACTTGCCGATCCCGCCCTTGCCGTAGATCGCGATGATCTGGGTCTTTTTCGTCGGCTCCTGTGCGGGAACCTCCAGCGTGGGTTCGGCCGCCTCGGCCCGCAGCCGGGCATCGAAGTCCTTCAGATTCGGCACGTCGAGGGTCATTGAACCGCTCCCCACTCCAGGATCATCTTCAGGCAGGCAGGATCGCCGAAGGCCTGTTCGTAGGCTGTCGCCGCCTCGGACGCCGGGCGGCGATGCGTGATGAGGCCGCCCAGCGAAAGGGTTCCGGCGTCGATCAGGGCACGGGTGGCGGCCAGGTCGGCGGGCGTCCATTCGGCGGCAATGCGCAGCCGCGCCTCACGCATGAAGGCGGCAGGGAAGGCGAAGGTCAGCGGCTCGGGGTAGAAGCCGGCGAGAACCAGCTCGCCGCCCCGGGCGAGGCGCGCGATCAGGCTGTCAAGCAGCGCGCCATTGCCGGAGGCGTCGAAGATCGTGCGGTAGTCGCGGCGCGGATCGGTTTCGGGGTCGATGACCGCGTAACCTTCGCCACCCGCCATCCGATCGGGCGCAACCTCCCACACCGTGGGGGCGGGGCCGCCGGCCGCCACGGTCAGCCGCGCCAGAAGACGGCCCAGGACCCCGTGGCCCACGATCAGTTCGGGCAGTGCTGTCTGCACACCGGCCAGCGCATGGCGCGCCGTGGCGGCCAGCGCCAGCAGCGCACCTTCCGCGCCAAAGCCCGGGTCGATCCGGGCTACGCGGGAGCCCCGCGTCACGATCCGGCGCGAGGCCGCGCCGAACAGGCCGCGCGCGCCCTCGTAGCAGGCCGCGCCCGGCACGAAGACCGTCTGCCCCGTCCGCAAACCGCTGCCCGGTCCGGCCTCGACCACCTCGCCGGTGGCCTCGTAGCCCGGAACAAGCGGGTAGCCCATGTGCGGGAAGGGGGGGATCTGCCCGGTCCAGAACAGCTTTTCCGTACCGGTCGAGATGCCCGTGTGGCGCACGTCGACAACGATGTCGTCATCTCCCGGCGCGTTCAGGCCAAGCTGACCAAGCCGCAAGGCGCGGGGTCCGTCCAGGATGACTGCGGTGGTCAACATCGTTCAGCCCTCCTCTCCCTCGCATCCACATCCGCATCCAAGACTCGGCACAGTGGGAGGCTAAGAAGTAATCATAAGTTGACATTCTAATCTGTCAACTAAAATGGACACTCTTCGAAGTTTACAATTGTCTGCATTGACTGCCGGGCGCGACGGACCCTAGCGCGTCGCGACGACGACCGAGGTCAGGAAAGGCCGCGCCGTGGGGATCGCACGGACCCCGGAAAACCCTGCATCGGTACAGAGTTGCGCGATTTCCGCAGCCGAACGGCAGCGGCCGGTGCGCATGGCCAGGGTGTAGAAGGCGAAATAGACATCGCCCGCCACCGTGGGCCGGGCACCGCCCGACATGGGTTCCGAGATCAGCAGGCGCCCGCCGGGCGGCAGCGCGGCATGGGCCTGGGACAGCAGCGCCGCCACGGTCGAATCTGCGTGGTCGTAGAGAACCCGGACAAGGCTGATCGCATCGGCGCCGCGGGGCAGGGGGTCGGTGCGGAACGAGCCCGACCGGATCTCGGCACGCGCGGCCAGCCCGTGCCGCGCAAAGCGGGCGGTGGCGCCCGCCACCACCTCGGGCAGATCGAAGAGCATCAGCCGCGGCCCGGCCCAGCGACGGCCCACCGCAGAAAGAAAGGCGCCGGTGCCGCCGCCCACATCCATCAGGCAGCCGACCTCGGCAAGGCTGACCGCCCGCAGCGTCTCTTCGGCCACAAGCTCCTGGCTTTCGGACATCAGGTCGGAATAGGTGGCAGCGACCTCTGGCGCGACGGGGCCCGCAGCGCCGAAGACATAGGGCCAGAACCGGGCAAGTTCGGTGTCAACCTCGCCGCGCAGCAACGCCACGGGGTCCGTCAGGTCGCGGTAGAGAACGTGGTGATGGCGGATCATCGCGCCCAGACCGGGCACCCCGAGAAGAGCGGCACCGCGCCGTGCCAGGGCGTAGCGGCCGCCGCGGGCCCGCCGCAGCAGCTGCAAGGCCACGCCCGCCTGCAGCAGGATCGCGGCGCGGTCCGGGGCAAGCCCCAGCATGGGGGAAAGTTCGCCCGCGGTGCGGGGCCGGTCGCGCAGCCGGTCAAGCACGCCAAGCTCCACCAGCGCCAGCAGGGCCTGCGAGCCGACGAAGCCCGAGACAAGGCCCATCAGCGCCTCGCCCTCGCGTCGGGCAAGGCCGCGGGTCGCGGGAAAGCCTGCCGCCCATCGCTGGAACCCGCGCGAAGCGACAAGTTCCTGCATCCAGCGGCGCGGCCCGGGCGGCCAGGCGGCGCGCCCGAACATCACAGCGCCTGACGGACCGGCGCCACCGGCGTCAGGCGTTCCGCCTGTGCCCGCACCATGCGGGCCAGTGCGGCCTCGCCGGGACAATGCGGGATGGATGCGATGGCCCCGGCAAGACTGTCCTGAAGGTATCGGATCGCACCCTGCACGCCGTAAGCGGTCACGGCGCTTGGCCGACCGAGGGCCGCATCCTGCCCCGCGGGCTTTCCCAGCGCGGCCGAATCGTACAGCACATCGCGAAGGTCGTCCGCGACCTGGAACGCCTCGCCGATGCGGGCGCCAAGTTCGTCCCAGGGGTCGGGCTCCTGCCCGGCCGCGATCGCGCCCATCCGCGTCGCCGCGACGAACAGAGCGCCCGTCTTGGCCCGGTGATAGGCGGCAAGATCCACCTCCGGTTCGCTTTCCCAGCCCTGACCGGCGCAGATCCCGCCCGGCATCCCCGTGCGTTCGGCCAGCGTCAGGCTGAGTTGGACTGCGCGGCCAGGGTCGGTGACGGCGGCGCGCGCCAACACCTGAAAGGCCATCACGATCAGGCTGTCGCCGGCCAGCACGGCCACCGGCTCGGAATAGGCGCGGTGCAGCGTGGGTTTGCCGCGGCGCTGGTCGGCATCGTCGAAACAGGGCAGGTCGTCATGTACGAGGCTGGCGCAATGGATCAGTTCCAGCGCCGCGGCAGCGGCATCGGCCAGGCCGGGGCGTTCGTCGCCACAGGCCATGGCGACCGACAGAAGGATGGTCGGCCGGATGCGCGCCCCGCCGGGATTGACCGCATAATCCAGCGCGGCGGCCAGGCGGGCGGGCGTCGGCCCCCGTTGGCCTGCGCGGATGGCATCGGCGAGGGCAGTTTCGATTCGGGTCTGAAGTGTCATGGCGACTCCTCGGGCGATGTCATCTTTACATGACACCGATGTGTAATGCACACTGGACACATTGGGAGTGCAAGTCAACATGCACGGATCTGGCGCAACGACGAAGGCTGGCGACGGGACCGGAGCACACCCGGTCGTGATCGTGGGGGCGGGCATCGGCGGGCTGGTGGCGGCGCTGCTGGTCGCACAGGCGGGCCACGCGGTGACGGTGATCGAGCGGCACGCCGGACCGGGCGGCAAGATGCGCACGGTGCCGTCGGCGGCGGGGCCGGTTGACGCGGGGCCAACCGTCCTGACGCTGAAATCCGTGTTCGACGCGATCTTCGATGCCGCCGGCGAACGTCTGGCCGATCATGTGACGCTGGTCGAGGAACCGGTGCTGGCACGGCACTGGTGGCCCGACGGCAGCACGCTGGATCTGGTGCCTGACAGCGCCGCGAATGTCGCGGCGATCGCCGCCCTGTCGGGACCGCGCGACGCGGCCGCCTTCGCACGCTTCGACCGGCAGATGCGGGTGCTGTTCGACGCCTTTGACGCGCCGATGATGCGCGCCGCGGCCCCCGATGCGCGCCATCTTGCGCGCCTTGTGGCGGCACGCCCCACGCTGATCGCGGCGATGGCGCCGGGGCTGACATTGGCGCGGGCGCTGGCCCTGCGGTTCCGCGACCCGCGCCTGCGGCAACTCTTTGGCCGCTACGCCACCTATGTGGGCGGGGCGCCCGGTGCGGTGCCGGCCCTGCTGGGCCTTGTGTGGCGCGCCGAGGCGGCCGGCGTCTGGCGCGTGCAGGGCGGTATGAACCGGCTGGCGCAGGCGATTGCGGGGCTTGCGGCGGCCCGCGGCGTGCGCTTCGTCTACGGCGCCCATGTGCGTCAGGTCGAGGTGCAGGCGGGCCGCGCGACCGCGGTGCAGATCGAGGGCGGGCCGCGCATCCGGGCGGCGGCGGTGTTGTTCAACGGCGATCCCGCGGCGCTTGGCAAGGGATTGCTGGGCCCCGCACTGACCGCGGCGGTGCCTCCTGCGGCGATCCGGCCGCGCAGCCTGTCGGCCCGTGTCTGGGCCTTCAGCGCGGCGGCCGACGGGGTGCCGCTGGCCCATCACAACGTGTTCTTCGGCCGCACCCCGCGGGCGGAATTCGACGCGATCGCCGCAGGCCGGATGCCGCGCGACCCCACGATCTACCTGTGCGCGCAGGACCGCGGCGCCGGGCTTGCCCCGCCGCGCGGCCCCGAGCGGTTCGAGATCATCCTGAATGCCGCGCCCCTAGCGTCCGGCCCCGACGATGGAGACAGCGAGACATGCCGCCGCCTGACTTTCGAGACCCTCGGCCGCTTCGGCCTGACGCTGTGCCCGCCGACGGACCGGGGCGCGCTGACCACGCCGGCCGAGTTCGCGCGCCTCTTCCCCGGCTCGGACGGTTCGCTTTACGGGCGCAGCCCGCGCGGGACGATGGCGGCCCTGCAGCGGCCGCGGGCGCGGACGGCGGTGGCGGGGCTTTATCTTTGCGGCGGGGGGGTGCATCCGGGGCCGGGGGTGCCGATGGCGGCACTTTCCGGGCAGCACGCGGCCGCGGCGATCTTGGCGGACCTTGCTTCGACCTTGACGTACCACCCGGCGGTTATGCCTGGTGGTACCTTGACGGCGTCTCCGACGACGGCAGCCGGGCCATTTCGATCATCGCCTTCATCGGCACTGTCTTCTCGCCCTGGTACGCCTGGTCGGGGCGACAGGTCCCGGCCGACCACGTCTGCCTGAACGTCACCACGGCGGGCCCCGGCGGGCGCTTCACCATGACCGACCGGGGCGGCGCCGCACTGTCGGCAAGCCCCGCCGAACTGCGGATCGGCCCCAGCAGGATGACCTGGGACGGGCACCGCCTTGTTGTCGAGGTCGACGAACGGGGGGCCCCACCGATCATGACGAAGGTTCGGGGCCGGATCGTCATCGAGCCCGCGGCGGTCACCGGCGTCGAACTGCCGCTGACCCCAGACGGCGCGCATGTCTGGCGCCCCTTCGCGCCGGTGGCCCGCATCTGGGTCGATCTGGATGCGCCGGGCTGGCGCTGGTCGGGGCAGGGCTATCTTGACGCGAACTTCGGCATCCGTCCCCTCGAAGCAGACTTTGCCCGCTGGACCTGGGGCCGGTATGCGACGCCCGCGGGCGCGCTCTGCCAGTATGACGCCCTGCGCCGCGACGGAACCGCGACGGCGTTGGGAATGCGCTTCACGGCGGATGGCACCGCCGAGATGGCCGATCTTCCGCCGCCGCAACGCCTGCCGCGGACCCTGTGGGGCCTGCCGCGGCAGGCGCGCGCCGATGACGGCACTTCACCAAAGATCCTGCGCACGATGCTGGACGCACCGTTCTACAATCGCGCCGTGGTGCGCACCCGCATCGGCGGCGACTGGCTGGAAGGCGTTCACGAAACGCTTGACCTCGGGCGCTACGACCGCGGCTGGGTCAAGGCGATGGTCGCAACCCGCGTGCCGCGCCGACGCCACGCGGCATCACCCCCGCGCGACGACTGAACGGTGCCCCAACCCGCCAGAGGCCGGTCGCCAGGGCATGGCGGGTCTGGGGTAAGCCTGGAGACGGATCGCCGATAATAGTAGTTATGTCATATTATCGGATATCGCCAGCCCCGAAAGAAGCATGAACTCTGTAATCTTTTCAGTGCCTAAGCCAATTTCCCGCGACACCAATCTTTATTTTCTCGTATTTCGGCCCCGGGCCCATTATATAGACTTTGCATCTGCATCTCGGACCCTGTTCCTTCTCGGCTCAGCTTTCGATCTACAGCCGTGCCGGGCCGCTGCGTTGTGTGAGCGGTACTATCAGAAGGAATATCACGATGGCCAATGGCACCGTGAAATGGTTCAACGCCACCAAGGGTTTCGGTTTCATCGCGCCGGAAGGCGGGGCGAAGGACGTGTTCGTTCACATCTCGGCGCTGGAACGCGCGGGTCTGCGTCAGCTTGACGACGGCCAGGCCGTCCGCTTCGACCTCGAGCGCGACCGCAACGGCCGCGAATCGGCGACGAACCTCAGCCTCGCCTGAGGCGATCCGCCTCGGTGACAGGGCAGCGTTACCGCAGCCCTGTCCAACAGCTTTCGGCATTCCGTCCGCGGTGTGCCGAGCCGTTTTCAAGAAAGACCTGAATTTGCTCGAAGTCCAATGGGGTAAACCCATGACCTTCATCGTGTCGCAAGACGGCGACGCACAAACCTTCACCACACCCGAACAGGCCCGCTACTGGCTGCAACGCAAATGGCCCGTCACCGACGGCGCGCGGCTTCGCGCGCTGCGGCAGGTCGAAGCGGCCATGGACTGCGTGGCCTCGATCGGCAGCGCGCGCCGGGCGTTCCTGGCCGCGGCCAAATCGGCCGGGTTTTCCCCCGACACGCTGATGACCTGACCCGCCCCTGCGCGGCGCCTGCGTTTGCGGCGCCGCACAGCGGGGGCTGCTCAGCCCAGAACGGCCTTCACAGCATCGGCGGCGGCGGCAACCACCTGATCCGCCTCGTCCGGGCTGAGGCAGAGCGGCGGAGCAAAGCCAAGAATATCGCCCTGCGGCATGGCGCGCCCGATCACGCCGCGCTCCAGCAGCGCCGCCGCGACCGCGGGGCCAACCTTGCGTGCCGGGTCGAAGAAGCGACGGCTATCGCGATCCTCCACGAACTCCACCGCCGCCATCAGGCCGTCGCCGCGCACCTCGCCCACATTGGGGTGCCCCGCCAGCGCATCGGCCAGCGCCGCCCGGAAATGCGCGCCGGTGGTGCGGGCGTTGTCCACCAGCCCCAGCCGGTCGATCAGCGCCAGGTTCGCCACCCCGGCCGCCGCGCAGATCGGATGCGCCGAATAGGTCCAGCCATGGCCGATCGGGCCAAGCTGGTCCGATCCCTGCACCAGAACCTGCCAGACCTTGTCCGACACGATGGTGCCCGACAGTGGCGCATAGGCCGAGGTCAGCCCCTTGGCGATGGTGATCAGATCGGGCGACATCCCGTAATGGTCCGAACCGAACATGCTGCCCAGCCGACCAAAGCCCGTCACAACCTCGTCCGCCACCAGCAGGATGTCATATTTGCGCAGCACCGCCTGGATCGCCGCCCAGTAGCCGCGGGGCGGCGGCACGATGCCACCGGTCCCCAGGATGGGCTCGCCGATGAAGGCCGCGATTGTATCGGGGCCCTCCGCCAGGATCATCTCTTCCAGCTTCGCCGCGCACTGCGCCGAAAACTGCTCTTCGCTCATCGTGCGGTCTTCCCGGCGGAAGTAGTAGGGCGCCTCGGTGTGCAGGATCGGGGCCCGCGGCAGGTCGAAGGCGGTGTGGAACAGCGCAAGACCCGTCAGGCTTCCGGTCATCACGCCCGATCCGTGATAACCCCGCCAGCGGCTGATGATCTTCTTCTTTTCCGGACGACCCAGGATGTTGTTGTAGTACCAGATCAGCTTGATGTTGGTCTCGTTCGCATCCGAGCCCGACAGGCCGAAATAGACCCGGCTCATGCCCTTTGGCGCGCGCTCGATGATCATCCGGGCCAGCGTGATCGAGGCTTCTGTGCCGTGTCCCACATAGGCGTGGTAATAGGCCAGTTCGCGCGCCTGCTCGGCGATGGCGTCGGCGATCTCGGTCCGGCCATAGCCCACATTCACGCAGTAAAGCCCGGCAAAGGCATCAAGGCTGCGCCGCCCGTTGCGGTCGGTGATGAAGACGCCTTCGCCCCCGGCCATCACGCGGGTCGGCGTATCGCCACGCGCGTGCATCCCCATATGGGTTGATGGGTGGAAGAAATGGTCGCGGTCCCAGGCGGTCAGGTCGTTGTCGCGGTCAAGCATGATGAGATCCTTCCAATGCAGCCGGTTCAGGCGGCGGTGTCGATGCAGAGGTATTTCAGCTCGGTGAAGGCCTCGAGCCCCTGGCGCGCGCCCTCGCGGCCAAGACCCGATTGCTTCCAGCCGCCAAAGGGGATGGGCGCGCCCGTGATCTTCACCCGGTTCACGGCGACCATTCCGAACTCCAGCGCGCGGGCCAGCCGCAATTGCCGCGCCCCGTCGCGGGTGACGACATAGGCGACCAGCCCGTATTCGGTGGCATTGGCGCGGGCGATCACTTCGGCCTCGGTGTCAAAGGGCAGCACGGCGGCGACCGGGCCGAAGGTCTCCTCGGCCATCAGCGCGGCGCCCTCGGGCACGTCCGCCAGAAGGGTCGGCGTGTAGAACAGCGGACCAGCCGGATGGGCCACGCCACCGGTGACGATCCGGGCCCCGCGGGCCGTTGCATCGGCCACCTGCGCCACAACCTTGGCCAGCGCGCGGTCATGCATCAGGGGCCCGATCTCGACCCCCGGTTCCAGCCCGCTGCCCACCTTCAGCGCGGCGATGCGCCGGGCGAAGGCCGCAACGAAGCGGTCGTGCAGTGGCCGTTCCACGAAGATGCGGTTTGCCGCAAGGCAATCCTGACCCGAGGTGGCGAACTTGGCCTGCATCGCGATGTCCACGGCGCGATCGAGATCTGCGTCGGCAAAGACGATCAGCGGGGCATGGCCGCCAAGCTCCATCACCAGCCGCTTCATCGTGGGGGCGGCCTGCGCCGTGATCAGGCGGCCGATGGAGGTCGAGCCGGTGAAGGACAGCGCCCTGAGCCGCGGGTCGGCACACATGCGCCCCACGATCTCGGCGGCATCCCCCGTCACCACGTTGAAGACGCCCGGCGGCATGCCCGCCCGTTCGGCCAGTTCGGCGAGCGCCAGGGCCGAAAGCGGGGTTTCGGCCGAGGGATGCGCGACCACGGTGCAGCCCGCAGCCAGCGCGGCACCGGCCTTGCGTGTCAGCATCGCGGCGGGGAAGTTCCACGGGGTCACCAGCCCCACCGGACCCAGCGCTTCGCGCCGCACGATGGTTTCGGCATCGGGCAGATGGCTGGGCAGGGTTTCCGCCGCCATCCGCCGTCCCTCCTCCGCGAACCAGTCAAGGAAGGCCGCGCCGTAGTCGATCTCTCCGCGCGCCTCGTCCAGGGGCTTGCCCTGCTCCAGCACCATCAAGAGCGCCAGATCCTCGCGCGCTTCGGTCATCAGCGCGGCCCAGCGGCGCAGGATCTGCCCGCGGTCCTGCGGCAGGCGCGACCGCCATGCCGGAAAGGCCGCGGTGGCAGCGGCAATCGCCCTGTCGGTTTCGGGCAGCCCCAGCCGCGCGACCCGTGCCACCAGAGCACCAGTGGCCGGATCTGTCACCGCGAGATCCGCGGCAGTGTCGGCCGCCGTCCAGCGGCCGCCCACATAGGCCAGCCCGCGCAACAGGCGGGGATCGGCCAGCCGGGTCAGGCCGGGGTGCTGATCGGGGTTCGGGCGTTCCAGGGTCATTGCGTCTCTCCGCTGCGATGACCCATTCTGGCGCGACCCGGCCAGAGAAGGGGACCAAAGGCGGGCCCCCTGACAGCCGATCCGGTCTGCCGGACACCGCCGCGGCAGAGAGTTTCTCTAGCCCGGCGTCAGCAGCGACATCGGCAGGGCGTCCTCCTCCTTCACCGTTCGGGTCACGATGTAGGAAAAGTACCGCTCGATTCCGATCTGGTCGGCCAGAAGCTGATCGACCAGGCGCTGGTATGCGTCGATGTCGCGGGCGACGACCTTCAGCATGTAATCCACCCCGCCCCCCACCGCCCAGCAGGCGACCACCTCGGGCCGGGCGGCGATCGCCTGTTCGAAACGGTCGAAATCCGCCTGCCGGTGGTTGGCCAGCGTGACCTGGACGATCACGCCGGCGATCGGCGCGATCCGGCGCAGGGCGAGGCGCGCATGATAGCCGGCGATGATCCCCGCCTCCTCCAGCCGCTTCAGGCGGA
Organism: Paracoccaceae bacterium; assembly: GCA_027351005.1. Lineage (GTDB taxonomy): Bacteria > Pseudomonadota > Alphaproteobacteria > Rhodobacterales > Rhodobacteraceae > Solirhodobacter. Next base: position 6,104 of record DAIEJF010000247.1, on the reverse strand, counting down.
CCCAGCAGGGCGTGGCCGACAACCCCACGCGCTCTGCCAGCGCAAGCTTGGTGATGCGGCCATCCTGCTGAACCGCCTCAAGGATGCGCAGGTCGATGGCATCGAGTTTCATGGCCCCTCCGGCGCTCATTTTTCAATTGTAAAATGATATGATTTTGATCAGCTTTGCAATCATGACAAAATGGCTTCCAGATCCCGCCTTCCTGACCCGCCCGGCCTATCTGTCGCTGGCCGAACACATGGCCCGCGCGATCGAGGCAGGCACCCTGCCCCCCGGAACCCGGCTGCCGACCCATCGCGGGCTGGCCGAAGACCTGGGTCTGTCGGTCCAGACCGTCAGCCGCGCCTACGAAGAACTGATTCGCCGGGGCCTGGTGTCGGGCGAGATCGGTCGCGGCAGCTTCGTGATGCGGCCGGGGCATGAGGTGCAGCAGCCTTACCTGCCGGAACGATCCGGCGAACTGATCGACCTGTCGATCCTGAAGCCCGTGTCCGAGGCGATGCACCTCGAGGAACTGCGCGCGGCCTTCGGCTGGCTGGCCGAAAACCTGTCGGTCGCCGCGGCGCTTTCGTTCCGGCCGAACACCGTGATGCCGCCCCATCGCGCCGCCGCGGCCGACTGGCTGGCGCGCGAGGGTGTCGAAGTGCCTGCCGCCAACATCGCCATCACCAACGGCGCGACCGGTGCGATCACTGCCGCGCTGATGGGCGTGGCGCCCGTGGGCTCGGTCGTGGCGGCCGAGGCCCTGACCCATCACACGCTCATGCCGCTCTGCACCTACCTCGGGCTGCATCTCGAAGGCGTCGAGGTCGACGCGCAGGGCATGGTGCCCCGCGCGCTGGACGACCTCTGCCGCCGCAACGCGCCGCGGGCGGTGTTCCTTCAGCCCAATGTCATCAACCCTCTGGCCATCCTGATGCCGGAAGACCGCAGGCGGGAACTGGTCGCCGTGGCCCGGCGTCATGACATTGCGATCATCGAGAACGACATTCTGGGCAGCATGGTCGAACATCGGCCGCCGCCGCTGGCGGCGCTGGCGCCAGAGCGCGTGCTTTACATCCACGGTTTCACCAAGATCACCGTGCCGGGGCTGCGCGTGGCGTTCCTTGCCGCGCCCGACCGCCACGCGACGGCGGTGGCCAACCGGCATCTGGTCTCGCACTGGATGGCCTCGGCCCCGATGGTCGAGGTGCTGAGCCACTGGTTGGCCGACGGCACGGCGCGGCGGCTGATTGACTGGCAGCGCCGCGCCATCGGCGAACGCCACGACGTCGCGCAGGCGGCGCTGAGCGGGCTGGACTACCATGCCCATCCGCAAAGCCTGCACCTGTGGCTGCCCCTGCCCGAGGGCGTGACCGAAGCCGCCTTTGTCGCCCAATGCCGCCTGCGCGGCGTGGCGGTGGCCGGCGGCAGCGCCTTCCATGCAGAGGACCGCCAGATCCGCCCGGCCGTGCGCATCGCGGTCGGCTCGACCCGGATCGACGACCTGCGCCGCGGGCTGGGTCTGATCCGCTCGATGCTGGTCGAAAGCCCCGAAGAACTGCTGGCGCCCTTCTGAGCCGGTCGAATGGAAATAATTGTCATGATATTTTTTTATAGATTGACATGATTTCAACATGAGATGATCGTCGCGCCAACGCAGCACGACGGAGGCAGCACGTTGCCCGCACCGATCATCCGCATCGACAATCTTCGCAAGACCTTCGGCGCCCTGACGGTGCTGGACGGCTTGTCCTTCGACGTGGCGCCCGGCGAAAAGCTGGCGCTGATCGGCCCCTCGGGATCGGGCAAGACCACGATCCTGCGAATCCTGATGACGCTGGAAAGCATCTCGGGCGGGCATATCGAGGTCTGCGGCGAACAGCTTTACCACATGCCGAAGGGCGCCGCCCTGGTGCCTGCCGACGAGGCGCACCTGCACCGGATGCGCCGCCACATCGGCATGGTGTTCCAGCACTTCAACCTGTTTCCGCACAAATCCGTGCTCGACAACATCACCCTGGCCCCGATGCTGACGAAGGGCGAGCCGCGCGCAAAGGCCGAGGCGCGGGCGATGGAACTGCTGGACATGGTGGGCCTTGCCGACAAGGCCCGCGCGATGCCCGCGCAGCTTTCGGGTGGCCAGAAGCAGCGCGCGGCCATCGCGCGGGCGCTGGCACTCCAGCCGCGGATCATGCTGTTCGACGAGGTGACCTCGGCGCTCGACCCCGAACTGGTCGAGGAGGTGCTGCTGGTGATGAAGCGGCTCGCGGCCGAGACAGACATGACCATGCTGCTGGTCACGCACGAAATGGGCTTTGCCCATGAATTCGCCGACCGCGTGTTGTTCTTCGACCGCGGCCAGATCGTCGAGCAGGGCCCGCCCGACCGCATCTTCACGGCGCCAAGCGAGCCGCGCACCCAGGCCTTCTTGCGCAAGATCATCGCGGCCGGGCACCGGGTCTGACCCGTCGGCCGCCGGAACGACCCACAAGAAGAACCAACCCCAACAGCGGAGACATCGATATGCCCAGCCGAAAGCCCACCCTGTTTCCTGCCCTCCTCGCCGCCGCGCTGCTGATCGCGCAGGGGGCCGCCGCCGATACCCTGGCCACACTGAAAGAGCAGGGCTTCGCCCGCATCGCCATCGCAAACGAGCCGCCCTACACCTCGGTCACCGCCGACGGCAAGGTGTCGGGCGCGGCGCCTGACGTGGCGCGGGTGATCTTCCAGCGCCTGGGCGTGCCTGATGTCGTGGCCTCGATCTCGGAATATGGCGCGATGATCCCGGGGCTTCAGGCGCACCGCTTCGACGCCATCACTGCGGGCCTGTTCATGAAGCCGCAACGGTGCGCCGCGGTGGCCTATTCCCAGCCGATCCTCTGCGATGCCGAGGCGTTTCTGGTCAAGACCGGCAACCCGAAGGGGTTCAAGAGCTTCGCCGACATCGCCAAGGACCCGAAGGCGCGGATCGGGGCGCCGGGTGGCGGCACCGAGGAAAAGCTTGCGCTGGATGCCGGCGTGCCGCGTGACCGCGTGATCGTGGTTCCCGATGGCCAGAGCGGGCTGAAGATGCTGCAGGACGGCCGGATCGACGTCTACTCGCTGCCGGTGCTGTCGATCAGCGACCTGATCAAGAAGGCCAATGACCCCGGGATCCAGATGGTGGCCCCGGTGCAGGGTGCGCCGGTCTATTGCGATGGCGCGGCCTTCCGCAAGCAGGACACCGCGCTGCGCGACGCCTTCGACGTCGAACTGGCCAAGATGAAGGCCTCGGGCGAGTTCGCCAAGATCATCGAGCCCTATGGCTTCTCGGCGGCGGCGGCGATGTCGACCACGCGCGACCAGCTTTGCGGCGGGCCGAACTGAGCAGGGCAAGGCGGCCCGGGTCCGCCCGGGTCGCCGCACAGGATGGGGCAAGGCACGATGATCGACTGGCAGGGCTATATCGGGCTGATCCTGGACGGGGCGGCCGTCACGGCTGAACTGACGGTGATGGGCGCGGCACTGGCGGTGGTGGCAGCCTTCGCCGCCGGTCTCGGCAGGGTCTCGCGGTACTGGCCGCTGCGGGCGCTGGCGACGGTCTATATCGAGTTCTTCCGCGGCACCTCGATCTTCGTGCAACTGTTCTGGGTCTATTTCGTGCTGCCGTTCGCCGGGATCACGCTGCAGCCACTGCAGGCGGGGGTGCTGGCGCTGGGGCTGAACGTGGGGGCCTATGCGGCCGAAGTGGTGCGCGGTGCGATCCTTGCGGTGCCGCGCGACCAGATCGAGGCCTGCGTCGCGCTGAACCTGACGCGCGGCCAGCGGATGCGCAACGTGATCCTGCCGCAGGCCCTGCCGCTGATGCTGCCAACCTTCGGCAACAACGCCATCGAACTGCTGAAGGGAACCGCCGTGGTCTCGCTCATCTCGCTGAAAGATATGACGTTTCAGGCACAGGTCGTCCGGGCGCAGACGGGCAGCACGCTGATCCCCTTTGCCACGATCCTGGTGCTGTACTTCCTTTTCGCCAGCCTGATCGGCTGGGCCATGCGTCGCCTCGAACGGCGGGTGACGCGCGGACTTGACGGGGTGAGGGCCTGAACCATGAGCTGGGATTGGTCTTTCGTCGTCTCGATCCTGCCCGACCTGCTGCAAGGCTTCCGCCTGACGCTGCTGGTCACCCTTCTGGGGGCCGCGCTGGCGGCGGTGCTGGGCCTTGGCTTCGCGCTGATGCGCCGCAGCCGCCATGCGTGGCTTGCGCGCGGCACCGGCTTCATGCTTGACGCGATCCGGGGCACGCCGCTGCTGGTGCAGCTTTATTTCATCTTCTACGTCCTGCCCGACATCGGCATCCGGCTGCCTGCACTGGCCGCGGGCGTCATCGGCCTCGGGCTGCACTACGCCACCTATGCCGCCGAGGTCTACCGCGGCGGGATCGAGAACGTCCCGCGCGGCCAATGGGAAGCCGCGCGCGCCACCAACCTGACAATGCGGCAGACCTGGGTGCATGTGATCCTGCCGCAGGCGGTGCCGCCGATGATCCCGGCGCTGGCCAACTACCTTGTGGCGATGTTCAAGGAAACACCGCTGCTCTCGGCCATCACGGTGCTGGAGCTGATGAATCAGGCCAAGATCGTGGCCAACACCAGCTATCGTTACATCGAACCGATGACGCTGGTCGGGGTGATCTTCCTTGCCGTCAGCCTCGTGTCGGTTGTCATCCTGCGCTGGCTTGAAGCGCGCTTTGGCCGGAGGTTCCGCACATGACCGTTTCCCTGCATCTCGCCGAGACCGCGCCGCGGCTTGACGACCGCCCCCTGCCCCGACGCATCGGGCTGGTGGCGCTGGCCACCGACCACACCAGCGAACCGGACTACCATCGCATGCTGGCCGCGCGCGGGTTGGGGCTGTACGTCAGCCGCATCCCCTATGTGAACCCGGTCACCCCCGAGACGCTGCGCGCGATGGCCCCGGACCTGACCGCGGGCGCTGCGCTGATCCTGCCCGACGAGACGCTGGACGCGGTGATCTACGGCTGCACCTCGGCCTCGGTGGTGATCGGCGACGCGGCGGTGACGGCGGCGGTTCAGCGCGCCAAACCCGGCGTGCCGGTCATCACCCCGCCCTCGGCCGCGGTGGCGGGGCTGCGTGCGCTGGGGGCGCGGCGCATCTCGGTGCTGACGCCCTACACCGTCGAGACCTCGCGCCCGATGGCCACCTATTTCGAGGCCGCGGGCTTTGCCATCGACAGGTTCACCTGCCTCGGCCTGGAAGATGACCGCGAGATGGCGCGGATCGCGCCGGACGAGATCGTCCGCCTGTCGCGCACGGCGCTGGCACCAGGGTCCGACGCGCTGTTCATTTCCTGCACCGCGGTCCGGGCGGCGGGGGTGATCGGCCAGATCGAGGCCGCGACAGGGGCGGCCGCCGTCAGTTCCAACTATGCCGTGGCCTGGCAGGTGCTGCGTCTGTGCGGCGATGCGGGTGCCGCGGCGGCGGGGCGGCTGATGACGCTGCCCGGAGGCCCCTGATGGATCGCCTGCCCGTCACACTGGCCGACATCTGCACCGCCGCAGCAAGGATCGCTGGCGAGGTGGCACGCACGCCGCTGTTGCCCGACCCGGTGCTGAGCGACCGGCTGGGCCATCCGGTGTGGCACAAGGCCGAACTGCGCCAGCCGGTCGGCGCCTTCAAACTCCGCGGGGCAATGAACGCCGTGCTGCAGATGCCGCCCGGGGCGCTTGCGCGCGGGGTGGTCACGGCCTCGACCGGCAATCACGGCCGCGCGCTTGCCCTTGCGGCGCGCCGTCACGGCGGGCGGGCGGTGATCTGCCTGTCGCATCTGGTTCCCGCGAACAAGGTCGCGGCTGTCAGCGCACTGGGGGCCGAGGTGCGGCGCATCGGACAGTCGCAGGACGACGCGCAGGCCGAGGTGGCGCGGCTGGTCGATGCCGAAGGGCTGGCCGAGGTGCCGCCCTTCGACGATCCGCGCGTGGTTGCGGGCCAGGGGACCATCGGGCTCGAGATCCTCGACGACGCCCCCGCGGTGCAAACCGTTCTGGTGCCGCTGTCGGGCGGGGGGCTTGCGGCAGGCGTGGCGCGGGCGACGAAGGCGCTGGCCCCCGGCATCCGGGTCGTC
>DAIEJF010000241.1 GCA_027351005.1 Paracoccaceae bacterium | reverse complement strand
GCGTCGCCCAGCATGCGCACCTGGCATCCGGCGGCCCGCGCCAGATCCGCCGCGGCCTCCAGCGATTGCGCGGGGGCGGCGAAGACGTGGTTCCGGGTGCGGGCCAGCCGCGGGTCGCCGGGCGCGATCACGCCCGAGGGCCGCGCCAGCGCCGCCTGCACCGCGGGCGGCACCGGCACCGCCCAGTGTTTCAGGATCGCCCGCGCGTCGGCAGGGGTGGTGGCATCGCCCACCGTCGGACCAGACCCGATGAAGGCCGGATCATCGCCGGGCACGTCGGAAATCATCAGCGCCAGCATCCGCGCGGGAAAGGCCGCCGCTGCAAGCTGGCCGCCCTTGACCCGGCTCAGGTGCTTGCGGACGGTGTTCATCTTGTCGATCGGCGCCCCCGAGGCCAGCAGCGCCGCGTTCACCGCCTGCTTTTCGGCAAGGCTCACGCCTTCGACCGGCGCCACCAGCAGGGCCGAGGCCCCGCCCGAGATTAGCGCCAGCACGACATCATCCGCCCCCAACCCGTCCAGCAGCGCCAGCATCCCCGCGGTTGCGGCGGCGCCCGCCGCATCGGGCACCGGGTGCGCGGCCTCGACGATCTCGATCCCGCGGCAGGGGCGGGCATAGCCGTAGCGGGTGATGACCAGCCCCTCGCAGGGGCCCCAGGCGGCTTCCACCGCCTCGGCCATCCGGGCGCTGGCCTTGCCCGCGCCGATCACCACGACCCGGCCTGCGGGCTTCGGCGGCAGATGCCGGGCGAGCGCGCGCATCGGGTCTGCCACCGCGACCGCCCGGTCGAAGAGGCTGCGCAGGAAGGCATCAGGGGCAGGCAGCGTCACATCGGCTCTCCGGTGCTGGAACTGCGGGCGATCAGGGTCACCCCCGTCAGGGTCACGGGGGCGGGTTGCTGCCCTGTCTTAAGCCATGCCAGCGCAGTTTGCGCAACTCTGTGCCCGAAGCCCGCGATATCGCAGCGCACCGAGGACAGCGCGGGATAGACCTGGGCGCATTCCTCGATGTCGTCGAACCCCACCAGCCGGAATGCCGTGCCCACCGGCCGCCCGGCCTCGGCAAAGCCGGTCAGCATCCCCAGCGCCACAAGATCGTTGAAGCAGACAGCGGCATCGATCCCGGGATGATCGCGCAGGATGGCGCGCGCGGCCTCGCGGCCGAAGCTGCGGGCCGAGCGGCCAAAGAGGGTGAACGGGGTCATCCCGCGCTCGGCCAGGATCGACAGGTAGCCCGACAGCCGTTCCCGCGTGACGGCACGGCCTTCCAGCCCGCCGACGAAGGCGATGTGGCGCGCGCCCATCGCCAGCAGGTGTTCCGTCGCCAGCCTGCTGCCGCGTTCGTAATCGGGGGCGGCAAAGGGGAACAGGTCGGTTCGCGCATCGCCCTGCCGCAGCACCTGAAGCGCGGGGATGCGGGCCCGCGCGAGCCTGTCGAAGGTGGTGTCATCGGCCCCGTAGGCGGGCGAGATCACCACGGCAGAGACCCCGTGTTCGATCATCGCGCCCACCACCTGTTCCTGCAGGCGCACGTCTTCGTCGGTGTTGGCCACCACCACTGCAAAGCCTTCGGCTGACAGCGCCATCTGCACCGAGGTGGCGAATTCGGTGAAGAACGGGTTGCGCAGGTCGTT
>DAIEJF010000236.1 GCA_027351005.1 Paracoccaceae bacterium | reverse complement strand
GTCACTTCGGAACTGGCCCCAGACGGGTTGCATGGCGGCGACCCATTCGGCGCGCTCGGCCGGGGTCAGCGTGCGGATCCTGCCGCCCGCCGCGATGATGGCGGCGCGCGAGCGCGCCTCGACCGCGGTCACCGCCGCGTTCCGTTCCACCGTCACCTGATGCAGGATCTCGAGGAACTGACTGCGGATGTCGGGCGGCAGGCTGCGCAGGAAATCGGCCGAGGTCACGACCAGATATTCCAGCACGCCGTGGTTCGTCTCGGTGATGCCGTCCTGCACCGCGTAAAGCTTCTGGGCGTAGATGTTCGACCAGGTGTTTTCCTGCCCGTCCACAACGCCGGTGGCCAGCGCGTCGGGCACGTCGGAAAAGGCGATCGACAGCGGATAGGCCTCGAGCGCGCGGATCGAGGCGGCGATCACCTCGGACGGCTGGATGCGGAACTTCAGCCCCTTCGCATCGCCCGGATGCAGCAGGGGCCGGTTGGCCGAGAACTGCTTCATCCCGGAATGCCAGAATTCGAGCCCGGCCAGCCCCCGCCCCGCCATCGAGGATTTCATCCGCGCCCCGGCGGGCGATGTCTCGAAGGCGTCGACGGCCTGCAGGTCGGGAAACAGGAAGGGCAGGTCGAACAGGCGGAAGACCTTGGTGAAGGCCTCGAACTTCGACAGCGACGGCGCGGCAAGCTGCACATCGCCCTGAAGCATCGCCTGCAACACGCTGTCATCGTCATAAAGGCTCGAGTCGGGGTAGACGATCACGCAGAGCCGCCCCGCCATCGCCTGATTGACCCGGTCTGCGAAGATCCGGGCGGCGATGCCCTTGGGGTTGTCGGTGGCCGAAACGACGGTGGCGAACTTGACCACGATGTCGCCCGGCGTGCAGGGCCCGGCCACGGCCTGCCCGGCGAACCCGAGCAAAGCGGCGGCAACTGTGGCCCATGCCTTCATGCGATTTCCCCCCGTCCTGCCGGTTTTCCGGTCATGGCCACACCATGAGCGGCTTTCCGCGGCTGGCAACGGAAAATGCAGCGGGGTGAGGTGCCGGTAAAAAAATCTATCATTACGAATATGATAGGCGGCGATCCTGCATCAGAATCTTAACATCGCAGGCTGGGCCTGTGCGGAAATCCGCACAGCCGTTTGCGCCAACAGGCGGATTGCCGCACGGCTAGGCGCGGTAATCCTCGGGGCGAATCCCGTGCCGGGCCAGCTTGTCGTAGAAGGTCTTGCGCGGCAGCCGCAGCGCCTGCGCCGCCAGCGTGGCATTGCCGCCCTCGCGTCGCAGCGCGTCTTCCAGCAGCGAGCGTTCCACCCGTGCCATCTGTTCGGACAGCCCCGAGCCGGGGTCGTCCTCGCCCTCGGGCAGGCCCATGGCAAAGCGCATCGCGGCATTCATCAGCGCGCGCGAATTGCCCGACCAGTCCTGCGCCATGAGCCGGGCAATGACGGCGGGCGTCACATCGGGTTCCGGCAGGTTCGCCTGTTCGCAGGCCTGCTGAAGATAGTGGCGGAACATCACGGGGATATCCTCGGGGTGTTCGCGCAGCGCGGGCATCCGGATGCGGATCGCGTCGAGCTTGTAGAACAGGTCGGCGTGAAAGCGGCCCGCCTGCGCCTCGGCGGCAAGGTCGCGGTAGGTGCCCGCGATCACCCGCGCCCCGCCGCCCGCGTCCAGCAGGTCCAGCAGCGCGAACTGGGTTGCCGGGCCAAGGCCCGACACCTCGTCGATGAAGATCGTTCCGCCCGCGGCGGTGTCGAAGGCCGCGGCCAGCGCCTCGGGCGTCAGCATGGCGCCCGACAGCTTCTGGAACGGCCGCGCTGCCGCCCCGGACAGCAGGTGGATCACCTCGGCCACCTTCGGAATGCCGGTGCCGGGCTCGCCGGTGACCAGCACCTCGGCGGCGGCACGGGCGGCGGCGCGGGCGCGTTCGCGCAGTTCCTCCGACTGGCGCGAGCGGCCGAAGATCATCCGCGCCGCGGCATCGCCCGATTGCAGCGCGCGCTTCAACTGGCGGTTTTCCAGCACCAGCGCGCGCGTCTTCAGCGCCTTGTCCACCACGGCCAGCAGATCGGCGGGCGCGCAGGGTTTTTCCAGAAAGTCGAAGGCGCCCGAGGCGATGCCCTTGACCGCCATCGGAATGTCGCCCTCGCCGGTCAGCAGGATCACGGGCAGATCGGGGTCCACCCCGCGCGCAAAGTCGAGCAGCGCGAAGCCGTCCTTGCCGGGCATCCGAATGTCGGTGACCACAACGCCGGGAAAATCGGCCGTCAGGTGGTCCTTGGCCTCGATGTAGCTGCCGCAGAGCACCGGGCGCAGGTCGTCCAGCTCCAGCGTCTGGCCCAGCGCCTCGCGCACCTCGCGGTCGTCGTCGACCAGAAGAACGGTTCCCCTCATGCCGCCCCGCCCGCTGCCGCGGGGGGCAGCTCTACCGTGAATTCCGCGCCGCCCCCGTCGCGGTTGCGGGCAAGGATGCGGCCGCCGAAGCTCTGGATGATCCGGTCCGAGATGGCAAGGCCAAGCCCCATGCCTTCGGACTGGCCCACCTCCTTGGTGGAATAGAACGGGTCGAAGATGCGTTCGGGCTCGGCGATGCCGCTGCCGGTGTCGCGCACCATCAGCCTGACCGGAGCGCCGGGGCGGATGTCCAGCGTCAGAACCCTGTCCTCGCGTCCCGCCATCGCATCCAGCGCATTGGCCACAAGGTTCACCAGCACCTGTTGCAGCCGCACCTCGCCGCCCTTCACCAGCACCGGGGCGGGTGGCGGGGTCCAGTGCAGCGTGACCCCTTCCTGGCGCAGGCGCGGCTCTGTCAGTTCCAGCGCCGCGGTGACCACGGCGGTCAGATCGACATCGGCCACCCCCTCGACCTCCTGCCGGGCAAAGGCGCGCAGGGCGCGGATGATGCGCCCCATGCGTCCGGCCAGATCGCCGATCCGGCCCAGATTTTCGGCGGCGCGATCCGGCTGGCTGCGGGCAAGGAAGGCCGCGCCGTTCTCGGCATAGGACCGGATCGCCATCAGCGGCTGGTTCAGCTCGTGGCTGATCCCGGCCGACATCTGGCCCAGCGCCGACAGCTTGCCCGCCCGCAGCAATTCGGCCTGCGCCCGCTTCAGCGCGGCCTCGGCCTCCATCCGCTCCTGCACCTCGTTCTGAAGCCGGTCCACCGCGTCCGACAGCGCCTGCGTCCGCTCCTCGACCCGGTGTTCCAGTTGCGTGGTCAGCCGCGCCTCTGTCTCAAGTCGTGCGGCCAGCGCCCGGCGGCGTTCCCCCAGCGCCACCAGCACCGCCCCGAACACCAGCCCCACCGCTGCCGCGACCGCCGCCTGCAAGCCCGCCACCTCGACCGTGGGCAGCGCGTCGACCAGGATTTCCCCCTGCATCTCGACCACCGGCAGCGGGCGCGTCAGATGCAGCCCCAGCCGCGGCAGATAGGGCCCCGCCGCCATCCACCACAGGTCATGGCCGAAGGGGCGATGGGCGCGGAAGGCCGGAAACGGGCGCAGCAGCGCGGCCGGATAGGCCAGGCCGAAGCTGGGGTAGGGAGCGGGCGCGGGTGGGCGGGCGCTGAACAGCAATTCGCTGCGGTTGGTGACAAAGACCACCCCGCGCGCGTCGGTGAAGAAGACGGTCTGCGCATCGCCCCGGCTGGGCGCCTCGATCCGCCCGGCGTCAAGGCGCACCACCACGGCGCCCACCGCGGGCCCCGCCGCCCCGAACACCGGCGCCGCATAGAGAAAGACGCGCTTCCGGTCGCCACCGACCGCGTGTGAAAACCCCAGCGTGCCATGCATCGCCTGCGCGAAGACCGTGGCCAGCGTCGGGTCGTGCAGCCCCATGTCGCTGGCGCGTGAACTGGCGATGATGGTGCCGCTGCGGTCCAGCAGAAGGATCTCGTCAGACCCGGTGCGGTCGGCCTCTTTCAGCAAAAGCCGCCCTGCGGCCGCGGCATCGCCGGTGCCGGTTTCCGCCAGCGGCGCAAGAACCGGGTGATCGGTCAACAGCACCGCCAGTTCGCGGAACCGTTCCAGTTGCCCGGTCAACTGGTCGGCGGCCAGCGACAGGTCGGCCTCGGCCCGGTCCGACAGCTTGGCCAGCCCGTCGCGCAGCGCGTACCAGCCGACCCCCGCCGCCGCCCCGGCGACCGCCAGCAGGTAGAGCGCGAAGACGGCCGCGCGCGGACGGGGCAACGGGCGGGGCAGGGGCCGCATCAGCCCCGCCCCGCGGCCTGCTGCCGCCCGTCCGTCACCGTCATCCTTGCCCGCATCCTGCCAGCCTAACGCCCCGGCCGGGGCGGCCACAAGGCCGGGCCAAAGGGCGGCGCGGCTCTCGGATCGGGAATCGATCCCGGCGCAAGAAAATTTCGCGGGAAGCCCCGCAGACCGCTGTTCGCGCGCTTGTGAAACCGACCTTTGGCGTTTAGAAACCGACGGGCTGCACAGGGCCATTGCGGCGCGGGCATCATTCACGGAAGGGGAGACGGCGTGAAGATCGGGGCACCGAAAGAGGTTTTTGCCGGCGAGGCGCGGGTGGCGATGACGCCCGACTCGGCGGTGCAGCTCAAGAAGCTGGGATATGATTGTGCGATCGAGGCCGGGGCGGGCGCCGCGGCCGGGTTCTCGGATGCGGCCTATGCCGCCGCGGGGGTCGAGGTTCTGCCCACGGCCGAGGCGCTCTGGTCGGGCTGCGACGTGGTTGCCAAGGTGCGCGGGCCGGAACCGGCCGAGGCCGACCGGCTGCGCAAGGGACAGACGCTGGTCAGCTTCTTCTACCCCGCGCAGAACGCCGACCTGCTGGAGCAGTGCAAGGCCCGGGGCGCCAATGTCATTGCGATGGACATGGTGCCGCGGATCAGCCGCGCGCAGAAGATGGACGCGCTGAGCTCGATGGCCAATATCGCGGGCTACCGCGCGGTGATCGAGGCGGCGAACAACTTCGGCCGCTTCTTCACCGGCCAGGTGACGGCGGCGGGCAAGGTGCCCCCGGCCAAGGTGCTGGTGGTGGGCGCGGGCGTTGCGGGGCTGGCCGCCATCGGCGCGGCCACCAGCCTGGGCGCCATCGTGTATGCCTTCGACGTGCGACCCGAAGTGGCCGAGCAGATCGAATCCATGGGCGCGAACTTCGTCTTTCTGGAATTCGAGCCCGCGCAGGACGGGGCGGCGACCGGCGGCTATGCCGCGCCGTCAAGCCCCGAGTTCCGCGAAAAGCAACTGGCCAAGTTCCGCGAGCTTGCGCCCGAGATGGACATCGTCATCACCACCGCCCTGATCCCGGGCCGCCCGGCGCCGAAGCTGTGGCTGGCCGACATGGTGGCGATGATGAAGCGGGGCTCTGTCATCGTGGACCTGGCCGCCGAACGGGGCGGCAACTGCGACCTCACGGTGCCCGACCAGAAGATCGTGACCGACAACGGCGTGACCGTCGTGGGCTACACCGATTTTCCCAGCCGGATGGCCGCGCAGGCCTCCAGCCTCTATTCCACCAACATCCGCCACATGATGACGGACCTGACGCCGAAGAAGGATGGCGTGATCGTCCACAACATGGAGGATGACGTGATCCGCGGCGCCACCGTCACCTTCGACGGCGCCATCACCTTCCCGCCGCCGCCGCCCAAGATCGCGGCCATCGCCGCGGCGAAGCCCAAGCCGAAGCCGAAGGAGCCGACGCCCGCGGAAAAGCGCGCGGCCGAGATGGCGGCCTTCCGCAGCCAGACCCGCACCCAGGTGGGGGCGCTGGTGATCGGCGGCATCCTGATGGCGCTGGTGGGCTATTCGGCGCCCGAGGCGTTCCTGGGCCACTTCATCGTCTTCGTGCTGTCGGTCTTCATCGGCTTCCAGGTGATCTGGAACGTCAGCCACTCGCTGCACACGCCGCTGATGGCCGTCACCAACGCAATCTCGGGCATCATCGTTCTGGGCGCGCTGTTGCAGATCGGCTCGGGCGGCTGGCTGATTGCCGTGCTGGCCTCGGTGGCGGTGCTGATCGCCACCATCAACATCGTCGGGGGCTTCATGGTCACCCGGCGGATGCTGCAGATGTTCCAGAAGTCGTGAGGTGGGCGGAATGACCTTCGGACTCCAGACCGCCGCCTATATCGCGGCATCGGTTCTCTTCATCCTGGCGCTTGGCGGCCTCTCGGGGCAGGAAAGCGCAAAGCGCGCCGTCTGGTACGGCATCGTCGGCATGGCGATTGCCGTGCTGGCCACCGTCGCCTCGCCCGCCGTGGGGCTTTCGGCCTGGCTGGTCGTGGCGCTGGTGATCGGCGCGGGGCTGGGCGCGGTGCTTGCCCAGCGGGTCGAGATGACGGGCATGCCGCAGCTTGTGGCCATGCTGCACAGCTTCGTGGGCTTGGCCGCGGTGCTGATCGGCATCAACTCGGACCTGGCGCCGCATCATCTGGCGGGCGCCGAAAAGACGATCCACGAGGTCGAGATCTTCTTGGGCGTCTTCATCGGTGCGGTGACCTTCACCGGCTCGATCGTGGCCTATGGCAAGCTGGCCGGGCGGCTGTCGGGCAAGGCCACGATCCTGCCGGGCCGCCATCTGTGGAACCTTGCGGCGCTGGTACTCTCGATCCTGCTGATGGCGCTTTACATGGGCGGATCGGGGTCCTGGACGCTGTACCTGATGACGCTGATCGCCTTTGTCATCGGCGCGCATCTGGTCATGGCCATCGGCGGCGCCGACATGCCGGTGGTTGTGTCGATGCTGAACAGCTATTCCGGCTGGGCGGCGGCGGCGACCGGCTTCCTGCTGGGCAACGACCTGCTGATCGTCACCGGGGCGCTGGTGGGCTCGTCGGGCGCGATCCTGTCCTACATCATGTGCAAGGCGATGAACCGGTCGTTCATCAGCGTGATCCTGGGCGGCTTCGGGGGCGCCAAGGGTCCGGCGATGGAAATCGCGGGCGAGATGGTGGCGATCGACACCGATGGCGTGGCCGCAGCCCTGAACGACGCCGAAAGCGTCATCATCGTGCCGGGCTATGGCATGGCGGTCGCGCAGGCGCAGCAGTCGGTCAGCGAACTGACGCGCAAGCTGCGCGCGGCGGGCAAGACGGTGCGCTTCGGCATCCACCCGGTTGCCGGGCGCCTGCCGGGGCACATGAACGTGCTGCTGGCCGAGGCGAAGGTGCCCTATGACATCGTGCTGGAGATGGACGAGATCAACGACGATTTCCCCAGCACCGATGTGTCGATCGTCATCGGCTCGAACGACATCGTGAACCCCGCGGCGCAGGAAGACCCCAACAGCCCCATCGCCGGCATGCCCGTGCTGGAGGTCTGGAAGGCCAAGACCGTGATCGTGATGAAGCGCGGCCAGGGCACCGGCTATTCCGGCATCGAGAACCCGCTGTTCTACAAGGAGAACTGCCGGATGTTCTATGGCGATGCCAAGAAGAGCCTGGACGAGCTTCTGCCGAAGATCGGCTGAGGCCACGTCACACGCAGTTGTGCGGCCGGGCGTTGCCAGCGCCCGGCCGTTCTCTTATGACCGCGCGAAGGACAGGAGGATCAGGATGGCGCATCGCCGGTTTGCCGCATCCGTCATGCTGGTTGCAGCCCTTGCCGCCAGCCCCGCGCTGGCCGATCCGGGGGTCGGGTTGCTGCTGCGCTGGACGCCCGATCCGGTGGCGCTGGCGGCGCTGGTCGCGGTGGGCTGGGCCTATGGCCGCGGTGCCGCGCGCCAGTATCGCCGGGCGGCGGAACTGGCAGACTGGAAGCCCGCGCTGTTCTATCTGGGGCTTTTCGCGATCTTTCTGGCGATGCTGTCGCCGCTGGCTGCGCTGTCGCGTGACAGTGCCTTCATGCACCAGGTGCAGGGCGCACTGCTGAGGGTGGTGGCGCCCGTGTTCCTGCTGTGCGGGCATCCGCAGCGGTTGCTGTATACCGGTATGCCGAAGCCATTTCGCCGCGGCGCCTTCGCCCGGCTCTGGCGCGACGGGCGGCTGAACCGCGTGGCGGGGGGGCTTGCCACGCCGCTGGTGGCGGGCGTGCTGAACATCGCGGTGTTCCTGTTCTGGCTTCTGCCCGCCACGCAGGATGCTGCGGTGCGCCTTCCGCTGGTGGGCTTTGTCGAACGGGTCAGCCTGCTGGCGGTGGGGGCGCTGTACTTCGGGGTGCTGTTCGACGCGCGCGACCCCGATCTGGGCGGCACCCGCTACGGGCCGCGCATGCTGATGCTGGTGTCGACCGCGCTGGTCATGGTGGTGATGGGGGTCGCGATGACTGCCAAGCCCATCTTGTTCTACAGCGCCTATCCCCCCGGCCCCCGGTTCGGGGGATTTGCGCCGCTGGATGACGAGGCGACCGCGGGCTTCGTCAACTGGGCCTGGGTCAGCATGGTCTACCTTGCCTCGATCATCTTCGTCTTCGTGAGCTGGAACGCGGCCGAGCTGCGGGCCTACGCCCGCGCGCGGAACTTTCGCGGGTCGAATGCCGCGGCGCTTCTGTTGCCGGAGACGGCAGAGGAGTTGTGGCTGCTGGTGACCCCGAAGAACCGCCGGGTCGCGCTGGGGCTGGCCTTCGTGCCCTTCATCATGATGGGCAGCGCCATCGGTCTTGTGGTGACGCTGCACTACGGGTTCTGACGGTATACCGCTGTGTGCCTTTAACGCCCGGTAAATCCACGCGTTTTTTCTTGCGATCCGGGCGGCGGGCGCTACCTTTGGCGGGCCTTGCAGGAAGCCGCCATGCCCGCCAATGACCACCCGCTGCGCTATGCCATCACCAACGAGCTGCACGCGCGGCCGTTTCCCTCGCTGGAGGTTCCCTGCCATGCGGTCTATGTGGCGATCAAGGAGCCGCAGGACGCCGCCAACCGGGATCGCCGCCGCGATTTTGCGCATCTGGCCGACCTGCTGACGCGCTTCGGCGCGCCGGTGCCGCAGCCCGATGTCACGCATCATTCGGCCGACATCGGGCGCCATGCGCTGAAATGGGAAAGCCATACCGAATTCGTGACCTATTCGGTCTTCGGGCCCGGCGTGGGGGCGCGCGCCTTCGATCCGGCCGAGGCCGAGGTTCTGCCCGCCGACTGGCTGGAGGCCGCGCCGGGCAAGCGGCTGGTTTCGGCGCTGATCCGGGTCGAGACGCTGCCCGACGATCCGGCCCGCATGGAAGCGATGCTGGACGACTGGTTCGTGCCCGAAAGCCTGGCCAGCGCCTGGGTGCTGGACCGCGCCGCCGTGGTGGCCAGCGATTTCCGCATCGACCCGGCCGGGCACATGCGCTTTGCCGTCTTCGTGCGCCCCGGTGCCAGCCCGCGCCGCGTGGGCCGCATCGTCCAGCGCCTGTGCGAGATCGAGACCTACAAGGCAATGTCCATGCTGGGCCTTGGCCGCGCCCGCGATCTGACGACGCGGCTCAATGCGCTGGATGCCCAGTTGTCGGCCCTGGTGGCCGAGCTGACAGCGGCCACCGCGCGGCCGGAACACACGCTGCACGAGCTTCTGTCGGTGGCCGAGGAACTGGAATCGCTGGCGGTGCAGACCTCGTTCCGGTTCGGGGCGACCGGGGCCTATGAGGCGATCGTGACCCAGCGGATCGCTGTGCTGCGCGAGGAACGCTTCGAGGGCCGCCAGACCTTTGCCGAGTTCATGATGCGCCGCTATGACCCCGCGATGCGCACGGTGAAATCGGCCGAGCGGCGGTTGCAGCAGATGAGCGAACGCGCCGCGCGGGCAGGGGAACTGCTGCGCACCCGGGTGGATGTGGACCGCAGCCACCAAAGCCAGAAACTGCTGGAAAGCATGGACCGTCGCGCCGATCTGCAACTGCGGCTGCAACACACCGTCGAAGGGCTGTCGGTGGTGGCGATCAGCTATTACGCGGTGAACCTGGCCGGCTATGTCGCGGGGCCGCTGTTCGAAACCTGGTTCCACCTTGGCCATGAGGGCACCGTGGCGGTTCTGACCCCGCTGGTGGTGCTTGGCATGTGGCTTGGCCTGCGCCGGGTGCGCAAGGGCTTGCACTGACGGAAAAGCCCCGGCCGTTCCTGCGAAGGGCCGGGGCAAGGTGCGCGGTGCCGACCTTGGGGTCAGCGGCCGCGGATGCGCGGGTCAAGCGCGTCGCGCAGCCCGTCACCGATGTAGTTGACGCTCAGCACCGTCAGCGAGATGGCGATGCCGGGGAAGATCACGAGGCCGGGTGTTTCCTGCATCAGGTCCACCGCGTCGTTCAGCAGCCGCCCCCAGGTGGGAAAGTCCGGCGGAAAGCCCAGCCCCAGGAACGACAGGGCGGATTCGGTGATGATCGCGTTGGCGATCCCCAGCGTCGCCGCCACCATGATCGGGCTCATGATGTTGGGCAGGATGTGGCGCAGGATCATCCGGCGCGGCGGCGTGCCGATGGATTTCGCCGCCAGCACGAATTCGCGTTCCTTCAGCGCCAGCACCTCGCCGCGCACGATGCGGGCGCATTGCATCCAGCTTGTGATCCCGATGGCCGAGACGATCAGCAGGAAGGTGCCCGCCTCGACCCCCAGCCGCGAGGCGATGGGGTCGCGGAACAGCAGCATCATCACCAAGAGCAGCGGCAGCAGGGGCAGCGCCAGGAACAGGTCGGTCAGGCGCATCAGCGGGCCGTCCAGGCGCCTGAAATAGCCCGCCAGCACGCCCACCAGCGTGCCCAGGAAGATCGACAGCGCCATCGCGGTCAGGCCCACGGCGATCGAGATCTTGCCGCCCGCCATCATCCGCGCCAGCAGGTCGCGCGCCAACTGGTCGGTGCCCAGCGGATGCGCCCAGGACGGGCCCATGTTCTTCGACCGGATCAGCGTCAGCGCATCCGTGGGCGAGGCTGTGGGGCTGATCCGCCAGATCAGCGGGCCGACCGCCACGAACAGCACAATGAAGATGAACACGGTCAGCCCGGCCAGCGCGCCCTTGTGGGTGCGGAACTGGTCCCAGACATCGCGCCACTGGCTGCGCGGCGGGCGCAGAGCCTGGGGGGCGGGGGCGGCGGTTGCCTCAGTCATAACGGATCCTCGGGTCAAGGAGGCCATACAGGATGTCGGCGACCAGGTTGAACACCACGATCAGCACGGCAAAGATGAAGGTCAGTGTCTGCACCATCGGGATGTCATCGGCATAGATCGCGGTGATCAGAAGCTGGCCCAGCCCGTTCACCTTGAACACCTGCTCGGTGATGATGGCGCCGCCGAAGATCGAGGGCACACCCAGCGCGATCACGGTCACCACCGGAATGAGCGAGTTGCGCAGGACGTGGGTCAGCACCACGACACGTTCGCCCATGCCCTTGGCGCGGGCGGTGCGGACGTAATCCTGTTGCAGGTTGTCCAGCATCGAGGCGCGCATGAACCGGCTGATCTGGGCGGCGTTGTAAAGCGCCAGCACCATCACAGGCATCGCCATCTGCTGCACCTGCTTCACGAAGCTGGGCCAGTCCACCACCTTCAGGTTGGTGTCATAGATCGAGGGAAACCAGTTCAGCTCGACCGAGAAGACCACGATCAGCACCACGCCGGTGAAGAAGGTGGGCACCGAAAACCCGATCATCGAGATGAACGTGCCGATCTGGTCGAACCAGGAATACTGCCGGTAGGCCGACAGAATGCCGATCGGAATCGCGATCAGCACGCCGATCAGGTAGGACATGCCCACGACCGTCAGCGTCTGCGGGATGCGCTGCACGATCACGTCGAAGACCGGGCTGCGGAACTGCCAGGACAGGATGCGTTCCATGCCCGCGCTGAAATGGGTGCCGAAGGCCCAGTCGAAGGCGTGCAGCGGCTCGACCCAGAAGAACTGTTTCAGCCACAGGATATAGCGCACATAGACCGGCGCCCCCAGACCCAGGGCCTCGCGCATCTTGGCGCGTACCTCGGGCGGGATGGTCAGCGGCTGGTTCGCCAGCGGGTCGCCGGGGGCGAAGTTCAGCAGCAGGAAGATGATCAGGCTGATGAGCAGAAGCACCGGGATCGAAAGGATCAGCCGTCGGATGGTAAAGGTAAGCATGTCGGTGCCTCGGCAGGGCAGTCTGGAGGACGGTCCGTTACGGGGAAGGCAGGCAGTGCGGATCGCAGGGTCCGCCCCCCGGCCGAAACCGGGAGGCGGCGCTCTGTCAGATCACTTCTTGCGCGACCAGTCGGCGATGTTCCACAGCTCGCTGTCCCAGGCGTTGATCTCTTCGCCCTGGATCGAGTTGGACACGCCCGAGGCGGTGCCGCGCCAGACCAGCGGAACGATGGTGTTCGTGTCCTTGGTCAGCATGTCGTTCAGCTTGCGGGCAATCTCGCCGCGCTTCGCGATGTCGGCGGTGGCGCCCAGGTCGGCGACCAGCTTGTCATAGGCCGGGTCGCAGAAGCGGTTGATGTTCTCGCCCTGCCACTGGGTTTCCGGCCGCGGAGCCTTGGCGCAGGTGTACTGGGCCAGGTAGGTCTGCGGGTCGGTGCCGGTGAAGTTGTTCGCGTACATCTCGACGTCGGTGTAGAACTTCTGGAAGGTGTCGGGCGAACCCGGGTCACCGCCGAAGAAGACCGAGGCGTTGACGTTCTTGAGCTGGGTATCCACCCCGATCTGCGCCCACCACTGCTTGATCAGCGACTGGAAGTCCTGACGCACGGCGTTGGTCGAGGTCTGGTAGGTCAGGCTCAGCTTCTTGCCGTCCTTCACGCGGATGCCGTCCGGCCCCACTTTCCAGCCGGCTTCATCGAGCAGCTTCTTGGCGCCTTCCACGTCCTGCTTCAGGCAGCCGGTGTTGGTGTCGTCGGCATAGGCGGCCGGGGCGGGCACCAGGTTGCAGGTTGCCTTGCCGGCCTGGCCATAGCCCACTTCAACCAGCAGGTTGCGGTCGATCGCCATCGACAGCGCCTGGCGAACCTTCGGGTCCGACAGGATCGGGTTCGGGTGCTTGGCGGTCGAACGCTCGCCTTCCGGCAGGCTGGGCGAGGCGTCGGTCAGGTTCATTTCCAGCCGCTCGACGAGGCTGCCGAAGGCCACCACGACCTTGCCCTTGGCGTTCGGCCCGGTCATGCCCTTCAGCACGTCGGGCGACAGTTGCAGGTTCCAGGCATAGTCGTATTCACCGGTCTGGAACACGGCGCGCGCGGCGGCCGCGGCATCCCCGCCGCCCTTGAAGTTCACCGTCGCGAAGGCCGGCTTGTTCGGGTCGCGGTATTCCGGGTTGGCTTTCAGTTCGATCGTGTCGTTCGGCTTGAACGAGGTCACGACGAACGGGCCGGTGCCGATCGGGCCGAAGTTGGCCGCGGTGCAGGTGGGCGCATTGGCGCCGAGGCAGTTGGCGAACTGCTTCTTCTGAAGGATCGGCGATTCATAGGACACGAACGGCCCGTAGGGGTTCGGCATCGGCTGCTTGAAGGTGATCTTGACCGTGTGCGGGTCGACCGCCTCGATCTTGTCCACGTTCTCGAAGTGCGACAGCTGCGCGCAGCCGCCGGCCGGGTCCATGCAGTACTGGCCGGTGAACACGACGTCATCGGCCGTCACCGCCGTGCCGTCGGACCACTTGATGTCCTTCAGCTTCCAGGTGATCGACTTCAGGTCGGCCGACACGCCGCCGTTGGCCACGGTCGGGATTTCCGCCGCGATTTCGGGCACCATCTCGCCCTTGGGGTTGTAGCGCGCCAGCGGCTCGATCACGATCGACGAGGATTCCAGATCCTTGGTGCCCGACGACAGGTAGGGGTTCAGGATCGACGGCGCCTGCCAGTAGATCAGGTTCAGCTGCCCGTCGCTGCCCCGCCCGGCCCCGAAGGCCGGTGCGGCGGCCAGCACGGCGGCGGCACCCATCAGGAACGATTTCAATGTCATGCATGCTCTCCTTGTTGGTAGGTCTGAGGGCTCGCCTCGGATGCGCCGGTTCGTCCGGCTGTCTTCTGGTTGGTCGTGTCGTAAAGGTGGCAGGCCACGAACCGGCCCGGCGCCACCTCGCGGAAGCCGGGCTCGGCCTGCCTGCACACATCCATCACCTTGGGGCAGCGCGTGCAGAACGCGCAGCCCTTGGGCGGATTGGCGGGCGAGGGCACGTCGCCCTTCAGGATGATCCGCTGGCGCGTGTTTTCCAGCGAGGGATCGGGTTCCGGCACCGCCGACAGCAGCGCCTGCGTGTAGGGGTGCAGCGGCTCGCTGAACAGCGGATCGCGGGGGCCAAGCTCGACCATCTTGCCGAGATACATCACCGCCACTCGGTCGGCGATGTGGCGCACCATCGACAGGTCGTGGCTGATGAACAGGTAGGTCAGGCCCAGACGGTCCTGCAACTCTTCCAGCAGGTTCACCACCTGCGCCTGGATCGACACGTCCAGCGCAGCGATCGGTTCGTCGCAGACGATGAACTTGGGGTTCAGCGCCAGCGCCCGGGCGATGCCGATGCGCTGCCGCTGGCCGCCCGAGAATTCATGCGAATAGCGGTTGGCGAACCGTCGGTTCAGCCCCACCGCGTCCATCAGTTCATAGACCCGGGCCAGCCGTTCGGCCTTCGTCATCGCGGTGTGTTCCACCAGCGGCTCGCCGACGATCTCGGCCACCGTCAGGCGCGGATTGAGGCTGGCCTGCGGGTCCTGGAACACCATCTGCATCTTCGGCCGCAGCGGGCGCAGCGTGGCCTGGTCGGTCTGGCCGATCTCGACCCCGTCGATCTTCACCGACCCCGCGGTGATGTCGTAAAGCCGGATCAGCGCGCGGCCACAGGTGGATTTGCCGCAGCCGGATTCGCCCACCAGACCCAGCGTCTCGCCTTCGTATATGTCGAACGAGATGTCGTTCACCGCCTTCACGTCGCCGGTATGGCGGCGCAGAAGGCCGGTGTGGATCGGGAAGTACATCTTGAGGCCGCGCACCTCGACCAGCGGTTTCGAGCGGGCAGCGTCAAGCATTGCGCGGGCCTCCGGTGGCAGGGTCCCAGAAACAGGCCACGTCGTGGCCCTGGCCCACGTCAAGCCGGGCGGGATTTTCCCGGCCGCAGCGGTCGAAGGCCTGCTTGCATCGATCGCGGAACGCACAGGCCGTGGGGGCCTGGAACAGGATCGGGGGCTGGCCCTCGATCACGTTCAGCTTCTCGGGCCGCTCGCCCAGCACGCCGGGCACCGTCTGCAACAGCGCGCGGGTATAGGGGTGCTGCGGGTTTCGGAACAGCTCCTTGACCGGTGCCTGTTCAACGACCTGGCCGCCGTACATCACCATCACCCGGTCCGCGATGCCCGCGATCACGCCAAGATCGTGGGTGATCCAGACGATCGCCATCCCCAGCTTCTGCCGCAGTTCCTTGACCAGTTCCAGGATCTGGGCCTGGATCGTCACGTCAAGCGCGGTCGTGGGTTCGTCGGCGATCAGCACCTTCGGATCGCAGGCCAGCGCGATGGCGATCATCACCCGCTGGCGCATCCCGCCCGAGAACTGGTGCGGATAATCCCCCAACCTGCGCCGCGCATCGGGAATGCCCACCAGATCCAGCAGCTCTGCCGCGCGGGTGCGGGCCTGCGCCTTGGTCATCCCCATGTGGCGCCGCAGCGGCTCCATGATCTGGAAACCGACCGTGAACACCGGGTTCAGGCTGGTCATCGGGTCCTGGAAGATGAAGCCGATCTTGCCGCCGCGGATGTCGCGCAACGTCTGGTCGGAACAGGTCAGCAGATCCGTGCCGTCGAACATCACCGTGCCCTGACGCACATCGGCGGGCGGCGAGGGCAGCAGGCGGATCAGTGACATCATGGTCACAGACTTGCCCGAACCGCTTTCGCCGACGACGCCCAGAAGCTCGCCGGGTTTCAGATCGAAGCTGACAGAGTTGACGGCATGGACTTCACCGCTCCGCGTGCGGAAAACGGTCTTAAGTCCTCGGACATCCAGGACGGGCAGTGCCCCATCGGGCATATGTCGCTCCCCAAGCGGTTGTTTTTCTTTATGTTTTGGCGGTCAGGCGCGTTGGCCTGCCACAGGTTTCAGCGAGTCTTAGACATTTTTTCCGGCACGGCAATACGGAATTGTGCGCCACCCGCGCCGGATCATGACATTGCGCCAAAACTGATGCCTCAGCCTTGACGTTGCGCTGGCGCGGCCGCAGGTTGCCGAAAATGTCCGCAGGAGGAAAAGATCATGGGCCAGCGCATGACGGCGCGGGAAATCCTGGAGCGCCTTGTCGCCTTCCCGACCGTGAGTCGCGACAGCAACCTGGCGCTGGTCGACTGGGTCGAATCATACCTCGACTCGTGGGGCGTGAAATCCTACCGCACCTGGAACGAGGACCGGACCAAGGCCGCGATCTATGCCAATGTCGGGCCTATGGTCGACGGGGGCGTGGTGCTGTCGGGCCATACCGACGTGGTGCCGGTCGATGGCCAGAACTGGACGACCGACCCCTGGACGGTGACCGAACGCGACGGCCGCCTGATCGGGCGCGGCTGCTGCGACATGAAGGGGTTCGATGCGCTGGCGCTCTGGGCGGTGCCGTTGGCGCTGGAGGCGGGGGTGAAGCGGCCCCTGCAGATCGCGCTGTCCTATGACGAGGAACTGGGCTGCACCGGCGCGCCGCCAATGATCGCGGACATGGTGAAGACCCTGCCCAAGGCGGCTGCGGTCATCGTGGGCGAACCCTC
>DAIEJF010000228.1 GCA_027351005.1 Paracoccaceae bacterium | reverse complement strand
GCGCGCCGGGCGCCTGCAGCGCCCGGTCCATCAGCCGGGCCTGGTCCTCCATCCCCGGAGGCTGGAACACGGCGGTGAAGACCTCGTCGATCAGATCCCGCATCGCCTTGCCGCCCCCGCCATGGGCCAGCGTCACATGGGTGTCGCGCAGCGCCATTCGTCGCGCCCTTCCTCTCATTTCCGGTCCGCAAGTATCCCGGGGGTCCGGGGGCAGGGCCCTCGGCCTGTTATTCCGCCGCCGCCCGCGCCCCGCCGTAGTGCCAGTAGGCCGCACAGGCCCCTTCAGAGGAGACCATCAGCGCCCCGAGCGGCGTTTCCGGCGCGCAGCCCCGGCCGAATTGGGGGCAGGCGGGCGGCTTCATCCGCCCCGTCATCACCGCACCGCAGGCGCAGCCTTCGGGCTCGTCCGCCCTGGCCCCGGCGGCATAGCCGATCCCGAACCTCTCCTCTGCGTCGAAGGCGCGGTATTTCGTGCGGATGCGCAGCCCGCTTGCGTCGATCTCGCCCAGGCCCCGCCAGGCAAAGCTGGGCCGGGGTTCGTAGACATCCGCGATGGCCGCCAGGCTGACGGGGTTGCCATGCTCGGGCACCACGCGCGCATACTGGTTTTCCACCGCGGCCCGGCCCTCGGCGATCTGGGTCAGCACCATCAGCACCGATTGCAGCAGATCGAGCGGCTCGAACCCCGCCACCACGATCGGCTTGCGATCGTCCCGCGCGATGAAGTCATAGGGGTGGATGCCGATCACCATCGACACATGGCCCGGCCCGATGAAGCCGTCCAGAACCATGTCGGGGTCGTCCAGCAGTGCCCGGATCGGCTGGGGCACCGTGATGTGGTTGCAGAAGACGCTGAAGTTCCCCAGCCCCTCGCGCGCCGCTTGCTGGATGGTCAGCGCGGTTGACGGCGTCGTGGTCTCGAACCCCAGACCAAAGAACACCACGTCGCGCGCCGGGTTCCGCCGCGCCAGTTCCAGCGCGTCAAGCGGCGAATAGACCATGCGGATGTCGGCCCCCGCGGCTTTCGCCTGCAGCAGGCTGCGCCGCGTCCCCGGCACCCGCATTGCGTCGCCGAAGGTGGTGAAGATCACGCCGGGCCGTTCCGCGATCTCGACCGCCTCGTCGACCCGGCTCATCGGCAGCACGCAGACGGGGCAGCCGGGTCCGTGGATGAATTCGACCCCTTCGTGCACCAGCGTGTCGAGCCCGTAACGGAAGATCGCATGGGTATGGCCGCCGCAGATTTCCATGATCCGCACCGGCCGCGCCCGCGTCGCGCCGATCCGGTCGGCCGTGCGGGCAATGGCGGCCAGCACCACCCGCGCCGCCACGGGGTCGCGAAACGCGGTGGCGTATCTCATCGCGGTTCCTCCAGCGCCCGCTGCCCCGCGGCCATGGCCTCCATCGCCTCCTGCGCCTCGCCCAGGGCATGCAGCGCGTCGAGTGTCTTCGCCGCCTCGTCGGCGTCGATCACGCTCATGGCAAACCCCACATGGATCAGCACCCACTGGCCGATCAGGTCTTCCAGCGGCCCCTCGGCCACGCAGGCAAGACTGACCTCGCGGCGCACGCCCGACACATCGGCCAGGGCCATCAGCCGCTCGGGGTCGGTGATCGCCACGATCTCTCCGGGGATGCCAAGGCACATGTCGGTCGTTCTCCTGTCGCGTCGCTCCGCCGATCGGGGCTAGCCCGCCTTGGCCAGCGTCTTTGCCGCGTGCTGGCGCCTCAGCCAGGTCACCCAGCCCGCCATCCCCTCGCCGGTGCGCGCCGAGACGCGAAGGATGTCGATCCGCGGGTTCACCCGGCGCAGGTTCGCTTCGTAGGCGTCAAGGTCCGCATCGGTATGCGGCGCCAGATCGACCTTGTTCAGCAGCGCAAGCCTTGCTGCGGTGAACATGTCCGGGTATTTCAAGGGCTTGTCCTCGCCCTCGGTCACCGAAAGGATCGCCACCTTGGCGTCCTCGCCCAGGTCGAAGGCAGCGGGGCAGACAAGATTGCCCACGTTCTCGATGAACAGGAAGCCGCCCGGCGTCAGGTTCAGCCGCTCCATCGCCCGGCCCACCATGTCGGCATCCAGGTGGCAGCCCTTGCCGGTGTTGATCTGGATCGCGGGGGCGCCCGTCGCGCGGATGCGCTCGGCGTCATTTTCAGTCTGCTGGTCGCCCTCGATCACGGCCAGCGGGACACCCGCCATCGCCGCGATCGTCTTCACCAAGAGCGTGGTCTTGCCCGACCCGGGCGACGAGACGAGGTTGACCGCATAGGCCCCCAGCGCCCGCAGCACGCGACGATTGCCCGTGGCCAGCGCGTCGTTCTTGGCCAGGATGTTCGTTTCCACCTCGATCAGCCGTGCCTGGCTGACCCCGGCAACCGAAAGGCCCGCCGGGCCGGTGCCGAAATGCAACTGGCCCTGTCCCCGGTCGTGGTCATGCCCGTGGTGATGCGCCGACCCCGGCCGGTGCGCCGCGTCATGGTTCAGCGCCAGCCCGCCCGGCTTCGCCCCGTCGCCGCAGCCGCAGACCGTGCACATCACACCACCTCCATGTCCTTGATCCGCATCTCGTCGCCCGCCACCGGCACCAGCCGCCCGCCGCCACAGATCGGGCAGGGATCCAGCCGGTCGGCAATCTCCACCTCGCGCATGCAGTCATAGCACATCGCCACCCCCGGCAGGTCGATCATCTCAAGCTCCGCCCCCTCGGCGGGGCTGCCCCGCATCACCACGTCGAAGCAGAAGGCGAGTGCGGTCTTCTCGACCCCCGCGAACCGTCCGATTTCCAGCCGCAGGCGCCGCACGGCGGTAAAGCCGTGCCTCTGCGCCTCGGCCAGCACCATCTGGCGGATGCCCTCGGCAAGAGACATTTCATGCATCGCGCACCTCGATTTCCATGACCTGAGTCAAGGCGACGGGCGGACGGGGGTCAAGAACATCCGCCAGCCGTGGCGCCAGCGCGGCTCTGGCCATGCCGGGTGCACGGATCGTGCAAGGGGGGAACCCCATATCGCCGGTCCACGGACTGGGCCGCCCTCCGCACCCCCCGCCCTTGCCCGCCTCCGTCAGCCCGGTGCCAGCCGCGCCGCGGCAACCAGCGCCTGCCCCAGGGCAAGGCCGCCGTCGTTCGGGGGTACCCGGTGATGCACCAGCACGGGCAGCCCGTCGAGTTCGGCCAGACACAGCGCCAGCAGCCGGGCGTTCTGGAAACAGCCGCCCGACAGGGCCACCGCACGGGCGCGGCCGGTCGCCACCAGCCGCCGCGCGGGTGCGCAGACGGCCCGCGCCAGTCCCGCCTGGAAGGCGGCCGCAACCTCGGACCCCGGCCGCCCGGCGGCAAGGTCCGCCATCATCGCCGCCAGCATCGGTGCGGGGTCGATCCCTGCGGGGGTTTCATCGAAGCGGTAGGGGGCGGCCCGGATCTCGCCCGCCAGCGCCTCGACCGCCATGCCCGCTTCCCCCTCGAAGCTCTGCGCGCCGGTCACCAGCCCCAGCGCCGCCGCCACCGCATCGAAAAGCCGCCCGGCCGAGGACGACGGCGGCGCGTTCACCCCCGCCCGTGCCGCCTGCCGCATCAGTGCCAGCGGCCTGCCCGCCAGCAGCCGGTCGGCCTTGGGGGCCAATCCCGCCGCGTCCAGGCGGGCCAGCAGATTGCGCCAGGGCTCGCGGTTGGCCGCATCGCCGCCGATCAGCGGCGCGGGTGTCAGATGCGCGACCCGCGCGACCGCCGCATAATCGCCCAGCAGCACCTCGCCCCCCCAGAGCGTGCCATCCGCGCCGTAGCCCAGCCCGTCCAGCACGATCCCCGCCACCGGTCCGGCATCGCGTGCCCAGCCCGCATCGGCCAGCGCGGCGG
>DAIEJF010000224.1 GCA_027351005.1 Paracoccaceae bacterium | reverse complement strand
GAACCCCTTTTCGGGGTCGAACCGCTTCACGGCCTGCATCAGGCCCACGTTGGCCTCGGAAATCACCTCGGCCTGCGGCAGGCCGTAGCCGCGGTAGCCCATGGCGATCTTGGCCGCCAGCCGCAGGTGGCTGGTCACCATGCGGTGCGCGGCCTGCGGGTCCTGATGGTCGGCCCAGCGCTTGGCCAGCATGTATTCTTCTTCCGGTTCCAGCATCGGGAACTTGCGGATTTCCTGCAGGTAACGGTTCAGCCCCTGCTCGGGCGACGGTGCCGGAAGGTTGGCGTAGCTGCTCATTCCTGACCCCCTGTTCTGTCCGGCCGCAGCCGGGTTTCGCAAATAGGTGACCTATGCATTCGAACTGATCGGTTCAAGAGCGTGGTCGTTCCTGACCCAGAAACGTAGCATGGGTAGGGATCCGTCGCGACACCAGCCGCGTTTCAACCGTCTCACCCGGTCGTGTCGGGCCGTCACCGGGCCGGGCCGCCCAGTGTCGCCACCAGCGCCGCCATGTCGGGCGGCAGCGGCGAGGCGAACGAGAGGTCTTCGCCGCTCACCGGATGCACGAAGCCAAGCGTCGCGGCATGCAGCGCCTGGCGCGGAAACGCGGCGGCCGCAGCGGCGCCCGCCTCGCCCACGGCGCGCGGCGACAGCTTGCGGTTGCCGCCATAGACCGGATCGCCGATCAGCCCGTGGCCCGCGTGGCTGAGATGGACGCGGATCTGGTGGGTGCGGCCGGTTTCCAGCCAGCAGTCCATCAGCGCGGCTGCCGGGGGCGTGCCGAAAACCTGCGCCACCCGCGCCCGTGTCACCGCGTGGCGACCACCGCTGAAGGTCACGGCCTGGCGCTGGCGGTCGGTGCGGTGGCGGTCGATGCCGGTCGCGATCTTCACGATCCCGCCCGCCTCGAACGTGACACCCCGGATCCCGCGCAGGCGCGGATCGGCCACATCCGGCACGCCGTGCACCAGCGCCAGATAATGCCGATCGACCGTGTGACGTTCGAACTGCGCGGCAAGGCCGTGATGGGCGCGGTCGGTCTTGGCGGCGACCAGCAACCCCGAGGTGTCCTTGTCGATCCGGTGGACGATGCCGGGGCGCTTTTCGCCGCCGATGCCCGACAGGCTCTCGCCGCAGTGTTGCAGCAGCGCGTTGACCAGCGTGCCGGTCCACTGTCCGGGCGCGGGATGCACCACCATTCCCGCGGGCTTGTCGATCACGATCAGATCGGCATCCTCGTAGACCACCACCAGCGGAATATCCTCGGGCAGGGTTTCCACATCCTCGGCGGGCTCCAGCCGAATTTCCACCGCATCGCCCTCGGCCACCCTCGCGCGCGGGTCGGTCGCGGGCGCGCCATTCAGCGTCACCGCCCCCTCCTCGATCAGCCGCATCAGCCGCGAGCGGCTGAGCGCCGCCTGCTCTGGCACATCACGCGCGAGCGCCTTATCAAGACGGTCGGGCGGCAGGGGCCCGATGGTCAGCGCAACGACAGAGGGAACAGGCGACATGCAGGAAGCTCCGTCACAGGAAGGCACGGTCGCGCTGGACCCTTCGCTGCGGTTTCTGAAGACATTGGTGACGATCCTGACCGCCACCATGATCCTGGGCGTGATAACCTTCGTCACGGTCTTTGTCATCCGCTTCCCGTCCGTCACCGCGCTGAGCCTGCCGCAGGGGCTGAAGCTGCCCGCGGGCGAGGTCGCGCAGGCGGTGACCCAGGGCAAGGGCTGGGTGGCCATCGTGACCGAGAGCAACAAGATCCTGGTCTATGACGGCGCAACCGGCGCGCTGAAGCAGACGGTCACGCTCACCCCCTGACGCCCCCACCGAATCGCGATGCGCGTGGCCGCCGCGGGGCGATTCGGCCCCGATCTGCGGCGCGCCGCGCAACGGGCGACGCCGCAAGCCGGGCGCCCGAACCGGATGGGCGGGCCTGATGAATGCGCCCCGCGCAAGGCGGCCATGCCCCGGGCGCAATCATAAAGCTGTGATTTCGCTGCGGTTTTGCCGACGCAGGAAAACTTTTTTACAAATTTCCGCACTGCGGCGTACATTGATTTACAGAAAAACCTTTTGAAATTAGTAGGTTGTTGAAAATTTTTCATATCCGACGCATCATCCCCCATGTCCTTCACCGGACAGTGGCGATCGCAGAGGAGGCGCGCGCCGCAGCCAACCACCAGGGAGGAGTTGAATGAGCAAACTTGTGCTGACACGCCGCGGTCTGCTGAGGACCGGCGCCGTCGCCGGGGCGGGCCTTGCCCTGCCGACCGTTTTCACGTCGCGGGCCTCGGCCTTCACCAATGAACCCAAGGGCGGCGCCGTCACCCTGGGCTTTACCGTTCCGCTGACCGGCCCCTATGCCGACGAAGGCAATGACGAACTCAAGGCCTTCCAGCTTGCCGTCAAGCACCTGAACGGCGAAGGCGATGGCGGGATGCTGTCCACCTTCTCGTCGAAGGCGCTGAACGGGGCCGGGCTTCTGGGCAAGAAGGTTGCCTTCGTCTCGGGCGATACCCAGACGAAACCCGACGCCGCCCGCGCCGCCGCGAAGTCGATGATCGAGAAGGACGGGGCGATCATGATCTCCGGCTGCTCGTCCTCGGCGGTGGCGATCGCGCTCCAGGCGCTCTGCCAGGAAGCCGGGCTGATCAACATGGTGGGCCTGTCGCATTCCAACGACACCACCGGCAAGGACAAGAAGCGCAACGGCTTCCGTCACTTCTTCAACGCCTACATGTCGGCCGCGGCGCTGGCGCCGGTGCTGAAGGACATGTACGGCGCCGACCGCTCGGCCTATCACCTGACCGCCGACTACAGCTGGGGCTGGACCCAGCAGGCCTCGATGCAGGCCGCGACCGAGGCGATCGGCTGGAAGACCGTGGCCAACGTGCTGACGCCGCTCGCCTCGACCGACTTCTCGTCCTACATCGCGCCGGTGCTGAACTCGGGCGCCGACGTGCTGATCCTGAACCACTACGGCGCCAACATGGTCAACTCGCTGACCCAGGCCGTCCAGTTCGGGCTGAAGGACAAGATGGTGAACGGCAAGCAGTTCCAGATCGTCGTTCCGCTGATCTCGGAGCTGATGGCCAAGGGCGCGGGCCCCAACATCCGCGACATCCCGGGCTCGTCGAACTGGAACTGGAAGCTGGAAGACGCGGGCACCAAGGCCTTCGTGCAGTCCTACGGCAAGGAATACGGCGCACCGCCCAGCCAGGCCGCCCAGACCTGCTATGCACAGGTGATGCTGTACGCCGATGCCGTGGCACGCGCGAAAAGCTTCAACCCCTGCGCGGTGGTCGAGGCGCTGGAAGGCTACAAGTTCGACGGTCTCGGCAACGGGCCGACCGAATACCGGGCCGAGGATCACCAGTGCTTCAAGGATTGCCTGGTGGTGAAGGGCAAGGAAAAGCCCGACAACGAATTCGACACGCTCGAAATCGTTCAGGTGACGCCGACGGAAAAGGTCACCTACGCGCCCGACAACAAGATGTTCGCGGGCGGCGACCTGGGTCAGTGCAACCCCGGCGCCTGATGCGACACGCCTGACGGATCGGCCGCGCGCGGACCCCCGCGCGCGGCCTTTCGGGACACGACGAACAACCTGGTGGGACGATGGACGCTCTGATCCTGCAAACCCTGAACGGGCTCGACAAGGGCAGCGCCTATGCGCTGATCGCGCTCGGGCTGACCCTGATCTTCGGCACGCTCGGCGTGGTGAACTTTGCGCATGGCACGCTGTTCATGATCGGCGCCTTCTGCGCCGTCACGCTGCAACGGCTGCTGAGCCTGTCGGAAGTCACCATCGACCCGACCAAGAAGGACTTTCTTGGCAACGCGCTGAAGGTGAAGACGCCCTACATCGAGGCCTGGTTCGGCAAGGACGTGGGCGCCGCCGTCGTCAACTGGTCGGTGCCGCTGTCGATCCTGCTCGCGATCCCGGTGATGCTGGTGGTGGGCTTCGTGATGGAACGCGGGCTGATCAAGCATTTCTACAAGCGCCCGCATGCCGACCAGATCCTGGTCACCTTCGGCCTGGCCATCGTGCTGCAAGAGGTCATCAAGTACTACTTCGGCGCCAACCCGATCCCGGCCCCGGCCCCCACAGACTTCGCGGGCTCGATCGATTTCGGCGTCTGGCTGGGCTTCCCGCCGAACGACATCATCTACCCCTACTGGCGGATGGTCTATTTCCTGTTCTCGCTGGTCGTGATCGGCGCGGTCTTCGCCTTCCTGCAATTCACCACCTTCGGCATGGTGGTGCGCGCAGGCATGGCCGACCGGGAAACCGTGGGCCTGCTGGGGATCAACATCGACCGCCGCTTCACCATCATGTTCGGCATCGCCGCCGTGGTGGCAGGAACCGCCGGCGCGATGTACACGCCGATCAATTCGCCCGCCTTCACGATGGGCATGAACTTCCTGGTGCTGAGCTTCGTCGTGGTCGTGGTGGGCGGCATGGGCAGCCTGCCGGGGGCGGTGCTGTCGGGCTTCCTGCTCGGCATCCTCGAAAGCTACGCTTCGATGAACTGGATCAAGGATGTGATCCCGGGCATCGACCAGATCATCATCTATGTGATCGCCATCATCGTCCTGCTGACCCGCCCGCGCGGTCTGATGGGGCGCAAGGGCGTGATGGAGGACTAAGCCGTGCTGGGACTTGGCAAGAAAGACCTGAGGTTCCTGCTGATCGTCCTGCTGCTGACGCTGGCGGCGCCGATCCTGCTGAACCCCTTCGCGGAAGGCTCGGCGATGGCCCAGTTCAACGCGGGCTACCCCGACCTGATGCAGCGGATCGCGATCTTCGCGATCTTCGCGGTCGGCTTCAACATCCTCTTCGGGCTGACGGGCTACCTCAGCTTCGGCCACGCGGCCTTCATCGGCATCGGCAGCTACGCCATGGTGTGGATGCTGAAGCTCTTGACGATGAACATCCTGCCGGGGCTGATCCTGGCCACGCTGATGGGCGGCGCCTTCGCCCTGCTGATCGGCTATGTCTCGCTGCGCCGGTCGGGCATCTACTTCTCGATCCTGACGCTGGCCTTCGCGCAGATGTCGTTCAACATGGCCTATTCGGTGCTGACCCCGATCACCGGCGGCGAGAACGGGCTTGGCCCGGCCCTGGGCGACCCGCGGATCCTCGACGCGGCGGCCGCGAACGGCACGATCCCCGAGGTGAACCTGTTCGGCCTGTCGATGCGCGCCACCTACGAGCTTGATCTGGCGGGCCGGGTGTTCCAGTTCAACGCGGGCTACTATGTCTGCGGCCTGCTGTCGGTCCTCATGTTCTACCTGGCGCTTCGGCTGTTCCGGTCGCCCTTCGGGATGATGCTGCGTGCGATCAAGTGCAACCAGCACCGGCTGAACTACACCGGCCTGCATTCGCGCCCCTACATGCTGTCGGCCTTCGTGATCTCGGGGATGTATGCGGGGCTCGCGGGCGGGCTGATGGCCGCGATGGACCCGCTGGCGGGCGCCGACCGGATGCAGTGGCAGGCCTCGGGCGAGGTCGTGCTGATGGTGATCCTTGGCGGGGTCGGCACCATGCTGGGCCCGGTGCTGGGGGCGGGCTTCATCAAGTACTGCGAGAACATCTTCTCGAAGATCAACGACCATGTGCTGCATGACTGGTTCTCGATCTTCCCGAAATGGCTGGAAAACCTGCTGGTGACCGTTGTCCACCCCTTCGTGGGCCAGGGCTGGCACCTGACGCTGGGCGTGCTGTTCATGCTGGTGGTGATCTTCCTGCCGGGCGGCCTGATCGAGGGCGGCCAGCGGATCGGGCGACTGATCCGCCGCAAGCCGGACGCCAAGGGCAAGGCCCCCGCCACGACCCCGGCCGAGTAAGGAGCGAGACATGGGTATCCTGGAAGTCAAGGGTGTGAACAAACGCTTCGGCGGGCTGCGCGCGCTCAGCGACGTGAACCTGTCGGTGCAGCAGAACACCTGCCATGCCATCATCGGGCCGAACGGCGCGGGCAAGTCGACGCTGCTGAACTGCCTGGTGGGCAAGCTGATCCCCGACACCGGCTCGGTCCTGTTCGACGGCCAGTCGGTGCTGGGCCGCAAGCCGCACGAGATCAACCAGATGGGCATCTCGCGCGTGTTCCAGACGCCCGAGATCTTTGCCGACCTGACGGTTCTGGAGAACGTGCTGATCCCCTGCTTTGCCAAGCGGGACGGGGCCTACCGGCTGCACGCCTTCGAAACGGTCGCGGCAGAACGCGACATCCTTGCCCAGGCCGAGCAGATGCTGCGCGACGTCAAGATGTGGGAAAAGCGCGAGATGCACGCAGGCAGCCTGTCGCGCGGGGACAAGCGGCGGCTGGAAATGGCGATGTGCCTGTCGCAACGGCCGAAACTGCTGCTGCTGGATGAGCCCACCGCCGGCATGGCGCGGGCCGACACCAACAACACGATCGACCTGCTGAAGGAGATCAAGGGCCGCGGCGACATCACGATGGTCATCATCGAGCATGACATGCATGTGGTCTTCTCGCTGGCCGACCGGATCACCGTGCTGGCGCAGGGCACCCCCCTGGTCGAGGACACGCCGGACAACATCAAGGGCCATCCGAAGGTCAAGGAAGCCTACCTGGGCGAAGCGGCGCATTGAGGAGAGGGCCATGAACGCAAGGCCGAACATGAATGCCAACCACGCCGAGACCGCGCCCGCGTTCCTCTCGGTCTGGGACATCCACGCCTATTACGGCGAAAGCTACATCGTTCAGGGCGTCAGCCTGAACCTGCACGAGGGCGAGATCCTTGCGCTGCTGGGCCGCAACGGGGCGGGCAAGACCTCGACCCTGCGCACCATCGCGCGCCTGGCCAACCCGCGGCTGACGCATGGGGAAATCTGGCTGGACCACAAGCCCCTGCACAAGATGGCAGCCCACCAGGCGGCCGGCGCAGGCATCGGACTGGTGCCCGAGGACCGGCGCATCATCGCGGGCCTGACGGTCGAGGAGAACCTGCAACTGGCCCAGATCGCGCCGCCCGTCGGCTGGTCGCTGGAGCGGCTTTACGAGCTGTTCCCCCGGCTGGGCGAACGGCGCAAGCAAGAGGGCGTGACGCTTTCGGGCGGCGAACAGCAGATGCTGGCCATCGCCCGGGCGCTGGCACGCGACATCAAGGTGCTGCTGCTTGATGAACCCTACGAGGGGCTGGCCCCGGTGATCGTGGACGAGATCGAAAAGACCCTGAACATCATCAAGGAACAGGGGATCACCACCATCATCGTGGAACAGAACGCCGTCAGGGCGCTGAACCTCGCCAGCCGCGCGATGATCCTCGATACCGGCTGCGTGGTGTTCGACGGCACCGCACGCGAGGTGCTGGACAACGCGGAACTGCGCGCCGAATACCTTGCGATCTAGGCCCCGGCCGGGCCTGCGGCGCCCGCGTCACAGGGCGCCGTGCGCCTGCGGCTGGTAGAAGCACAGGAACATGTCGACCGCAGCCTTCACGTTGCGGTCGATGTCGTCTTCCGTGGGCGGATGCGACAGGTGGCCGAACAGGCGGCGGCGGAACAGCCCGGCCATGCACAGTTCGGCGAACTGCGCGGCGGCCAGCCGCACGTCGGAAATCGCCAGATCGCCCGCAGCAACCCGCTGGGTCAGGAAATCCACCATGAGCTGGGTGCCCCGCGTGGCCCCACGCTCATAGAACCGGGCGCCCAGTTCCGGCATCCGCTCGGCCACGCCGATCATCACCCGGTGGGCCTGCACCACCGGGTCCGAGCACAGCTTGCGCACCAGCCGCCCGCCGTAGTTCAGCATCCGCTCGCCCACCGGGCCGGGCCGCTGCAATTCGTCGCCCAGTTCGCGGAACAGGCGTTCGCGGGTTTCTTCCATCAACCCTTCGAACAGATCTTCCTTGCCCGAGAAGTAGACATAGATGGTCCCCTTCGAGACCCCCGCTTCTCGCGCGATGTCGTTCACGCTGGCCGCGTCATAGCCCATCCGGCTGATGACCCGCCCTGCCCCTTCCAGGATCTGCGCGCGTTTCGCCGGATCCTGCCCGGCCGCCAGCCGCAGGCTGCAATGTGCCTCGGACCCTGCCCGTTCGTTCGTCGTCATGGCTGAACATCTCGTCTGCGAAAATAATCGAACCGCTCGGTTCGATCACGCTTGATTTGGCAACACCCGGGCGCTATGTCAATCCCCCGAACCGAACCGTTCGGTACGATTTGAGGAACGCGCGATGGAACAAGCTGCAAAAACCGCTGAACAGGGCCGCGACGCCGAGGTGAAACCCTTCCCGGCACGGACCGAGTCCGAAGCCCCTGCAGCCGCGCCGCCGAAGAAGTCGGCCAGCAAGAAGCGGTTGATCCTGGGCGCTGTCGCCGTCGTCGCGCTGGGTGTCCTGGGGAACATGGGCTACGACTACTGGACGGTCGGTCGCTTCATGGTCTCGACCGATGACGCCTATCTGAAAGCAGACATCACCACCGTCTCGCCGCAGGTGACCGGCTATGTGAAACAGATCGCCGTCGCCGAAAACCAGAAGGTGAAGGCGGGCGACCTGCTGTTCAAGCTGGACGACGCCGACTACCTGACCGCGCTCAAGACCGCGCAAAGCCAGGTGACCACCCAGGAGGTGACGATCAAGCGGATCGCCGCCCAGGTCGAAGCCGCGCAGGCCGCCGTGGCCGAGGCGCAGGCGCAGAAGGTGTCGGCCGACGCCGGGCTGAAGAACGCCCAGACGAAGAACGACCGCACGCAGCAACTGGCGCAATCCTCTGTCGCCGCGCAATCCGCGGTGGACGATGCCGTGGCTGCGCTGGATCAGGCCCGTGCCGCCGTGACCGGCGCCGCCGCCGCGATCGCCGCGGCCCAGGCCAACGTGACCGTGCTTCAGGCGCAGCAGGCCGAGGCGGAAAGCGGGCTGGCCAGCCTGAAGCTGGCCGTGGATCAGGCCCAGCGCAACCTTGACCGCACCCAGTTGCGCGCGCCGGTGGACGGCACCGTGGCCAACATCGCCGTGCGCGAGGGTGACCTCGTCTCGCCCGGCCTGAAGATCGCGGCCGTCGTTCCGACCGAGGCGATCTATGTCGAGGCGAACTACAAGGAAACCCAGCTTCCCGGCATCGCGCCCGGTGCGACCGTGAAGGTCAGCATCGACGCGCTGCCCGGCAAGACCTTCACCGGCACCGTCACCTCGATGGCGCCCGCGACGGGCGCCCAGTTCTCGCTGCTGCCGCCGCAGAACGCGACCGGGAACTTCACCAAGGTCGTGCAGCGGGTGCCGGTGCGGATCGCCCTGCCCAAGGACCTGCTGGACAGCGGCCGCCTGCGCGCGGGCCTGTCTGCCGTGGTCGATGTCGACAGCCGCACCCTGACCGAAGGCAAGTAATCATGGCGCCCGAAGGCTCTCTTACCCCGCGCCGGGTCTTCGCGTTCCTCGCGATGGTCTTCGGCATGTTCATGGCGATCCTCGACATCCAGATCGTGTCGGCCTCGCTCAGCGAGATTCAGGCGGGGCTGTCGGCCTCGTCCGACGAGGTGGCCTGGGTCCAGACGGCCTACCTGATCGCCGAGGTCATCATGATCCCGCTGTCGGGGATCCTGGGGCGCATCCTGTCCACCCGGGTTCTGTTCACCATCTCGGCGGTGGGCTTCACGCTGGCCAGCTTCCTGTGCTCGACCGCGACCTCGATCGACGAGATGATGATCTTCCGCGCGCTTCAGGGCTTCATCGGCGGTGGCATGATCCCTTCGGTCTTCGCCGCCGCCTTCACCATCTTCCCGCCGTCAAAGCAGAACATCGTCTCACCGATGATCGGCCTTGTGGCCACGCTGGCGCCGACCATCGGGCCGACGGTGGGCGGCTATCTGTCGGACACGTTCTCGTGGCACTGGCTGTTCCTCGTCAACGTGCCGCCGGGGATTCTGGTGGCGATCGCGGTCTGGAACCTGGTCGATTTCGACAAGCCGGAACCCGAACTGATGAAACGGTTCGACTGGTGGGGCCTGATCGGCATGGCGGCCTTCCTCGGGGCGCTGGAATATGTGCTGGAAGAAGGCCCCCAACACGACTGGCTGGCCGACGATGCGGTGCGCTATGCCGCGATCGCCAGTGTGGTGGGGTGCGTGACCTTCTTCTACCGGGCCTTCACCACCTCGCTGCCGGTGGTCGACCTCAGCGCCTTCCGAAACCTGAACTTTGCCATGGGCTGCGTCTTTTCCTTCGTCATGGGGATCGGGCTTTACGGGCTGACCTATCTTTACCCCGTCTACCTTGCGGGCATCCGTGGCTATGACAGCCTGATGATCGGCGAGACGATGTTCGTCTCGGGTCTTGCCATGTTCTGCACCGCGCCGATCTCGGGGATGCTGTCATCGAAGACCGATCCGCGTTTCATGCTGATCGTGGGGTTCCTGGGCTTCGGCCTGTCGTGCTGGATGCTGACCGGAATGACCGCCGACTGGGATTTCCGGGAACTTCTGGTGCCCCAGATCCTGCGCGGCGTGTCGCTGATGCTGTGCATGGTGCCGATCAACAACCTGGCGCTTGGCACGCTGGAGCCGATGCGGCTGCGCGGCGCATCGGGGCTTTACAACCTGATGCGCAACCTGGGCGGTGCGGTGGGCCTTGCGCTCATCAACGCGCTGCTCAGCCACCGCGGCACGCTGCATTACGACCGCCTGGCCGAGGGGCTGACCTGGGGCAACGCGCAGGCGGAATCGACGCTGGCCATGATGGCGCAGGGCATGAAGGCCGCGGGCGTGGCCGATCCGCAGACCGGGGCGTTGAACCAGCTTTACGGCATGGTGAAGCAGCAGGCGACCGTGATGTCCTTCATCGACGTGTTCACCCTGCTCACCGCGCTGTTCGTGATGCTGTCGATCTTTGCGCTGACGATGCGCAAGCCCGCCCCGCGCGGCCGCGGCGCCCCCGCCGGCGGCCACTGAGACGACCGAGGCTAGAGCCGCAGCTTCTTGAAGACTCCTTCCGGGATGGCGCGGATCACAGCCATCACCAGCCGCCAGACGGGCTTCACATAGACCACGTCGCGCTGCCCCTCCAGGGCGCGACGGACCGCGGCGCCCACCTCTGTCGGCGCCGCGGTCAGCTTTTTCGGCAGGTCCATCCCCGCGGTCATCCTTGTGTCCACAAAGCCGGGCAGCACGGTGAGGACATGCACCCCCCGCTTCGCCAGCCGGTTGCGCAACCCCGACAGATAGGCCGTGAAACCCGCCTTGGCCGAGCCGTAGATATAATTCGTGGCCCGCCCCCGGAGCCCCGCGACCGAGGACACGCCCACGATGGCCCCGCTGCCGCGGGCCTCCATCCGGTAGGCGATCAGACCCAGGATCGTGGCGGGCCCCTCGTAATTGGTGCGCATCACGGTAATCGCGGCGGCCGGATCATGTTCGTCCTTCGCCTGATCGCCCAAGAGGCCCACGACCGAAACCACCACGGCGGGCAGCCCCGGCAGCGTATCGAGGAAGCCGGGCATCGCCGCGGTATCGAGCACGTCGAATTCATGCAGCGACACCTCGACCCCATGCCGCAGCGCCAGATCGGTGCGCTCTGGCTCCAGCCCCGCGGCGTTGCGCGCGGCCAGCCACACCGGATGCCCCGCCCCCGCCAGCGCATGGGCTGTGGCCAGCCCGATATCGGACCGCCCCCCCAGGATCAGCACCGCACCCTTTGTCATAGCCCCAACCTTTCCGACTGCGTGGACCCGAACGCCCCCGCCAACCCCTCGGCCGTGCGAAAGCCGCGGAAGGCCGCGGCCCGCGGCTCGGCCGCCTCGAAGACCGCACGGCTCATCCGCGCATCCTTCGCCAGATAGAACCGGCCCCCGGCCGTCACCACGATCCGGTCCAGCCGATCGAGCAGCGCCGCAGTGCCCGCATGCAGCGGGAAATCCAGCGCCAGCGTGTAACCTTCCATCGGGAAGGAAAACGCCCCCGCCTGCGGCCCGAACCGTTTCAGCACCGCCAGGAACGAGCCCTGCCCCGCCGCCGAAATCTCGCGCAAGAGCGCCTCGAGCGCGCCCGCCGCCACCGCCAGCGGCAGCGCGCACTGGAACTGCACGAAGCCGCGGCGGCCATAGATCCGGTTCCACCCCTCGACCGCGTCCAGGGGATAGAAATAGGGCGCCCAGCCCACCAGCCGCTCGCCCAGGCCCGCCAGCCCGGCGCGCCAGTAGACCTCGTTGAAGGCCCGCACCGTCAGCCCGTTCAGCAGGAAGCCCGGCGCCTCGAAGGGGACCAGCCGCCGTTTTGGCGCAGGGGGATGGAACGGCCGAGCCCGCGCGTCCTCGGGCAGGTCGGCCAGCGCCGCGTGTTCGCCCAGCAGCACCAGCGACCGGCCCAGCGAAGGCCCGCGCGCCAGGCAATCGATCCAGGCCACGGAATAGGTGGCGTCCGCGTTGGCCTCGAACGTCGCCATGGCGGCGGCAAGATGCGGCGCGGGCAGCGTCCGCTGGCGGATGTAGCCCGTCTCCACCGCCTTCAGCCGCAGCGCCACCCGCAGGATTACCCCGGTCAGCCCCATCACGCCCACCGTCCAGCCGAACAACGGATCGCCCGGCGCGACCCGGCGCACCCGCCCATCGGGGCCCATCAGGTCGATCCAGTCGACCGTGGCGCCGAAGGAGCCGTCACGGTGGTGGTTCTTGCCATGCACGTCGGCGGCGACCGCCCCCCCCAGCGTGACAAAGCGCGTGCCCGGCGTCACCGCGGGGAACCAGCCGCGCGGAAGGAAGGTCGCGATCACCTCGTCCAGCGTGACGCCCGCCTCGGCCACCAGTTGCCCGGTGGCGTCATCAAAGGCGATCATCCGGCGAAAGCCCCCCATGTCGACGGTATTGGCCGCGCTTTGCGCCGCGTCGCCATAGGCACGGCCCGCCCCCCGCGCGATCAGTCCGCCTTCTGCCACCCGCGCGGCAAGCTCGGCCTCGCTGCGCGGGCGGCTGACGCGGCAGTCCTGTGCGGTCGTGCGGCCCCAGCCCGACAGGATCACGCCGTACCCCCGATCTTCAGTTGCGCATCGGTAAAGACGAAGGCGCGGTCCAGCCGGAACTTGACGATGTAGCCCAGCGTCAGCCCCACCACCGCGCCCGCCTCGCGGGCAAGATCGGTGCCCCACAGCGCCCAGGCCCCGCTTTCCGCCCCCCAGGCAATCAGCGTGGTGGCCACCCCCATTGTGGAATAGAGCAGGAACTGCCGCCCATGCGCGGCCGCCCCCTTGACCGTGTCGAAAAAGATCCAGTGCTTGTCGAGCACATACTTTACCACCAGCCCCGCCAGCGTCCCCGCCACCATCGCCAGCAGCAGCCAGGGTGACACCGCCAGCGCCATCCGCTGCACCCCAAGGTTCGTCAGCGTCGCCAGCACCGCGAAAGCCGCATAGCGCAGGATCAACTGCTGCAGCGTCACAGCACGACCCCCGCCACCGCGCAGACCAGGATGGCCGCGCCGCACATCAGGCTCACGCGGTCGCGCACCGCATAGACCACCGGGTCATCATGCATCTGCCCGCGATGGGCCACCAGCACCACCCGGCTGATCCAGTAAAGCAGGATCACGCAGATCCCCCAAAGGGCATCAGGCGTAGGATAGGCATTGGTGATCTCGGGGCTGGCGAGGTAAAGCGCCATCACCAGAACAGAGACATAGCCCGACCCCATCGCCATCATCTCGACCAGCGGCAGGTCCTGCGGAAGATAGCCACGCCCGGCCGCCGACCGCCCGGTGGCAACACCGTCAACCAGCTCTGCCTGCCGCTTCACCGCCGCCAGCGAGAAGAAGAAGAACATCGAGAACGCCAGCAGCCAGACCGTGAGGTGAATCTGTGTTGCCACGCCCCCGGCCATGATCCTGAGCGTGTAAAGCGCCGCCAGCAGGACGATGTCGGCCACCATCCGGCGCTTGAAGTGCAGCGAATAGGCCGTTGTCGTCACGACATAAAGCAGCAGGACG
Source organism: Paracoccaceae bacterium (assembly GCA_027351005.1). Lineage (GTDB taxonomy): Bacteria > Pseudomonadota > Alphaproteobacteria > Rhodobacterales > Rhodobacteraceae > Solirhodobacter. The sequence goes on along the minus strand of DAIEJF010000224.1, from coordinate 5,658 downwards.
CCCAGGAACTTCGCGCCCAGCGGCAGCGCCAGTACCAGCCCCGCAAGCAGCAGGGCGGGCGCCATCAGCGTGCCGGTCAGCAGCGGCACGGCCCCGCTGGCAAAGGGGCGGTTGCGCTTGCGCGGATGCGCCCGGTCGGCGCGCAGGTCCAGCAGATCGTTGAGGACATAGACTGCCGAGGCGACAAGACTGAAGGCCGCAAAGGCCAGCAGGCCTGCCGCCAGCACCGGCAGATGCACGTTATGCGCAGCCAGCGCGGGCAAGAACACCAGCAGGTTCTTCAGCCATTGATGCGGCCGCAGCGCCCGGATCAGGTCGCGCGGGGCCGGGCGGGCCGCGGCGAGGGTTTCAAGCGGTCGGTCCAGCGCCGCCAACCGCCGCATCAGCGCGGCCCCCGGCGCCACGACGATGGCGGTCGCCGCCGCGGCCCAGACCGGCAGATCGGCCTGGGCATCGCCGATGTAGTCGAAGCCGCCACGACCGAACCGGTCCACGCAGAAGGCCGCCTTGCGCGCGCCCTTCAGGTTCTCGCCCTCCTTGGTGCCATGCACCTCGTCGAAGAGCCCCAGATGCGCCGCCACTGCCTCGGCCAGCGGCTGAACGGATGCCGTCACCAGAACCACGCGCGTCCCCGCCGCGCGCCGGGCACGGATGTAATCCAGCACGGCCGCGTTGTAGGGCAGCCCCGCCACGTCGACCGGACCGAGCTCGGCCAGCCGCGCCTTCAGCGCCGCGCGCCCCTGCAGCAGCGCGCGGCCTGCGTCCAGCACCGCCAGCCCGCCTCGCCGCGATGCCGCGGCCCAGAAGCTTTCCACCAGAAGGTCGGACCGGATCAATGTCCCGTCCAGATCGACCACGAGGGTCTGCGCGGCCATGTCCTGCTCCGTCCTGCCCGCCGCGCACCATACTGAAGCCCGCAGGGGCGGAAAACACCGAGTTGCAGCACCGCAGCGAAATTCGCCGCACGGTGGCCCGCGCGGGACAGCAGATCACCCGGCTGCCAGACCGGCCAGAAACGCGGCCTGAGTGCCAAGTGTCCGGAACAGCCCGAACGGGTCCATCCCGACGCTTGCGTGCAGCCCCCAGACCAGCGAAAGCCCCGCCAGCACCGGCCAGAACCGCGGCGCCGGGGCCTCGGCCAGCCGACAGAGCCCGTGGTCCGACAGGATCAGCGTCAGGAACAGGAAGGCGCCGACGGATACGCCCAGCCAGCGATCCCAGTCCGTTGCCACCGGGTAGATCGGGGCAAGCAGCAGCAGGCAGCCCAGCAGCAGGCCCGACAGCAGCCACGCGGACCGGCTTGCCCGGATCGTCGCGATCAGCGGCAACAGCGCGACAAGGACGATGAGCGCCTGAATGGCCAGCCCGCGCAACACGTCACCTGTGCCAAGGATCTCCAGCACCTGCCGCACCTGATGGCGCCCGAAGGCGGCATCATGCGACATCCAGGATATGGCGCCGCTGCAGAACGGCTCGGCCAGCCCGCGCCGCAGCAACGGCGCGCAGAGCGCCGCCGCCTCCGCGACGCGACCGAACCGCAGGGTAAAGGCCGCGGCCAGCGCCGCCGCCCCGAACGCGGCACCCGCGATGGCCAGGCGCGGGGCCAGGCCTATGTCGGCCCCCCGCAACGCCAGCCACAGCCCCAGCACCACGACTGGCGCCAGCAGGATGTTGATCTCGTGCCCGACCATGCCCAGCGCCAGCAGCACCAGCGCGCCACCGGTCAGCGGCCAGAGCCACCGGCGGCAATGCCCGATCTGCACCACCAGCGCCAGCGCCGCGAAGGCGAACAGTTCCTTGCGGCCGCTGCCCTGCGGATAGGCCCCCCAGAACAGAAGCGGCGAGGCGGGCGAGAAATAAAGCAGCCACCGCGCGGGGGTCACCCGATTTCGCATCATCTCGGCCATCAGCCCGCCCGCCACGATCAGCGTCAGCATGGCCTGCACCAGGATCACGACGACCAGCGGCGACAGCCGCAGCGCATCGGCGATGGCCAGCAAGGCCGTTCCCATCGGGCCCCGGCGCAGCCAGCCCGCCGCATTGCTGATCAGCCAGTCGCCCTGCTTCCATTCGTTCCCGCCCAGATGCAGATCCCGCAGCAGCCCGATCAGCGTGACAAGCGTCAGCGCGATCGCAAGCCCCAGGGCCAGACGTGACAGGCGGTCGCCGGACGACAAGAGGCGCGCAGGCATCAATCCTCGTCATCGGTAGAGAGAAAGCGGAACGGGCCTGCAACATGTGGCACATCGCCCCCGTCCCCGGCAATATCGACGGCGCCGCTTCGACCCTTGACCAGAGGCTAGCCAGCCGCGGCGCGGACCGGGGGCGGCGGCACGGTCGCGGCGCCCGGCCGGGCCGCAAGGCGGACCGCGCGGTGACCGCTGTTCTGGCCAAGCTTGCCTTCGCCCAGCACCCGGCCGTCCAGCCCCTCGATCGCGATCCGGTCCAGCGCCGAGGCCGGGATTGCAAGCGTGTCACCCGGCTTCAGCGCCAGGACGGCGGACAAGGGCAGGCTCAGCCTGTGCAGCACCGCCGTCAGTTCGGCAGGCACGGCCAGACCGGTCTGGGCCAGCGTCACCGGCGGCGGCGGCGCGGGTCCGGCGGCAGGCAGCGCCACGCCGACGGGCGCCGAGGCGCGCCCGGCGGCGGGCAGCGCCAGAATGACGGCCCCCTCGCGTTCGGGCGACAGCATGACGGTGGCACGAAAGACGCGGTAGGGCGCATCCTCAAGAAGCAGGTCCAGCGGCCGCGGGTCCTCGAGGTAGGAGGCGTAGCGGAACCCCGCCGTCCAGGCCCGGTCGGGGCCATCGTCCAGCGACTCGGCCAGAACCGCCAGAACCCGGTCGATCAGCGCCGCGGCGATGGCGGCATCGGTGCGTGTTGGTCTGCGCAGCACAGGTGCGCCGGGGGCCGAACGGCCCATGGTCTGCACCTCGATCAGCGTGGCCAGAACGACCGGGGCCAGAACCATCAGCCCCAATCCCTCGCCCGGGCCCTCGACCACCGCAAGCAGCGCCCGTTCGGGTGGCAGTTCCAGCAGTTCGGCCAGGGTCTGCCTGCCTTCCGTCAGGGCCGTGACCCGCAGGTCGAGCCCGGGCACCGCCTGCGCCGCACGCCCCAGCGCCAGGCGGAAGGCACGCGGCACCGGGGGCTCTGCCCCTGCGGCAGGCTCTGTTCGCCCTGCCGCCGCCTTGCGTCTGAGAACCGACCCTGCGCTATCCACCGCCCTGCCTTCTGACTGCCCGGTCGCACGAGACCAGCCTTGCCATGCCGAGGTTGACAATAGGTTGACGCCCGCGCCCCGAGCCTGGGTCGTTACGCCGCCCGTGCCATGCGGCGCGGCAGCGTGACCCGGAAGGCCGCCCCCCCCTGCCCCGGCAGATAGGCGATGGTACCGCCCAGGTTGGCCATGATCTCGCGGCAGATCGCCAGCCCCAGCCCGGCGCCGCCCGCGTGGCTCTGGTCACCCAGCCTGGCGAATTTCTCGAAGATCAGCGCCTGGCTTTCCGGCGCGATGCCGCGGCCATTGTCGGCGAAATCAACCTGCACCTCGTCTGCGTGCACCCTGACGGCGATCCTGAGCCGCGGTTTGGCCGCGTTGCAGTATTTCCGCGCATTGCTGATGACGTTGATGAACACCTGGCACAGCCGGTCGGCATCGGTCAGCACGCTGACGGCCTCGGCGGTGGGGTCGCGCTCGACCGCCATCGTGCCGGGCTGGGCCGCGGCAATCGCCCGCTCGATCAGCGCGCGCAGGCTGACTTCGGTCTCGCTGAGGCTGACGCGGCCATTTTCCAGCACGCTCAGATCCAGCAGATCGTCCAGCAGCCGCGTCAGCCGGATCGATTCGTCATGGATGATCCCGGCATAGCGGCCCGCCTCGTCCGGGCTCAGCCCGCCCGCCATCAGGATTTCGGAAAACGCCCGGATCGAGGTCATGGGCGTGCGCAGCTCGTGGCTGATCTGGCTCAGGAAGCCGTCCTTCTGGTGGCTGAGCTGGGTCAGCTTGGCATTGGCCTCGCGCAACTGGCGGGCGGTGCGGGCCAGTTCTTCCGACTTCGCCTCGAGCTGGCTGGAATACTCCATGATCTGCGCGGTCTCGTTCGCCACCGCCATCAGATCCTCGACCGAAACGGATGCCCCACCGGCGATCTGCGCGATCATCGCATGGGCCGTGGCCGTGCCCACCGAACCCGACAGAAGCCGTTCCAGCCGCTCCAGAAACTCGGGCGTGGGCTCGGGCAGGAACCCCGCGATCCCCTGCGCGCGCGCCTGTGCCGAAAAGAACGCCTGCGCGGCCCCGGGGCCGAGGATGCGCTGCGACATCACCAGCAGGTCTTCGGCCTCGGCAGCACCCCGGCTCCAGCCTGCCGCGCCCGGCCCCTTGTCGAAGGCATTCACGAATTGCGCCGCCTGAAGCCGCTCCATCGGCCCGGGGAAGGTCAGAAGCGACACGATGCAGAACCCCAGCGTGTTCACCGTCAGCGACCAGAACAGGGCGTGGATCAACGGGTCCATCCCGCTGACGCCCAGCATCGCCTGGGGGCGAAGCCAGTCGATGCCCCAGGGGCCATCGGCAAGCACCTGCACCGGGATCAGCCCGCTTGGCCCGAAGCTTGGCAGAAAGAGCGCATAAAGCCAGATCGCCAGACCCAGACCCAGCCCCGTCGCGGCGCCCGCCCGCGTGGCCCCGCGCCAGAACATGCCGCCCAGCATCGCGGGCAGCACCTGTGCCGCGCCGACGAAAGAGATCAGCCCGATCGAGGCCAGCGCCTCGCTCCCGCCGGTCAGGACATAGTAGCCGTAGCCCATCGCCAGCACCGCCGCGATGGATATCCGCCGCGCCAGCAGCACCACGCGCCGCACGTCGCCCGCCAGCGTGGCCTGCCGCGGGCCAAAACGCAGCCAGGCGGGCATCACCATGTGGTTCGACACCATGGTCGACAGCGCAATGGCCGCCACAATCACCATCGAGGTCGCGCTGGAAAACCCGCCAAGGAACACCAGCATGGCCAGCCCGCCCTGGTTCATCGCCAGCGGCAGCGTCAGCACGAAAAGGTCCGGGTTCGACCCCGCGGGCAGCACATCGAGGCCGACGACCGCGATCGGCACCACGAACAGGCTCATGGCGAAAAGGTACAGCGGAAAGGCCCATGACGCGGTGGCAACCTGCCGTTCGTCGGCGTTTTCCACCACCAGCACCTGGAACATGCGCGGCAGGGTAAAGACCGCCACCCCGGCCACGAAGGTCAGCCCCACCCAGCGGTCGGGGCGCAACTCCCATGCGCTGCGCTGCGCGGCCGCGACCCGCTGAAGGATGTCCAGCGGGCCGTCGGCCACGCCCCAGACCACGAAGACCCCCACCGCCAGCAGCGCGACCAGCTTCACCGCGGCCTCGACCGCGATGGCGGTCACCACGCCCTGATGCTGTTCGTTGGCATCCAGATTGCGGGTGCCGAACAGGATGGTGAAGAGCGCAAGCCCCGCCGCCACCCAAAGCGCGGTCGTATCCGGCCCCGGCAGCGGCGCGCTCTGCTCCGGCCCCGCCACAACGGCCTGAAAGGCCAGCGTGACCGATTGCAACTGAAGCGCGATGTAGGGGGTCGACGACAGCACGGCCAGCACCGTCACCATGACACCCAGCAGGTTCGACTTGCC
>DAIEJF010000221.1 GCA_027351005.1 Paracoccaceae bacterium | reverse complement strand
CCGCGCCTCACCCCCGAGGATATTTTCGGACCGAAAATGGACAAGAACCGTGCAGGCTGATCTTTGCTTCGCTGTGGCGTGTCAGGCCGCGACCCCGGTATGGTTTCGGACGTACCAGCCGGGCCCCTTCATTTTCGGTCCGAAAATATCCTCGGGGGGGCCGGGGGGCAGACAGCCCCCCGGCGCTGGCCAGACGCGGGGGGCGCGGTCATGACGCGCGATCTCTCCCGCCTGCTGCGGCCGCGCTCGATTGCCGTGCTGGGTTCGACCTGGGCCGAGAACGTGATCGCCCAGACTGGCAGGATGGGCTTTGCCGGGCCGGTCTGGCCGGTGCATCCGACCAAGCCCAGCATCGGCGGGCTGGCGGCCTATCCCTCGCTGGCCGCTCTGCCGGGCGTGCCGGACGCGACCTTCATCGGGGTGAACCGGCATGCCACGGTCGAGGTCGTGGGCGAACTTGCGGCGATGGGGGCAGGCGGGGCGATCTGCTTTGCGTCGGGCTGGACGGAGGCGGGCGACCCCGAACTGCAGGCCCGGCTGGTGGCCGCGGCGGGGGCGATGCCGATCCTGGGGCCGAATTGCTACGGGGTGATCAACTACCTCGACGGCGCGCTCTTGTGGCCCGACCAGCATGGCGGGCGGCGGGTGGAGCGGGGGGTGGCGCTGTTGAGCCAATCCTCCAACATCGTCATCAACCTGACCATGCAGGCGCGCGGGCTGCCGGTGGCCTATGTGGCCTGTCTTGGCAATGCCGCGCAGGTGGGGCTGGCCGAACTGGCCGGGGCCCTTCTGGCCGATGACCGGGTGACGGCGCTGGGCCTTTATGTCGAGGGGATCGACGACGCCCCGGCCTTTGCCGCGCTGGCCGAGGCGGCACGGGCCGCGGGCAAGGGAATTGTGGCGATCAAGGCGGGCAAGACGGATGCCGGGCGGTCGGCCGCGGCTTCGCATACCGCGGCGCTGGCCGGGGGCGGGGCGGCGTCGTCTGCCTTTCTGCGGCAGGCGGGGATCGCCGAGGTGGCGACGCTGTCGGAATTGCTGGAGACGCTGAAGGTCTATCACGTTCACGGGCCGCTGACGGGGCGGCGGTTCTGCTCGCTGTCCTGTTCGGGGGGCGAGGCCGGGCTGGTGGCGGATCTGTCGGCGAACGTCGCGCTGGCCTTTCCGCCCCCGTCGGATGCGCAGAGGGCGCGGCTGGGCGAGATTCTGGGGCCCATCGTCGCCATCGCCAACCCGCTGGATTACCACACCTTCATCTGGGGCGACGGACCGCGGACGACGGATGTCTTTGCCACCATGCTGGCGGGCTATGATGCCGGGATCTTCGTGATCGATCCGCCGCGGCCGGATCGCTGCGATCCGTCAAGCTTCCAGCCCGCGCTGGATGCGATCGAGGCGTCGGGGCGGCTGACCGGCAAGCCTGCCTTCCCGGTGGCCTCGCTGCCCGAGAACTTTGACGAGGATCTGGCGATCGCCACGCTGGCGCGGGGGTTCGCGCCCCTGATGGGGCTGGAGACCGCGCTGGCCGCGCTGTCTGCGGCCACGACGCCCGCGGGGCAGGCGGGCTGGCGGCCGGTTTCGGCGCGGTGCTCACAGGCGACGCGGATGATGTCCGAGGGGGCGGCCAAGGCACGGCTGGCGGCGGCGGGCGTCGCGGTGCCGCACGGGGTCAGCGCGCCGACGCTTGCGGATCTTGCGCCGCTGGTGGCCGGGCTCACCCCGCCACTGGCGCTGAAGGGGCTGGGCTTTGCCCACAAGACCGAAGCGGGGGCCGTTCGGCTGGGGCTGGCGACGCTGGACGGGCAGGCCGAGATGGCGGGCGCGCAGGGCTATCTGGCCGAGGAGATGGTGGCGGGGGCTGTGGCCGAGCTGCTTATCGGCCTGCGCCGCGACCCGGTCTATGGCGTGACCCTGACGCTGGGTCTTGGCGGGGTGACGGCCGAGGTGCTGGCCGACACGGTGACGCTGGTGGCCCCGGTGACGGCGGACGAGGTGGGGGCGGGGCTGCGCCAGCTTCGCCTCTGGCCGCTGCTTGATGGCTATCGCGGGCGGCCCAAGGCGGATGTGGCGGCGGCGGTGCAGGCGGTGATGGCCTTGCAGAGTGCGCTGCTGGCTGATGCGCGGTTGGCCGAGATCGAGGTGAACCCGCTGATCCTGCGGGAAAGCGGCGCCGTTGCGGTGGATGCGGTGATCTGGGAGGACGCATGATGGACTGGAACCGGACCGAGGGGCCGATCAAGACACGCCGCGAAGGCGGCATTCTGGAAGTGACGCTGGATCGGCCGAAGGCCAATGCCATCGATCTGGTCACCAGCCGGATCATGGGGCTGACGTTCCGGGCCTTCCGCGATGATGACAGCCTGCGCGTGGCCATCCTGCGGGCCGAGGGCGAGAAGTTCTTCTGCCCCGGCTGGGATCTGAAGGCGGCCGCCGCGGGGGATGCGGTGGACGGCGACTATGGGGTGGGGGGCTTCGGCGGTTTGAAGGAACTGCCGAACCTGAACAAGCCGGTGATCGCGGCCGTCAACGGCATCTGCTGCGGCGGCGGGCTGGAGCTGGCGCTGAGCTGCGATCTGATCCTGGCCTCGGCCAATGCCACCTTCGCCCTGCCCGAGATCCGGTCGGGCACGGTGGCGGATGCGGCCTCGATCAAGCTGCCCAAGCGCATTCCCTATCACGTCGCGATGGACCTTCTGCTGACCGGGCGGTGGTTCGATGCCGACGAGGCGCTACGCTGGGGCCTGCTGAAGGAGATCACCACGCCCGAGGACCTGCTGCCCAAGGCATGGGATCTGGCGCGGCTGCTGGAGGCCGGGCCGCCGCTGGTCTATGCGGCGATCAAGGAGGTCGTGCGCGAGGCCGAGGCGCTGCGCTTTCAGGATGCGCTGAACCGGGTCACCAAGCGGCAGATGGCCACCGTTGACCGGCTTTATTCCAGCGAGGACCAGTTGGAAGGCGCGCGCGCCTTTGCCGAGAAACGTGATCCGGTCTGGAAAGGGCGCTGACAAAAACGACAGTTGCTGTCGCGCCTGAGGCGGCCTTTGCCGCCGCGCTCGCTAGGGTGGCGGCGGAGGTGGCCAATGGACCAGGCTGATTTCATCATCGTGGGTGCCGGGTCTGCCGGATGCGTTCTGGCGAACCGCTTGACGGAATCCGGCAAATTCCGTGTGACGCTGATCGAGGCGGGCGGAACCGACAGGCGGTTTTTTGTCCAGCTTCCGTTGGGTTATGGCAAGCTCTTCTACGATGCCAAGGTAAACTGGCTTTACAGAACCGAACCAGACCCCGGTCTGGCCGGGCAGCGCGACCATTGGCCGCGCGGGCGGCTTCTAGGGGGATCGTCGTCGATCAACGCGATGGTCTACATCCGCGGCCACAAGCAGGATTACGAGGAATGGCGCGCGGCGGGCAATCCCGGTTGGGGCTGGGATGACGTGCTGCCCGCCTATCGCGCGATGGAGGATAACGAGGCGGGCGGCGATGCCTTCCGCGGGCAGGGCGGGCCGCTGTTCATCTCGGCCAACCGCGCGGGACTGCATCCGCTGGTCAAGGACTACGTCGCGGCCTGCGAAGCGGCAGGGCTGCCGTTCAACCCCGACTTCAACGGCGCCGAGCAAGAGGGGGCGGGGCCCTACCAGATGACGATCCGCGGCGCGCGGCGCAATTCGGCAGCACGGGCCTTCCTGCGCCCGGCGATGAAGCGACCCAACCTTCGGGTGATCACCGATGCGCAGGTGACGCGGGTGCTGATCGAGGGGGGGCGCGCCACCGGGGTTGAATTCCGCCAAGGCGGGCAGGTGCAGCGGCTTCTTGCGCGGCGCGAGGTGATCCTGTCAGGGGGGGCGGTGAACTCGCCACAACTTCTGCAACTGTCCGGGATCGGGCCGGGCGCCGTGCTGCAGGGCCACGGTCTGCCGGTGGTGGTCGACAATCCCAACGTCGGCGGCCACCTGAGCGACCATCAGGGGATCAACTACACCTTCCGCATGACGGTGCCGACCTACAATCAGCAGCTTCGGCCGTGGTGGGGCAAGGCGCTGGCGGGGATGAAGTATTTCCTGGGCGGCCACGGCCCGCTGGCAAAGTCGATCAACCACGGGGGCGGGTTCTTCCGCACCTCGCCGGATCTCGACCGGCCGAACATGCAGCTTTACATGCAGGCCTTTTCCACCCTGATCCCGCGCGAGGGAGAGCGGCCGATCCTGACGCCCGATCCGTTCCCGGGCATGTCGCTGGGCCTGTCGAACTGCCGCCCGACCAGCCGGGGGCATATCCGCATCGCCTCGCCCGATCCGCTGGCGCATCCGGTGATCGTGGCCAATGCCTTTTCCACCGACCATGACGTGCAGGAAATGCTGCTGGCGGTGAAATACCTGCGCCACCTGGCCGCGCAGCCGCCGCTGGCCCGCCTGATCGCCGAGGAATTGCGCCCGGGGCCCGAGGTCGTGACGGACGAGGCGCTGATCGACGATTTCCGCCGCCGTTCGGGAACCGTCTATCACCCGAGCTGTACCTGCCGGATGGGGCCAGACCCGGCCAGCGCCGTGGTGGATGCGCGCCTCAGGGTGTATGGGGTGCAGGGGCTGCGGGTTTGCGACGCCTCGGCATTTCCGAACCTGATTGCGGGGAATACCAACGCCCCTGCCATGCTGATGGGCTGGAAGGGGGCCGAGATCATCCTGGCCGATGCGCGGGCATGAAAAAAGGGGCGGTTCCCCGCCCCTTCCGCATCCGCGCCGTTGCTGATCAGGCCAGCGTCAGGTTCGTGGCCGATTGCCGACCGTCACGCCCGGTTTCGAGGTCGAAGACAACCTTCTGACCGTCGTTCAGGCCGCGCAGGCCGGCACGTTCGACCGCCGAGATGTGGACGAACACGTCCTTGGCGCCGCCGTCGGGCTGGATGAAGCCGAAGCCCTTGGTGGCGTTGAACCATTTCACGGTGCCAGTGGCCATCGTGTGTACTCCTTGTCATGCCGCCCGCGGGAGTGCGGCGGCCCGGCTCAGTCGTATCAGCATCGAGAACTGTAGCCGGTGACGGAGAACAGGGTCGATCAGAGTATAACGTCGCCTAACCAGAATGCGCCCTTCCCGCCCGAAAGGCAAGGGGAATCGGCCTGCGGCTACATGCCGGGGTCAAGCGGCGTATCGACCGCACCCTTGGCATCGATCCAGTCCTTGAGGCCACCAAGGTTGAAAACCTCGGCATAACCCATGTCTTTCAGGGTCTTGCCTGCCAGCGCCGCGCGCCCGCCCGAGGCACAGTAGACGATCACGGGGCGGTCGAAGCGGAAGGCCGGTTCGAAGTAGGGCGTGCCCGGATCGGCACGGAATTCCAGCATCCCGCGGGTGACATGCACGGCGCCCGCGATCTTGCCGGTCTTCTCGACCTCGGCGCCGTCGCGCACGTCGATGACAAGCGCGCCACGGGCAATCATCTCGCGTGCGGTGTCTGGGGTGATCCGTGGCACGGCGGTATTGGCGGCGGCCATCAAATCCTTGACGGTGGTGGGCATCCTGGTCTCCCTCTTTGCTGGGCGGAATGATATTCCATTTTCAGAATGGGACAAGGGCCGCCGGTCAGGGGCGCCAGCGCAGGAAGTTCGCGATCAGCCGCAGCCCGGTGGCCTGGCTCTTTTCCGGATGGAACTGGGTGCCCGCCACGTTGCCCCGCGCGACGATCGCGGTGATGTCGCCCGCATAGTCCACATGCGCCAGCCTGTTGGCCGGATCGGCCACGCGGAAGTGGTAGGAGTGCACGAAATAGGCATGCTCGCCGGTCTTCACCCCCGCCAGCAGTGGATGGGGGTGGTCGATGACCAGATCGTTCCAGCCCATGTGCGGCACCTTCAGCCGGGGATCGGCGGGGGCAATCCGCACGACCTCGCCCGCAATCCAGTCAAAGCCGGGGGTGACTTCGTATTCCAGCCCGCGGGTGGCCAGCATCTGCATCCCGATGCAGATGCCCAGAAACGGGCGCCCCTTTGCCGTCACCGCCTCGTCGATCGCTTCGAACAGGCCGGGCACCGCCAGAAGCGCCCGGCGGCAGGCGGGAAAGGCGCCGTCGCCCGGCAGCACGATGCGGTCGGCGCGGGCCACATCCTCGGGGCGCGCGCTGACGATCACCTGACCGCTGCCGGTTTCGGCGGCGACGCGCTCGAACGCCTTGGCGGCCGAGTGCAGGTTGCCGGAATCATAGTCGACAAGGACGGTCAGCATGGCGCGGCCCTCTCAGTCCTCCGACGCGTCACAGCGCCCCCTTGGTCGAGGGGATCGCGTCTCCCTTGCGCGGGTCGGGTTCCACCGCCTCGCGCAGGGCCCGGGCGACTGCCTTGAAGGCGGCTTCCGCGATGTGGTGGCTGTTGATGCCGTGCAGCATGTCGATGTGCAGGGTGATCCCGCCGTGGGTGGCCAGCGCCTGAAAGAACTCGCGCACCAGTTCGGTGTCGAAGGTGCCGATCTTGGCGGTGGGGAAGGGGACGTTCCAAACCAGATAGGGGCGGCCAGAGAGATCCAGCGCCGCGCGCACCTGCGCGTCATCCATCGGCAGGTGGCAGGCGCCATACCGGCGGATGCCACGCTTGTCGCCCAGCGCCTTGGTCAGCGCCTGCCCCAGCGCGATGCCGGTATCCTCGACCGTGTGGTGGTCGTCGATGTGCAGGTCGCCCTTGGCGCGCACCGTCAGGTCGATCAGCGAATGGCGGGCCAGCTGTTCCAGCATGTGGTCGAAGAACCCGACCCCGGTCTGAATGTCATAGACCCCGGTGCCATCCAGATTTGCGCCGAGCGTGATCTGGGTTTCCGTGGTCCTGCGGGTGATCTCGGCCTTGCGCATCGGCGCCTCCAGCGGTTGCGGGGGCGTTATAGGCGCGCAGGCTGGGCCGGGGAAGCACCGATTTTCTGCGGCGCAGCCGAAGATGGCCTTGGCCGGGCCTTCAAACACAAAAGGCACCCCTCTGGGTGCCCTTTGTGATCTGGAGCGGGCGAAGGGATTCGAACCCTCGACCCTAACCTTGGCAAGGTTATGCTCTACCCCTGAGCTACGCCCGCACTCCGTGGCCGCTTGCTAGCGCATGTGCGCGGGGGGGGCAAGAGGCTCTGCGCGGCGTTCGGCGGCTTTGTGATGATGCGGTTCGCAAAGCAAAAGGCACCCCGCAGGGTGCCTTTTCGTTCCACATGGAGCGGGCGAAGGGATTCGAACCCTCGACCCTAACCTTGGCAAGGTTATGCTCTACCCCTGAGCTACGCCCGCGTCCTTGGGTGAGCGGTCAGATATAAAGTCCGCAGGGCGCCCGCAAGGGGAAAAATGCCGCTGCCGCAAAATCATCCGCGTCGCCGCCTCTGCCGGACGAGGTTCAGCGCCTCGACCCCGCCCGCAAAGATCATCGCCGCATAGATGAAGCCGCGATCGATATGGAAATGCATGCCATCGGCGGCCAGCGCCATGCCGACCATGACCAGGAACGCCAGTGCCAGCATCTTGGTCGACGGGTGCCCCTCGATGAACCGCGCGATCGGCTCTGATGCGACCATCATGATCAGGATGGCCACCACCACAGCGGCGATCATTACCGGCACATGTTCGGCGATGCCGACGGCGGTGATCACGCTGTCGAGCGAGAAGACGAGGTCGAGCATCATGATCTGAAGGATCGTGGCCCAGAACGTGGCCTTGCCGCCCACGTGCGAGTCGTGTGCAACCCCCTCCATCTCGGAAAAGATCTCTGTGGTGGCCTTCCAGATCAGGAACGCGCCACCCGCGATCAGGATCACGTCGCGCCAGGTCAGGGCGAAGCCGCGAATGGTCACGAAGGGCTGGCCCAGCGACATGATCCAGGTGATCGAGAAGAGCAGCGCCACACGCAGCACCAGCGCGCCGACAAGCCCGAGAAACCGCGCCCGCGCGCGCTGTTCGCGCGGAAGCTTCGATGCGGCGATGGAAATGAAGATGACATTGTCCACCCCCAAGACGATTTCCAGCACCGTCAGTGTCAGGAACGACAGCCAGACCGAGGGATCGGCAAGAAACTCAAGCATCGGGAACTCCGCAGGTGCGCGCTAGAGGATGGGCTGGCCGGGCCGGCCGGTTGACGCCGAGTATTGCGGCTTGCGCCCTAGAGCGCCAGCCCCAGGCAGATGAGCCCAAGCGCGCCGAGCGCGGCGAAGGTCGCAACCATCCCGATCCCGCGCAAGGCTGATACCTCGGGGTCCGATCCCAGGCCGATGGCATGGCTGATGCGGCCGACGACCAGCACCACCCCGCAGAGGTGAAGCCAGAGGGGCGCGGCCCCCGACAGTTCGGCGACCGCAAGCAGCAGGACGCCGAAGGGCGCGTATTCGGCAAAGTTGCCCTGCACGCGGATGCGCCGCATCAGCAGCGCATCCCCGCCATCGCCCAGGCTGACACCCGCCGCGATCCGGCGTGAGATGACCCGCGCCGAAAGCACGATGAAGAGGACCGCCAGAAGACCGGCATAGATCGGCGTGACGTGCAGCAAGCGAACCTCCGATTCCGGCAACGCAGCGAACAGGTTGCCGGAATCCGTGCAGATGGCCAGAGCCCCTGCGGCCTATTCCAGCTCGATCAGCAGATCCTTGGCGTCGACCTGCGCCCCGGGGCTGACGTGGACGGCCTTCACCACGGCGGCGCGGTCGGCGTGGATGCCGGTTTCCATCTTCATCGCCTCGATGGTCAGAAGCAGGTCGCCTGCGTTCACCTTCTGGCCGATCGACACGCCAACCGAGGCGATGACCCCCGGCATCGGCGCGCCAAGCTGGGCGGGGTTGCCCTCCTGCGCCTTGGGGCGTGCCTTGCTGGTGGCCTTGGCGGCGCGGTTCGGCACCCGGATCACGCGGGGCTGGCCGTTCAGCTCGAAGAACACCCTGACATCGCCGTCTTCATGGGTTTCGCCCACTGCCTGCAGGCGGATCTCCAGCGTCTTGCCGGGGTCGATCTCGACCGCGATCTCCTCGCCGGGCTGCATCCCGTAGAAGAAGGTCAGCGTGGGAAGGGTCCGCACCGGGCCATAGGCCTTGTGGCGGCCCATGTAGTCCAGGAACACCTTGGGGTACATCAGGTAGCCGTTCAGATCCTCGTCATCGACCTTGAAGCCGCCGAGGTCCTTCGACAGGGCCGCGCGCGTGGCTTCCATGTCGACCGGGGGCAGGTGCCTGCCCGGGCGGTCGGTCATCGGCGCCTCGCCCTTCAGCACCTTTTTCAGGATGCCTTCGGGCCATCCGCCCGGAGGCTGGCCCAGGTTGCCCCGCATCATGTCCACGACGGAATCGGGGAAGGCCACCTCGACGCCTGGGTCCTCGACCTGCGCGCGGGTCAGCCCCTGCGCCACCATCATCAGCGCCATGTCGCCCACCACCTTGGACGAGGGCGTGACCTTCACGATGTCGCCGAACATCCGGTTCACGTCGGCATAGGTCTCGGCGACTTCGTGCCAGCGGTCCTCCAGCCCCAGGCTGCGGGCCTGCGCCTTGAGGTTGGTGAACTGGCCCCCCGGCATCTCGTGCAGGTAGACCTCGGACGCGGGCGCGGGCAGGCCACTTTCGAAGGCGGCATATTGCGCGCGCACCTGTTCCCAGTAATTCGAGATCCGCCGGATCGCCGCGATGTCGAGCCCGGTATCGCGCGGCGTGTTGCGCAGCGCCTCCACGATCGAGCCCAGGCAGGGCTGCGACGTTCCGCCCGAGAAGGCATCCATCGCCGCATCCACCGCATCCACCCCGGCCTCGGCCGCCGCCAGAATGGTGGCCGCCGCCACGCCCGAGGTGTCATGGGTGTGGAAGTGGATCGGCAGCCCCACCTCGGCCTTCAGCGCGCGCACAAGAAGGCTTGCGGCGGCAGGCTTCAGCAGGCCCGCCATGTCCTTCAGGCCCAGCACATGCGCCCCGGCATCCCGCAGCGCCTTGCCCATGTCGACATAGTAGCGCAGGTCGTACTTGGCCCGCGCGGGGTCCAGGATGTCGCCGGTGTAGCAGATCGCCGCCTCGCACAGCTTGTCGGCCTCGATCACCGCGTCCATTGCCACGCGCATGTTTTCGACCCAGTTCAGGCTGTCGAATACGCGGAACACGTCCACCCCGGTCGCGGCGGCCTGCCTGACGAACGCCTGCACCACGTTGTCGGGGTAGTTGGTGTAGCCCACCCCGTTCGAGGCGCGCAGCAGCATCTGGGTCATCACGTTGGGCAGGCGCTCGCGGATGTCACGCAGGCGCTGCCAGGGGCATTCCTGAAGAAAGCGGTACGCCACGTCGAAGGTGGCCCCGCCCCAGCATTCCACCGAGAACAGCGCGGGCAGGTTGGCGGCATAGGCGGGCGCCACGCGGATCATGTCGATCGAGCGCATCCGGGTAGCCAGCAGGCTCTGGTGCCCGTCGCGCATCGTCGTGTCGGTCAGCAGAAGCTGCTTCTGCGCGGCCATCCAGTCGGCCACCGCCTTCGGCCCCTTGTCCTGCAAGAGCTGCCGGGTGCCGGGCGGCGGGGTGTCCGTTTTGGGGGCAGGGGGCTTGGGCGCCTTGACCTCGGCCGCGGGCCGGGCGCGGCCTGCGGTTTCAGGGTGCCCGTTCACCGTGATGTCGGCGATGTAGGTCAGGATCTTCGTCGCCCGGTCGCGCCGCTTGCGGAAGTTGAAGAGCGCAGGCGTCGTGTCGATGAACTTGGTGGTGTAGGTGTCGTCAAGGAAGGTCGGGTGTTTCAGCAGGTTGATGACGAATTCGATGTTCGTCGCCACCCCCCTGATACGGAATTCGCGCAAGGCCCTGTCCATCCGCGCGATCGCCTTTTCGGGCGTCTGGGCATGGGCCGTCACCTTGACCAGAAGGGAATCGTAATAGCGGGTGATGACCGATCCCGAATAGGCGGTGCCGCCATCCAGCCGGATGCCGTTGCCGGTGGCCGAGCGGTAGGCGGTGATGCGGCCGTAGTCGGGGATGAAGTTGTTCATCGGGTCTTCGGTGGTCACCCGGCATTGCAGCGCATGGCCGTTCAGTGCCACCCCCGCCTGATCCGGCACCCCCGTGGCTTCGGCCAGCGTCCTGCCTTCGGCGATGAGGATCTGGGCCTGCACGATGTCGATGCCCGTCACCTCTTCGGTGACGGTATGTTCCACCTGCACACGGGGGTTCACCTCGATGAAGTAGAACCGGCCCGAGTCCATATCCATCAGGAATTCGACCGTGCCCGCGCATTCATAGTTCACATGGGCGCAGATCCGGCGGCCCAGTTCGCAGACCTCGGCGCGCTGTTCGGCCGACAGGTAAGGCGCGGGGGCCCGTTCCACCACCTTCTGGTTCCGCCGCTGCACGGTGCAGTCACGTTCCCACAGGTGATAGAGGTTGCCGTGCTTGTCGCCGATGATCTGCACCTCGACATGGCGGGCGCGCAGAATCATCTTTTCCAGATAGCCTTCGCCGTTGCCAAAGGCGGCCTCGGCCTCGCGGCGGCCCTCGCGCACCTTCTCGGCCAGTTCGTCGGGGCCGTTGATCGGCCGCATCCCGCGCCCGCCGCCGCCCCAGCTTGCCTTCAGCATCAGCGGATAGCCGATCGCCGCCGCCTCGCGGCGGATCGCGTCGAAGTCGTCGCCCAGCACCTCGGTCGCGGGGATCACCGGCACGCCCGCGGCCATCGCCACGCGCCGCGCGCTGGCCTTGTCGCCAAGGGCGCGCATGGTGGCGGCCGCCGGGCCGATGAAGGTGATGCCCGCCGCGTCGCAGGCTTCCACGAACTCGGGGTTTTCCGACAGGAGGCCGTAGCCCGGATGGATCGCATCCGCGCCGCACATCTTCGCCACGCGGATGATTTCCGGGATCGACAGATAGGCCTGCACCGGCCCCAGCCCCTCGCCGATGCGATAGGCCTCGTCGGCCTTGAAGCGGTGCAGCGAAAGCTTGTCTTCCTCGGCATAGACGGCGACCGTCTTCTTGCCCAGTTCGTTGGCCGCCCGCATCACGCGGATGGCGATTTCGCCCCGATTGGCAACGAGGATCTTGCGAAAACCGGCCATGCGCTCCCCCACGGAAAGGTCCGAACAGTTGCGCCACTCTAGGGGCGCTGCGGTGCAGCGCAAGACTCTCTCGCGGCGCAAAGTGAGAGTTTTGCGACCGGGCCATGACCGCCCCGCAAAACATCGGTCAGTCTGCCTGACCCAACCTTTGGCCGTCGCGCGTCATGTCGGGTTCTCGAAAACCCGGCCCCGTCCGATGTCGTGGCGCTTTGCCGGGCGCAGGCCGCGACCGCTTTCACGCCAGCAGATGCCACACTGGCGTTGCGAACAATCTGCGAACGAACCTTTAACTCGGCCCGTCTCCGCGCTAGACTGGCTGTCATGAACAGCCCCGACGAACAGGACGCCTTCGAGGCCGCCGCCCGCCTGCCGCTGTCGGCCCGCGCCATGGCCGCGCGGCCCGCGCCCTATCTGGACGACCTGAACCCCGCGCAGCGCGCGGCGGTCGAGGCGCTGGACGGCCCGGTTCTGATGCTGGCGGGCGCGGGCACCGGCAAGACCAAGGCGCTGACCGCCCGCATCGCACATCTTCTGACCACCGGACGCGCCCGCCCGAACGAGATTCTGGCCGTGACCTTCACCAACAAGGCCGCGCGCGAGATGAAGGACCGTGTGGGTCGCCTGCTGGGAACCGCGGTGGAGGGGATGCCCTGGATGGGCACCTTCCATTCCATCAGCGTCAAGATGCTGCGGCGCCATGCGGAACTGGTGGGGCTGAAATCCTCGTTCACCATTCTTGATACCGACGATCAGATCCGCCTGCTGAAGCAGGTGATCGCGGCGGCCGACATCGACGAGAAACGCTGTCCCGCCCGCCAGTTGGCAGGGCTGATCGACCACTGGAAGAACCGCGCCTGGACCCCGGACAGGGTGCCCAGTTCCGAGGCTTCGGCGTTCAACAACCGCGGAACCGAGCTGTACGCGGCCTATCAGGACCGTCTGCGCACGCTGAACGCCACTGATTTCGGTGACCTGCTGCTGCATATGGTCACCATCTTTCAGGCGCATCCCGATGTGCTGGCGCAATACCAGCGATGGCTGCGCTACATCCTGGTGGACGAGTATCAGGATACCAACGTGGCCCAGTACCTGTGGCTGCGGCTTCTGGCGCAAGCCCACAAGAACATCTGCTGCGTGGGCGATGACGACCAGTCGATCTACGGCTGGCGCGGCGCCGAGGTGGGCAACATCCTGCGCTTCGAGAAAGACTTCCCCGGCGCAAGCGTGATCCGGCTGGAGCAGAACTACCGATCCACCGCCCATATCCTTGGCGCGGCCTCGGGCGTCATCCGGGCCAACGCGGGGCGGCTGGGCAAGGAGCTGTGGACCGAGGCGCAGGAGGGCGAGAAGGTTCGCCTGATCGGCCATTGGGACGGTGAGGAAGAGGCGCGCTGGATCGGCGAGGAGATCGAGCGGCTGGCCAAGGGGCGGCGCGGCGAGGAACCGCTCAGCCTTGACGGCATGGCCATCCTTGTACGGGCCAGCCACCAGATGCGCGCCTTCGAGGACCGCTTCCTGACCATCGGCCTGCCCTATCGCGTGATCGGCGGCCCGCGGTTCTACGAACGCCAGGAGATCCGCGATGCGATGGCCTATTTCCGCCTTGCGGTCAGCCCGGATGACGATCTGGCCTTTGAACGGGTGGTGAACCTGCCCAAGCGCGGGATCGGCGACAAGGCGCAACAGACCATCCAGCGGGTCGCGCGCGACAATGGCGTGACCCTGTTCGAGGGCGCGGCGATCCTGTTGCAGGACGGCGGCATGGCGGGCAAGGCGGCCGGGCAGCTTCGCGCCTTCCTGTCGGGCATCGCGCGCTGGCACGCGGTGACGCTGCGCGAGGGGCACAACCACATCGAGCTGGCCGAGGCGATCCTCGAGGAATCGGGCTACACCGCGATGTGGCAGCAGGACAAGACGCCCGAGGCGCCGGGGCGGCTCGACAACCTCAAGGAACTGGTGAAGGCGCTGGAGCAGTTCGAGAACCTGCAAGGGTTCCTCGAACACGTCGCGCTGATCATGGACAACGAGACCGAGGAGCAGGGCGCCAAGGTTTCCATCATGACCCTGCACGCCGCCAAGGGGCTGGAGTTTCCCGCCGTCTTCCTGCCGGGCTGGGAAGACGGGCTGTTTCCCAGCCAGCGCAGCATGGACGAAAGCGGGCTGAAGGGGTTGGAAGAGGAACGGCGGCTGGCCTATGTGGGCATCACCCGGGCCGAGGAACTGTGCACCATCTCCTTTGCCGCAAACCGCCGGGTCTATGGCCAGTGGCAATCCGCGCTGCCATCCCGCTTCATCGACGAACTGCCCGAAGAGCATGTCGAGGTGCTGACGCCCCCCGGGCTCTACGGCGGCGGCTATGGCGCGGCGGCGCCGATGGCGTCGAGCCTCGAAAGCCGCGCGGTGCGCGCCGATGTCTACAACTCGCCGGGCTGGAAGCGGATGCAGGACAACAGCACCCGCCGCCCCGTCAGCCAGCCGCGCGAGGCGCGCACCTCGGTCATCGACCTCGAGGCGGTGTCGGCCTTCACCGAGGGCGACCGGGTGTTCCACCAGAAATTCGGCTATGGCACCGTCAGTTTCATCGAGGGCGACAAGCTCGATGTGGACTTCGACAAGGCGGGGGCGAAGAAGATCGTGGCGCGGTATCTGGTGCCCGCCGACCGGGCCGACGACATTCCCTTCTAGCGCCGCTGCCTTCGTTGCGCGCAAACCCCTGACCACCCACCGCGGGAAACCGCGCCGCTGCCTGCGGTCCGCCATGTCCGGCGCGGACGGGCCGGGGTGCGCGACGCGTCCTGCGGAACGGCGCGATCTGCCCCGGCGGGGGCAACATGCCCTGTGCAAATGAAAAACGGCGGCGCCCAGGGAGGATGGGCGCCGCCGTGCACACGATCAGCCCAGGGAGGAGGAAGGGCCATCGGTTCGATCCGGGGTCCGTTGGCCCCGTATGGGTCGGCGGCAGCGCCAGGGAGGAGGAGGGCGCTGCCGCCAGGTACGCATGGCCCAGGGAGGAGGAGGGGCCGCACGTTCCGGCCGGAGCTTTCGCCCCGAATGAAAGGGGTGGTGGCGCCCAGGGAGGAGGACGGGCGCCACCACCGCGTCACGATCGGCCCGGGGAGGAGGAGGGGCCTTTCGCGTCACGCTCTGGGTCTGATCTAGGTGACCGGACCCGGAAGAGAAAGGGCGGCGACATCAGGGAGGAGGAGGATGCCGCCGCCAGATGAGGAAGACCCAGGGAGGAGGAGAGGGCCTTCCAAACCTTGAAACCTACTTGCCGTTGGCCGCCTGCAGCGCCACACGGTTGATCATCGAGCGGTGGATGCCCAGATCCGCAAGGTCGCGGTCGGACAATTCGCTCAGTTCGTCGATCGTCTGGCGATAGACTCGGCGGCGCGCAGCGCCTTCGTTCCATGCCCGGACGATTGCCGAAATACGGTCGCGCAGCCCGAAAGTGGCGGCGCCAGAGGTGTTTGCATAGGCCATGTCGGTTGCCTCGCTCTTTTCTTGCAGGGCATCTCGTTGCCCCTGTTGTCGCTAACATACCCCGATGCTGCAGTTGCACAATGGACCGTTTGGTCAACGCCGCCATGCGGCAAATGCATAACGTATACTGACCTATTTTGTCGCTGCAATTCAGAGGTTTGCCTGTTTCTTGATCAGCGGGTAAAGCGTCTCTTGCGCTGGGGAAGAAAGCGCGGATGTTATGCAACGAATGGGTAACATCCCGATGTCACGGAGGCGAAGATGGCGCTGACGCGCGAGGCCGTTCTGGCCGAACTGAAGCGGCTTGCCCTGCCGGGCGGTGGGGATCTGGTGTCGGCGGACCTCGTTCGGGCCCTGACGATCGAGGGCGGAACGGTGCGATTCGTCATCGAGGCCCCTGATGTCGAGGCCGCGCACAAGCTCGAGCCGATCTCGCGCGCGGCGGAAGAACTGATCCGGCGGATGCCCGGCGTCACCTCGGCCAGCGCGATCCTGACGGCACATGGCCCCGCCCCCAAGGCGCCGCCGCCCCAGCTCAAGATCGGCGGCCACCCGACCCCGCAGGAAGGCGGGCCGCAGAAGGTGTCGGGGGTGGACCGGATTCTGGCCATCGCCTCGGGCAAGGGCGGGGTGGGCAAGTCCACCGTCGCGTCGAACCTTGCGGTGGCGCTGGCGCGGCAGGGGCGGCGGGTCGGCCTGCTGGATGCCGACATCTACGGCCCCTCGCAGCCGCGCATGATGGGCGTGACGACACGCCCCGACGCGCCGGACGGCAAGACGATCATTCCGCCCAAGGCGCATGGCGTCACCATGATGTCGCTGGGCCTGCTGCTGAAGGAAGATCAGGCGGTGATCTGGCGCGGGCCGATGCTGATGGGGGCGCTGCAGCAACTGCTGACCCAGGTGGCCTGGGGCAAGCTTGACGTGCTGATCGTGGACCTGCCGCCGGGCACCGGCGATGTGCAACTGACGCTGGGGCAGCGTACCCAGGTGACCGGGGCGGTGATCGTCTCGACCCCGCAGGACATCGCCCTGCTGGACGCGCGCAAGGCGATCAACATGTTCCAGACGCTGAAGACGCCGATCCTGGGGCTGATCGAGAACATGTCGACCTATGTCTGCCCCAACTGCGGCCACGAGGCGCATATCTTCGGTCATGGCGGCGTGGCCGCCGAGGCGCGCAAGCTGGGCGTGCCGCTCCTGGGCGAGATTCCCCTCAGCCTCGATGTGCGGATTGCGGGCGATGCGGGCACCCCGATCGCGGCGGGCGATAGCCCGGTGGCCGACGCCTACGCCCGGATCGCGGCCCGCCTGATCGCCGGCGGCATGGCCTGAGGGCCCCTTGCGGGGGCGGTCACGCCGCCTCCGCGCGAATCACCCCGGCTTTATCCCGGGTGATCCGGCCGTGACTCGGCCCTGTCATTCTCCATCCCGTTGACGTGTCGCCCCTGCCCGCGTGTTTCGTGGGCTGTGATGGAGTCTGGCCCCACCGCGTATGGGATGCATTACGCTCCAATATCTGGGTGATCTGCTGTCCGGGGCCACAAGCTGTAGTCAATCTGGGTCGCAGTGGCTTTCGCAAGTGTCCGCCACACAAGGACTTTCTGGAAAGGAGTGGGGCTAAAGCCCATACAAGACCATTGCGCGGCATAAGAATCCATGTCATGAAGGCTGCAAGATGAAGGTCGGGCAGGCGAGGGGCACCAAGACCCCACAAACTGAGGCAGGTTTCGACAGGCCCCCCTTACATCGATGAGTGAAGAGATCCGGCGCGCGGGCGAGCAGACATCCCCCCAGGTGGCGCGTGCAGCCGGACAGACCCAGCGATGGGACGAGGGCGGCGGTTCGGGCAGTGGCAGCAGCCCGGCCGCCGTTTTCATTCCAGAGCCGGGATGGGAACAGACGGCGGTAGGAGCGTGGTCGCGTGGCCACCATGTTCAGCGGAACGTTCGACCCGAAGGTGGACCCGAAAGGCCGGGTGTCCATCCCCAGCGAATTCCGCGCAGTGCTTCTTGCGGGCGGGCCCGCGGATGACAAGGGGCGCCCCGTGCTGCACCTTGGCGTCGGCACCGCCGAGGCTGGTTACCTTGAAGGCTTCTCCACCCAGGAAATCGAGGCGCTGCGCGCCGACATCCGGCAGTTGAAGCGTGGCTCGCCGCGGCGCGCCCAGCTCGAGTATTTCTACTTCGCCAACACCTCGCCCGTGCAGATCGACGAGAACGGCCGCATCTCGATCCCGCAGGCGCTGCGCGACCAGCTTGGCCTGGGCGAGGATGCCCGTTTCGTGGGCTACGGCGAACGGTTCGAGATCTGGAACCGCGACACCTACGCGCAGGTCCGCGGCAAGTCGATCAGCGGCCTGATCCAGGCCCACGGGCTTGGCTACAGCCCCTTTGCCCTGTTCGACGAGGACGACGAGGAGCGGGCATGATGGCCGCGCCGGTCGGGGCCGGGGCCGCCGCGCCGCATATTCCCGTTCTGCTTGGTCCGCTGCTGAGGGTCGTGGCCCCCGTCACCGGAACGTGGGTCGATGGCACCTTCGGCGCGGGTGGCTACAGCCGGGGCCTGCTCGAGGCGGGCGCCGCGCGCGTGATCGGCATCGACCGCGATCCGCTGGCCTTCCAGATGGCCGCGCCCTGGGCCGGCGGCTATGGCGACCGGCTGCGGCTGGTGCAGGGCAATTTCGCCGACCTCGACACGCTTGCGGGCGAGCCCGTGGATGGCGTCGCGCTGGATCTGGGCGTCTCGTCGATGCAGCTCGACCGGGCCGAGCGGGGGTTTTCCTTCCTGCGCGACGGCCCGCTGGACATGCGGATGAGCCAGGAGGGGCCAAGTGCGGCCGATCTGGTGAACGGGGCGAGCGAGGCCGCACTGGCCGACATCCTGTATCACTATGGCGAGGAGCGCGCCTCGCGGCGGATTGCGCGGGCGATCGTGGCGGCGCGGAAGGTGGCGCCCATCGTCACCACGCTGCAACTGGCCGGGATCGTGGAAGGCTGCCTGCCGCGGCCCAAGCCGGGCCAGAGCCACCCGGCCACCCGCAGCTTCCAGGCGATCCGCATCGCGGTGAACGCAGAATTCGAGTCGCTTGTCGACGGGCTCGAGGCCGCCGAACGCGCGCTGAAGCCGGGCGGGGCGTTGGCGGTGGTGACGTTCCATTCGCTGGAAGACCGGATCGTCAAGCGGTTCCTCCAGTTGCGCTCGGGGCGCGAGGCCAACGCGAACCGCTATGCCCCGGAAAAGCCGTCCTCGGCCGCGCAGTTCACCTTGCTGACCCGCAGCGCGGTGGGGGCGGATGCAGAAGAGCTGGCCCTGAACCCGCGCGCGCGCTCGGCCTGGCTGCGGGCCGCGCGACGGACCGAGGCCCCCGCCGGGCGCGTGGATCGCACGGCCCTGGGCCTGCCGGTCATCGACCTGAAGGGAAGGGCGTAGGATGCGGACGCTGCTCTATGTCCTGTCGGCGCTGGCGGTGATGGGCCTGGCCTTCTGGGCCTACCGGCAGAACTACGCAACCCAGAAATCGCTGAAGGAAGTCGCGGCGCTTCAGCGCCAGATCGCGGATCTGCACGATGCGCTGGGCATGCAGCAGGCGGAATGGGCCTATGAAAACCGCCCCTCGCGCCTGCGCGACCTGACCATCGTGAACTTCGGCAAGCTGCCGCTTCTGCCGATGACGCCCGAGCAGTTCGCCCGCGTGGCCGATCTGCCGATGCCGCAACCCGCGCCTGACCCGGCCACCACCGCCGCTGCCGCTGCCGCGCCGACCGCCGTGCCACCTGTCGTGCCGCCCGCGGCCACCCCGACGAAGAAGGGGCACACGCCATGATCCGTACGCCGCTGCGCCCGCTGGCGCGCATCCTGACCGCCCGCGCCAAGGGCGAGAATCCCGACGAGATCGAGCGCGAGAATATCCGCCTGCGCCACGAAGAGATGCGCGACCGCTCTCGCGATCAGGCCGAGGGGCGGCTTCTGATGCTGGGGCTGTTCTTCTTCGCCGCCTTCACGCTGGTGGGGGCGCGGATGGGCCTGATGGCCGCGGCCCCGCCGCAGGAGCCGCAGGTGGCGTCGTCCGGGCCCAGCATCTCGGCGGGGCGGACCGATATCGTCGACCGTGATGGCCGCGTGCTGGCCACCAATCTTTCGACCTATTCGCTTTACGCACAGCCGCAGGACATGATCGACCCGGTTCATGTCGCCAAGGCGCTGGTCAAGATCTTCCCCGATCTTGACGAGCCGCGGCTGGAAAAGGACTTCACCGGCGAACGCACCTTCGTCTGGATCAAGAAGACGCTGTCGCCCGAGCAGATGCAGGCGGTCCATGACATCGGCGACCCCGGACTGCTGTTCGGCCCGCGCGAGATGCGGCTTTATCCCAACGGTCACCTTGCGGCGCATATCCTGGGTGGCGCCTCGTTCGGGCGCGAGGGCGTGGATTCGGCCGAGGTGATCGGCGTCGCCGGGATCGAGAAGCAATACGACAGCTACCTGCGCGACCCCGCCAACGCGGGCCAGCCGCTGCAACTGTCGATCGACCTGACCGTGCAGGCGGCCACCCGCGAGGTGCTGGACGCGGGCATGCACATGATGAACGCCAAGGGCGCGGCGGCCATCCTGATGAATGCCCGGACGGGCGAGATCATCTCGATGGTCTCGCTGCCCGATTTCGACCCCAACAATCGCCCCGCCCCGTTGGTGAAGGGCAACCCCGCCGACAGCCCGCTGTTCAATCGCGCGGTGCAGGGCCTTTACGAGCTTGGGTCGACCTTCAAGATCTTCGACGTGGGGCAGGCGCTGGATCTGGGCATGATCACGCCGCAGACCATCATCGACACGCGGCCGTTCCGCTACGGCAAGTTCCTCATTCACGATGACCACAACTACGGAAGCCAGTTGTCGGTGATCGACGTGATCCGGCAAAGCTCGAACATCGGGGCGGCGCGGATCGCGATGCTGTTCGGCGGCGCGAAGCAGAAGCCGTTCCTGAAATCGCTGGGCCTGCTCGACCCCTCGCCGGTTGAACTGGCCGAGGCGCCCTATGTGCGCCCGCAGTATCCCTCGAACTGGTCCGACATCTCGACCATGACGGTGTCATACGGCCACGGCATCGCGGTCTCGCCGCTGATGCTGTGCACGGCCTATGCCTCGATGCTGAACGGCGGCACCCGGGTCTATCCGACGCTGATCAAGACCGATCATCCCCAGGTGGGCCCGCGCATCATCTCCGAGGCAACCTCGGCCAAGCTGCGCGAGATGCTGCGCTATGTGGTGACCTCGGGCACCGCCTCGCGCGGGGATGTGAAAGGGTATGATGTCGGTGGCAAGACCGGCACGGCCGACAAGGTGAACCCGCAGGGCGGCTATTACAGCGACAAGGTGGTCTCGACCTTCGCGGCCGTCTTTCCCGTGAACAATCCCCAATATGTGCTGGTCGTGACCCTGGACGAGCCGTCCGACAACGTCGATTCCCAGCCGCGCCGGACGGCGGGCTATACCGCGGTGCCGGTGGCGGCCGAGATCATCCGCCGCGCCGCGCCGCTGCTTGGCATGCGCCCCGAGGTTGATCAGCCCCCGCAACTCGCGGTAACTGCACCCGCGAAGGTGACAAGTGCCGCCACGACAAAGGCCGCGGCGGCCAAGGTCGTCGCGAAGGCGGCCGCCGGGATCGCGGGCAACTGATGGTGACGGGGCAGTGGAACGGCAGGAACAGAGGGCGTCACCGCGGCGCATGAGCCTTTCGGCGCTGGGGCTCAGCGCCCGGGGCGGGCGTGGGGCCGAGGTGACGGGGCTGGCCGTCGACAGCCGTGACGTGGCCCCCGGAATGCTGTTTGCCGCCCTGCCGGGGTCGGCCGTGCATGGCGCGCGTTTCATTCCGATGGCGCTGGAGCGCGGCGCAACGGTCGTGCTGACCGACCCCGAGGGGGCGGCGCTGGCGGCCGGGGCGCTGGACGGGGTGGCCTGTGTGGTGGTCGAGGACCCCCGCGCGGCGCTGGCCCGTGCCGCGGCCCTGTGGTTCGGGGCGCAGCCCGGCACCATGGTTGCGGTGACGGGCACCAACGGCAAGACCTCGGTCGCCACCTTCACCCGCCAGATCTGGACCGCGCTGGGCCATGCCGCAATCAATGTCGGCACGACTGGGGTCGAGGGGGCCTGGACCGCGCCGCTGCATCATACCACGCCCGACCCGATCACCCTGCATCGTGCCCTGGCCGAGGCGGCTGCGGCGGGGGTGAGCCATGCGGCGATGGAGGCATCGAGCCACGGCCTGGACCAGCGGCGGCTGGACGGGGTGCGGCTGAAGGCGGCGGGCTTCACCAACTTTACTCAGGATCACCTCGACTATCACAAGACGTTCGAGGCCTATTTCGCCGCCAAGGCGCGGCTCTTCACCGAGGTTCTGCCCGATGACGGCATCGCGGTGGTGAACACCGACGACCCGAAGGGCCCCGAAATCGCGGCCATCGCCCGTGCCCGCGGGCAGAC
>DAIEJF010000185.1 GCA_027351005.1 Paracoccaceae bacterium | reverse complement strand
GACGAGGGCGAGGGGTTCCGCACCTTCCGGCTCGGCCTCTTCGGGCTCGACAAGCTGAGCGATGTGCCGGGCACGGTGGCCCGGCTGAAGGCGGTGGCAGACGAGGTGCTTTAACGCACCCCAAGCCCCGCCTTCATCAGTGTGCGCCGCACCGGCGCCACCGAATAAAGCGCGTTCAGCGCCTGCGCGCGGGCATCCCGCAGCGCGGGCGCGCCCAGCATCGAGGCCCGGTTCAGCGCGTCGATCCCGGTCACGCGGGCCAGCACCTCGGCGTGGCGGCGGCGGTGATAGGTGTCCAGCATCGCGCGTTCGCCCATCTTTTCGGGCGCTTCCTGCACCAGGTCCATCAGAACCCGCAGGTCGGCCAGGCTCATGTTCAGCCCCTGCGCGCCGATGGGCGGCAGCACATGCGCGGCCTCGGCGATCAGGGCGGTGCGCTCGCCGGCCATGCGGGCCGCGATCTGGCTGATGATCGGCCAGACGGTGCGCCGGGTCAGCAGCGTCAGCGGGCCGAAGAGATGGCAGGACCGCTCGCTCATTGCCGCCTCGAACTCGGCCACCGGCAGGGCGGCGAGCCGCAGCGCCTCGGGGCCCCGTTCCATCCAGACGACGGCAGAGCAGGGCAGCCCGCCCCGGTCAGGCAGCGGCACCAGGGTGAAGGGCCCGCCCGTCCGGTGGATCTCGGTCGAGACGTTCTGATGCGGGATCGGGTGGCTGACGGCAAAGGCCAGCGCCTTCTGCCCGTAGCGCAGGGTTCGGACCGGGATGCCCAGCGCCTCGCGCACGGCCGAGCCGCGGCCATCGGCGGCGATCAGCAGACGCGCGGCCACCCGGCTGCCATCGGACAGGCTGGCCAACGCCTCGGCCTCGCGGGTCAGGACGGCGGTGGTGGCAACCCCGGGGCGGAACCGCACATTCGGCAGGTCGGCCAGCCGGGCGACCATCTCGCGCCGCAAAAGCCAGTTGGGCAGGTTCCAGCCAAAGGGCCTGTCCGAGATGTCGGCGGCGTCGAAATCCTTCACCACGCGGGGTTCGGGCACCGGCCCGCCGGCATCGACGATGCGCATCACCTGCAACGGCGCGGCATGCGGGGCCAGCCGCGCCCAGAGCCCCGCGCCCTCGAGCACCGGGATCGAGGGGTGCAGGAAGGCCGTTGTGCGCAGGTCGGCGCCATCCTCGGCATCGCTGGTGACGGGCGGCGCCGGGTCCACGCAGATCACGCGGTAGCCAAGGCTGCCGAAGGCGGCGGCGGCGGTCAGCCCCGCCACGCCCCCGCCGGAAATCAGGATATCGGTCTCGTCGCGCATCACGGCCTCCGTCAGTTCCGCCTAAGGATAGGGCGGGGCGGGGCAGGCTGCCAGCGGCGAAGCGTCACCCCCGGGTGATGGCGATCAGCAGCACCATCATCACCGGCACCATCGCCACCCCGGTCAGGCCAAGCGCGACCAGACCCCAGGTCTTGACCGCCAGCGCCAGCACCGTCAGCAGGATGACCAGCGCGTAATAGATGTTCTCTTCGCCCTTGTGGGCGATGTCATGGGCGATCCAGCCAAGGATCGGCAGGGCGAAAAGCCCCCGGCTGAGGGTCTGGGTGGTCATGGCGCTCTCCTGTTCGCTGCCCTTGCTCTTAGGGCGCGCGGCGGGGCCTGCCTACGGTGCAGGTTGCCGCAGTGCGACAAGGTTACGCAGTCAGCCGGGCCAGGAAGGCGGCGAGGTCGTCGGTATGGTGATGCACATGCGCCGCGGGCTCTGGCGCCGGGGCCACATGCACCGTGCGCATGCCCATCGCATGCGGGGCGGCAAGGTTGCGTACATCGTCTTCGAACATCGCGGCGCGCGCCGTGTCGACCCCGTCGCGGGCGAAGACCGTCTCGAAGGCGGCGCGTTCGGGCTTGGGGCGGAAGCCTGCGTGTTCGACCCCGTAGACCGCATCGAAAAGCCCCGCAAGCCCGCGCGCGGCCAGCACCCGTTCGGCATAGGGCGCCGCGCCGTTGGTATAGACGATCCGCCGCCCGGGCAGCGCCGCGATCCCCGCCGCCAGCTTCGGGTCGGGGGTCAGCCGGTCCAGCGGGATGTCATGCACCTCGGTCAGGTAGGGGCCCGGGTCCATCCCGTGCTCGCGCATCAGACCGGCCAGCGTGGTGCCGTAGCTTTGCCAGTAGTGACGGCGCAACCGGTCGGCCTCGGCCCGTTCCACGCCCAGTTCTCGCATGACCCAGGTTGTCATCCGCACTTCGATCAGGTCGAAGAGCCGCGCCGAAGGCGGGTAGAGCGTATTGTCCAGATCGAAGACCCAGGTGGTCACATGCGCAAATCCGGCGGCGACTTCGGCGGTCTGGTGGGGGGCGTGCGGGATCATGCGCCAGAAGGTAGCGCCCGGGGCGGTGCGCTGCAAGGCGGCGGGCTTGATCGCGCGCCCCGCCCGTGTCTAACCTGCGCCAGCCCGACGGAGCCCCGGTGATGAAAGACACGAAGCCTGCCCAGAAAGACGCCTATACGCTGATCCTCGAGGCGATCGACGAGGGGGGCTACCGGCCCGGCGACCGTCTGGTCGAATCCGAACTGGCCGAGCGGTTCGGCGTGTCGCGCACGCCGGTGCGCGAGGCGTTGCAGCGGCTGGAAACCCAGTCGATGCTGACCCGCGACGGCCGAAGCCTGATCGTGGCCTCGCTGGACCATAACGAACTGGCCGAGCTTTACGCGGTGCGCACCGAACTGGAGGGGCTGGCCGCGCGGCTGGCTGCCCGCCACGCAACGGACGAGGAGATCCACGTTCTGCAGGACATGGCGCGCTAGGACCGCGCGCTGCTGGGCGACCCGCAGGCGCTGAGCCGGGCCAACCGGCGCTTTCACCATCAGATCCACCTGGCATCGCACAACCGCTTTCTGGTCCAGCAGCTTGACCTTGTGCATCGGTCGATGGCGCTTCTTGCCACCACCTCTTTCGCGGCGGTGGGCCGCGAGGAAGTGGCGCTGGCCGAGCATGACGCCATCGTCGCCGCCATCGCGGCGCATGATGGCGATGCGGCCTACCGGGCGCTGAAGGCCCATATCTCGAAAGCCTTCGAGACCCGGCTGAAGATCGACGCGGGCGAGGTCAGGCTCCGCTGAGGTCATCGCAAAGCCCGTGGGGGGTCTTGTCCCAGTGGAAGGGGCGGCCCGCGAGATCCCACAGCGCCTTCAGCGCAGCAAGGCTTGCCAGCGGAAAGTAGAGCCAGAGCGCGGGCACCCAGCGGCGCAGGTGGCGGTGCTGCGGCGCGCGGCAGGCAATCATGGCCGCCGCAAGGTTTACCGTTTCCGCCAGCAGGAACAGCCCGATGGCTGCCTGCGGCACCGGTGCGGGCATCCCTGCCAGCGGATTGGGCAGGCCCAGCGTCATCAGCCAGCAGGCCCACAGCAGCGGCGCCAGCAGCGCCTGCGAGATGGCGCCCAGGAACAGCACCTGCACCCCCGCCGTGCGCCAGGTGCCAAGGTCGCGCCAAAGCCGCAGCGGGCGACGGCTGTGCACGATCCAGGTGACCATGTAGCCCTTGATCCAGCGCGAGCGCTGCCGGACCCAGCCGCGGGGGTGGCAGGTCGCCTCTTCCAGCGTGTCGCTGTCGATCAGTTCGGCCCGATAGCCCAGCCGGGCCAGCCGCAGGCCCAGGTCGGCATCCTCGGTCACGTTATGCGCGTCCCATCCCCCCACCGCCTCAAGCGCGGCGCGCCGGAAGAACAACGTGGTGCCCCCCAGCGGAATGGGCAGTCCCAGCCGGGCCAGACCGGGCAGCACCAGCCGGAACCAGGTGGCATATTCCACCGCGAAACAGCGCGACATCGCGTTGCTGCGGACGTTGTAGAAATCCAGCCGCCCCTGCAGGCAGGCCACCTGTTCGCCGCGCTGATGGAAGCGGGTGACGATCCGGCGGATCTGGTCGGGGGCGGGGGCGTCCTCGGCGTCGTAGACGCCGATGAATTCGCCGCGGCAGAAGGGCAGGGCAAAGTTCAGCGCCCGCGGCTTGGTCTTCAGCGGGCCGCCTGGCACGGTGACGACGCGCATGGTGGGCGGCAGCCGTGCGGCGGCGAGAGTCTCTGCCGTGGTGCGGTCGCCCTCTTCCACCACCAGCACGATGTCGAGCAGCCCGGAGGGATAGTCCAGCCGCGCCAGCCGCCCGACCAGCTTTGCGGCGATGCCGGTTTCGTGCAGCAGCGGCACCAGAATCGACACGCAGGGCAGCCGCGCGATCACCGGCGGCGGCCCCTCTGGCGGCGCGGGGCGCAGGGCGGCCAGCACCGCCGCGGCCTTCAGCCCGGTGCCCAGCGCCAGCGTCAGCAGCGTCCAGACCAGAAGCCCCGTGACCACCGGCTGCGGTGCAAGCCAGACCACGTCCAGCACGATGGCCAACAGCAGAAGCCGCCGCCCCCCGGCCTCAGCCTTCCAGTGGCGGCAGCTGAGGGGGGCCGGGGCCCGGGTTTCAGCGGCCTTGACCAGCGCCGCCCCTCGCAGGGCCACCAGCGCGGCGCGGATCGCGGCCTCGGGGGCAAGCACCATGACAACGGGGCCGAACAGTTCCCCAAGCATCGGGGCGTGCCGGCTGTAGACGTCGGCCTGTGCGGCGGCGATGACCGTCACCCCGCCCGCCTGCCGCCAGGGCAGCAGCCCCGTTTCGGCACAGCAAAGCGGCCCCAGGCGGTCGATCAGCCGGGGGTCGGGCGGGGTTGCGCGCAGGTCGATCGGCGGCAGGTGGCCGGGTGGCATCCGCCCCGGCGGCGCGGGCAAGCGCGTGACACGTTGCAGCGGCTGGTGTCTCATCGCGAATCCCCCCGGTCGCGCTGGCAATGCTGTCAGCTAGCGCCTTGAGGATTAATCCGCGGTTAAACGACACGCGGGCCGAGGCCCGCGATGCCCCCGGCCCGGATGTCGCGATCCGGCCTTGGCCTGCAGGCGGATCAGGCCGCGCGGCGGGCGCGCATGGCTTCGGCGAACCGCTCGAACAGGTAGTAGCTGTCCTGAGGGCCGGGGCTGGCCTCGGGGTGGTACTGCACCGAGAACACCGGCCGGTCGGCGATGCGGATCCCGCAGTTCGAACCGTCGAAGAGGCTGACATGGGTTTCCACCACGCCCTTCGGCAGCGTCTGGCTGTCGACCGTGAAGCCATGGTTCATCGAGGTGATTTCCACCTTGCCGGTGTCCAGATCCTTCACCGGATGGTTGGCGCCGTGGTGACCGTGGTTCATCTTCACGGTGCGCGCGCCCAGCGCAAGGGCCAGCATCTGGTGGCCGAGGCAGATCCCGAACAGCGGCAGATCGCGCGCCAGGATCCCCTGGATCATCGGCACCGCATAGGCGCCGGTCGCGGCCGGGTCGCCCGGCCCGTTCGACAGGAACACGCCTTCCGGGTTCAGCGCCAGCACCTCTTCGGCGGTCGCGGTCGCGGGCAGCACCGTCACCTCGCAGCCCGCCGAGGCAAGGCAGCGCAGGATGTTGCGTTTCGCGCCGTAATCCACCGCCACGACGCGCAGCCCGGCGCCTTCGCGGGTCTTGTAGCCCTCGGGCCAGGCCCAGCGCATCTCGTTCCAGCGGTAGCTTTGCGCGCAGGTCACATCCTTGGCGAGGTCAAGGCCCACCAGCCCCTTCCACGCGCGCGCCTTCGCGACCAGCGCGCCGATGTCGAAATTCCCCGAGGGATCATGGGCCAGCGCCACATGCGGCGCGCCCTGCTGGCGGATCGCCCGGGTCAGGCGGCGGGTGTCGATGCCGCCGATGCCGATCCGGCCCTTGGCGGTCATCCAGCCCGTCAGCTCTTCGGTGGCGCGCCAGCTAGAGGGTTCGGTCGGGTCCCATTTGACCACCATCCCGGCGGCCACGGGTTCGTTCGCCTCGTCATCCTCGAGGTTCACGCCGACATTGCCGACATGGGGGAAGGTGAAGGTCACGACCTGCCCGGCATAGGACGGATCGGTCATGATCTCCTGATAGCCGGTCATCGCGGTGTTGAAGCAGAGTTCGGCCACCGTCACGCCTGTGGCGCCGAAGCCCTTGCCGTAAAAGATCGTGCCGTCTGCCAGGGCAAGGCAGGCGGTCGGTTTGGGGCTGGGGGGCATGGGCGACTCCATCGGCTGGACCGCCGGGCAAACTATGTGCCGGGGCGAGCCGGGTCAACCCCGAGATTCTGTTGCGGTTTCCCATGTAATTCAAAGGGTTGATGTTTTTCCCGGCGGTTGTCTTGGCCCCGGCGGCGGGGTATGGTGCGAAACGGATGCAACGGAGGGGCGGCATGGGCCTGCGGGAACGGATCGGCGAGGCGCTGAAAGAGGCGATGAAGGCGCGCGCGGGCGAGCGCGTCTCGACCCTGCGGCTGGTGAATGCCGCGCTGAAGGATGCCGACATCGCCCGCCGCGGCGAGGGGGCGGCCGAGATGGGCGAGCCCGAGATGATCGCCGTGCTGTCGAAGATGGTGAAGCAGCGCCAGGAAAGTGTGCGCGCCTATGACGAGGGCGGGCGCGCCGATCTGGCGGCAAAGGAACGCGCCGAGATCGCGGTGATCGAGGATTTCCTGCCCCGCCAGCTTTCCCCCGCCGAGGTCGAGGCCGCGGTGGCCGCCGCCATCGCCGCCACCGGCGCGGCCAGCGTCAAGGACATGGGCCGCGTCATGGCCGAACTGAAGGGCAAGTACACCGGCCAGATGGATTTCGGCGCCGTGGGTCCGATGGTGAAGGCGCGGCTGGGCTAGGGCTGGCCCTCTGGTACGGGGTGGCCTAGGTTCCCCGAAAAGGAGTCCGCCCCATGACCAACCCGCTTCTGGCCGACTGGACCGGCGATTTCGCCCTGCCGCCCTTCGCCGCGATCCGCGACGAGGATTTCGCCCCCGCCTTCGAGGCTGCGCTGGCCGAGGCGCGGGCCAACATCGCGGCGATCGCGGAGAACCCGGCCGCGCCAAGCTTCGCCAACACGATCGAGGCGCTGGAACAGGCCGAAGAGGCGCTGGAGCGGGTAGGGGGCGTGTTCTTCAACCTTGCCGGCGCCGACAGCACGCCCGCGCGCGAGGCCTTGCAGCGTGACCTTGCGCCGAAACTGTCGGCCTTCGCCTCCGAGGTCACGATGAACCGGGCGCTTTTCGCGCGGATCGAGGCGCTCTGGTCCGCGCGTGAGGGGCTTGGGCTGGCCGCCGAGCCGTTGCGCGTTCTCACGCTTTACCGCCGCATGTTCGTGCGGGCGGGGGCGGAGCTTGAGGGCGAGCCCGCCGCGCGGCTGACGGCGGTGAAAAGCAGGCTGGCGGTGCTGGGCACCACCTTCGCGCAGAACATCCTGGCCGAAGAGCGGGATTGGGTCATGCCGCTGCCCGAGGCCGATCTGGAGGGGCTGCCTGCCTTCGTGGTGGCCGCCGCGAAGGCTGCCGCCGACGAGCGCGGTCTGCCGGGCCATGCGCTGACGCTGAACCGCTCGCTGATCGTGCCGTTCCTGCAATTCTCGCCCCGGCGCGAGCTGCGCGCGCGCGCCTATGCCGCCTGGGTGGCGCGCGGGGCGAATGGCAACGCGCATGACAATCGCGCGGTCGCGGCGGAAATCCTTGCGCTGCGGGCCGAACGGGCGGCGCTGCTGGGCTACCCCAGCTTTGCCGCCTTCAAGCTGGAACCCGAGATGGCCAAGACCCCCGCCGCGGTGCGCGACCTTCTGATGCGGGTCTGGGCGCCTGCGCGCGCCAAGGCCGAGGCCGATGCGGCGGTGCTGACTGCGATGATGCATGCCGATGGCGTCAACGGCGATCTGGAGCCCTGGGATTGGCGCTACTATTCGGAACGGCGCCGGGTGGCCGAACATGACCTGAACGAGGCGGCGTTGAAGCCCTACCTGTCGCTCGACGCGATGATCGCCGCAGCCTTCGACGTGGCGGGGCGGCTCTTCGGGCTGGAATTCCGCGAGATCGCGGGGCCGTTCTACCACGCCGACGTGCGCGGCTGGGAGGTGACGCGCAAGGGCCGCCACATGGCGGTGTTCCTGGGCGACTACTTCGCCCGCGGCTCGAAGCGGTCGGGCGCCTGGTGTTCGGCCTTCCGCGGGCAGCGGAAACTGGGCGGCGAGGTGCGGCCCGTGGTGGTCAACGTCTGCAACTTCGCCAAGCCCCCGGCGGGTGAGCCCGCGCTTCTGAGCTATGACGACGCGCGCACGCTTTTCCATGAATTCGGCCATGCGCTGCACCAGATGTTGTCGGATCTCACCTACGGCTTCATATCGGGCACCTCGGTCGCGCGCGATTTCGTGGAACTTCCCAGCCAGCTTTACGAACACTGGCTGGAGGTGCCCGCCGTGCTGCGCGCCCACGCCCGGCATGTGACGACGGGCGAGCCGATGCCCGAGGACATGCTGCAACGCCTGCTGGCGGCGGGCACCTACGACCAGGGCTTTGCCACGGTGGAATATGTCGCCTCGGCGCTGGTCGATCTGGCCTTCCACGAAGGCCCGCCGCCCGCCGACCCGATGGCGATGCAGGCTGCGGTGCTGGAATCGTTGGGCATGCCGAAGGCGATCCGCATGCGCCACGCCACGCCGCATTTCGCCCATGTCTTTTCGGGCGATGGCTATTCCTCGGGCTATTACAGCTACATGTGGTCCGAGGTGATGGACGCCGACGCCTTCGCCGCCTTCGAGGAAACGGGCGACGCCTTCGACCCTGCGGTGGCCGACCGTCTGGAACGCTTCATCCTTTCGGCGGGCGGCTCGCAAGAGGCGGATGCGCTTTACACCGCCTTCCGCGGCCGGATGCCGGGGGTAGAGCCGCTTCTGAAGGGCCGGGGGCTGCTGGAACCGGCATAAGGGGGGGGGGCTGGCCGGACCTGCGGCGTCCCTCACTCGGGCCTGCGTGCCACGTCCTTGTGCACGATCACATCGGCCTGCGGATAGGCGGCGATGATCGCCCGGCGCAGGGCTGCACCGATGTCATGCGCCTCGCGCAGGGGCTGGTCGCCGTCCAGCTCGATGTGGATCTGCACGAAGACCCGGCTGCCCGCGGTCCGCGTCTTGATGTCGTGAAACCCGCGCACGCCCGGCCAGGTGGCGGCGATCCGGGCGATGCCCGCCGAAATCTCGGGGTCGGCCGACCGGTCCATCAGCGCATCCCAGGCGCCCCGGCCGACCCGCAACGCCCCCGCGATCAGGATCAGCGCCGCGACAAGCGCCATGACGCTGTCGATCTGGGTCAGCCCCAGCCAGCGCGAGGCGACGAGCGACAGGATCGCGCCGATGTTGAAGACCAGATCGCCCGCGTAATGCAGCGCATCGGCCGCCACCACCTTGCTGCCGGTGCGCCGGATCACCCGGTTCTGCCAGGCCAGCAATGCGACGGTCAGCAGGGTCGAGACGGCCATCACCACGATGCCGCTGTCCTCGGCCGTGAGCACGGTCGGCCCCGGCGCCATCAACCGCAGCGCGGCGGCCCAGCCGATCACCACGCCGCTGACCGACACGAACAGCGCCTGCGCCAGCGCGGCCAGATCCTCGGCCGAGCTATGCCCGAAGGCATGGTCTTCATCGGGGGGGCGTGCGGCATAGATGATTGCCAGCAGCGCCCCCAGCGAGACCATCAGATCCACCCCGCTGTCCGCCAGCGAGGCCGCGATCGACAGCGCCCCGGTCGCGCCAAGCGCCCAGAGCTTCAGCGCCACGAGCACCGCGGCCACGGTGGAAGAGGCTATTCCGGCCGAGGCGGCCAGACGGGCTTCGGGCGACAGGGGCATGGGCAACTCTGGCTGGCGGCGACTCGGCGCCCCGGGGGGCTGTCTTTCCCTTTAGGGCCGCAGGCAGCGCGGCGCAACGCGGGCGCTCAGCTCACGACCTCGTCCGCGCCCACCCCCCAGACATCGGACTTCTGGATCCAGCCGCCAGTCCCGCCCGCGCTGATCCGGCACCAGGTTTCGCGCGCCGACAGCAGCCGGGCGATCACGTTCAGTTCGGCCCGCGCCGTCACCGGCGCCTCGGGGTCGGGCAGCGCGCGCAGGTCGGCCATGGCCTTGGTGACGATCACGGTTCGCGCGCCGGAAATGCGGGTGTAATACATCCAGCCGCCCAGCCCGTCCTTGTCCTCGACCCGCCGCCAGTGGTCGAATTCACCGGTGATCTTCAGCGGCATCCCGTTGCGGGTGAAGACCCAGTCGATCCGCTGGGTCAGCGAGGGCCCGCGGCGGGCGTAGCCCTCGGTGCCCTTCAGCGACACGAAACGCGGGATCGGCAGATGGGTGACGGGGCCTTCTTCGACCGCGGCGGCGCTGAATCCGGTGAAAGACACCCCCAGCCCCGCTGCGAGGGCCACGAATTCCCGACGTTTCATGCGTCTCCGCCTGTCTTCTGGCCGGGCGGCGGCCGTCTGGCGCGGCGCTCTTCCGGCGGGTCTGCCCGGCGGCGCTTGTCTGGCGCCGCGCTATGGGTAACTCTGCCACCAGCACCGCCGGAAGAAAAGCAGCAAGGAGAGGCCCGATGCCCGCAGAGCGCCTGAGTGTTGTCGTGACGCGACGGTTGCCCGAGCCCGTGGAGACACGGATGAAGGAGCTTTTCAACGTCGAGCTGCGCGACCCTGACGACAAGATGTCGCGCGACGAACTGGTGGCGGCGATGCGCCGGGCCGATGTGCTGGTGCCCTGCGTGACCGACTCGATCGACGCGGCGATGCTGGCGCAGGCGGGCGAAAAGCTGAAGCTCATCGCCAATTACGGCGCCGGGGTGGACCATATCGACGTTGCCTCGGCCCGCCAGCGCGGTGTGCTTGTGTCGAACACGCCCGGCGTGGTGACCGAGGACACCGCCGACATGGTGATGGCGCTGATCCTCGCCGTGATCCGCAAGATCCCCGAAGGCCTGGCCGAGATGCAGGCCGGCGCATGGAAGGGCTGGGCGCCCATGGCGCATCTGGGCGGCCGGCTTGGCGGGCGGCGGCTGGGCATTCTGGGAATGGGGCGGATCGGGCAGGCGGTGGCGCGCCGCGCGCGCGCCTTCGGCTTGCAGATCCACTACAACAACCGCCGCCGCCTGCGCCCCGAGATCGAACAGGAACTTGACGCGACCTGGTGGGAAAGCCTCGATCAGATGGTCAGCCGGATGGACATCATCTCGGTCAACTGCCCGCACACGCCCTCGACCTTCCACCTGATGAACGCGCGGCGGCTGAAGCTGATGAAGCCCTCGGCGGTGATCGTGAACACCAGCCGCGGCGAAGTGATCGACGAGAACGCGCTGACCCGGGGCCTGCGCGCGGGCGAGATCGCGGGCGCGGGTCTCGACGTGTTCGAACATGGCCACGAGATCAACCCCCGACTGCGCGAACTGTCGAACGTGGTCCTGCTGCCGCACATGGGGTCGGCCACGCTGGAAGGCCGGATCGAGATGGGCGAAAAGGTCATCATCAACATCAAGACCTTCGCCGACGGCCACCGTCCGCCCGATCAGGTGCTGCC
>DAIEJF010000180.1 GCA_027351005.1 Paracoccaceae bacterium | reverse complement strand
CCGTGCCGCAGTCCTGGGCGCTTGACCCCGCGCGGCCCTATCCCGCGCCGCTGGTGGCTCTGGACGAGGGGCGCGAGCGGGCGCTGGCGGCCTACGCGCAACGAGGCACTTGAGCCCCCGGCCCGCATCTGGAAAGGTGCGGGAAAACGCCAGGGGGACGCAATGACAGTGCTGACCTCCGTGAAGGGCCAGGTCGGTCTGCCACGGTATTTCGCGCAGGTGTTCGAGATCGCGCAGGGGCTGGAAAACGGCCGCCTCGATTTCCGGCTGGACGACGGCCGCGTCTTCCGGGCCGAGGGGCGCAACCCGGGCCCGGTGGCGCGGATCGAGATCCACAACCGCGACCTGTTCGCGCGGCTGATCCGGGACGGCGATCTGGGCTTTCTGGAAGCCTACATGGATGGCTGGTGGACCACGCCCGACCTTCAGGCCTTCATGGATCTGGTCCATGCGCGCAACGATGCGATCTATGACGGCTTTCCCGGCATGGGTCTGGTGCGCGCCTTCGAGAACCTGCGGCACTGGCTGCGCGCGAACTCGCGGCGGCAGGCGCGGCGCAACATCAGCCACCATTACGACCTGGGCAACGATTTCTACCGGCTCTGGCTGGATGACACGATGACCTATTCCGCGGCCCTGTTCCGCAGCGGGCAGGAATCGATGGAGCGGGCGCAGATCCAGAAATACGAAAGCATGGTGGACCAGATGGGCGCCAAGCCCGGCGATCATGTGCTGGAGATCGGCTGTGGCTGGGGCGGCTTTGCCGAATATGCCGCCAAGGTGCGGGGGCTTCGGGTGACGGGGCTGACCATCTCGAAGGAACAGCACGACTACGCCGTGGCGCGCATCAAGGCGGCGGGGCTGTCGGACCGGGTGGAAATCAAGATGCAGGACTATCGCGACGAACGCGGGGTCTATGACGGCATCGCCAGCATCGAGATGTTCGAGGCGGTGGGCGAGAAATACTGGCCGACCTATTTCGCCACCGTCCGCGACCGTCTGAAGCCGGGGGGGAACGCGACGCTGCAGATCATCACGGTGCAGGACGCGCGGTTCGAGATCTATCGGAAAGGCGTTGACTTCATTCAGAAATACATCTTTCCCGGCGGGATGCTGCCATCCCCCACGGTGCTGCGCGAGGAAGTGCGGCGGGCGGGGTTGCAGGTGCTGCGGTCGATCGAGTTCGGCGATGGCTACAGCCAGACGCTGCGGCGCTGGTACGACACGTTCAACGACCGCTGGGGCGAGATCCAGCGGCTTGGGTTCGACGACCGCTTCCGGCGGATGTGGAACCTGTATCTGACCTCCTGCGCGGGGGCCTTTGCCGGGGGGAATTGCGACGTGACCCAGATCACCATCACCCGGCCGGTGGCCTGATGCCGACGGCCGCACGCATTTTCGGGGCGTTCTGCTTTGCCGTGATCGGGTTTCTGGGCGCCGAGGCGGTGAAGCCGATGATGCCCGAGGGCACCCAGTTCGGCTATTTCTCGCTGGTGATGGCCGCGATCGGGGCGGCCTGCGGCTGGTCGGTGATGGGCGGGCTGGTCGGGCGCGGCTACGGGGTCGCGATCTCGTCGGGTTGGCGTACCTCGGCCACACTGGTGTTCTTCGGGCTGCTGCTGTTTTCGGGACGCGAGATGATCCTGCGCTCGATCCACCGCCGCTATCACGGCCCGGTCGAGGCGTTGCAGGGCATGGTGGCGCTGGCGACCGAGTACGGCAGGCTGCTTTTGAACACGCA
Organism: Paracoccaceae bacterium; assembly: GCA_027351005.1. Classification (GTDB taxonomy): domain Bacteria; phylum Pseudomonadota; class Alphaproteobacteria; order Rhodobacterales; family Rhodobacteraceae; genus Solirhodobacter. Next base: position 10,162 of record DAIEJF010000180.1, on the reverse strand, counting down.
GGATCTGGTGATCCTGATCGGCGGCGGGGCGCTGGCGGGCCTGCTGGTGGAATGGATCAGCAGGCGCTGGCGATAGGGCGGCATGGCAACCTTCTTCTTCTACGGCACGCTGTGCCACGCGCCGCTGCTGGCTGCCGTCCTTGGCCGCGATGTGGCGATGGTCGAGGCGGTTCTGCCCGATCACGCGGTCAACTGGGTGGCCGATCATGCCTTTCCGATGATCCGGCCCGCGCCGGGGGCCATGGCGCGCGGTGTGGTGGTTCGCGGGCTGGATGCGACCGACGCCGCGCGGCTTGATTTCTACGAGGGCGGCTTCGATTACGACACGCGCGAGGTGCTGGCCGAGGCCGATGGCGCCCCGATCGCCGCCCGGGTCTATTTCGCCGCCACCGACCGGCTGCGGCCCGGCGCGCCCTGGGTGCTGGCCGACTGGGTGGCGCGCCATGGCGCGGTGGCGGTGCGGGCGGCGGGGCGGTTCATGGACGGCTTCGGGCGGGTGCCTGCGGCCGAGGCATGGAAACGCTATCACGCCATCCTCGTCTCTGCCGCCGCGGCCGAGCGCGCGGGGCAGGGTGCGCCCACCACGCGGCGGCTGCGCGCGGGGGCGGGCGATGTCGAGCTGATCGCGCGGGCCGAACCCTATGCGGCGTTCTTCTCGGTCGAGGAATACGATCTGCGCCACCGGCGCTTTGCAGGCGGGATGAGCGCGCCGCTGCGCCGTGCGGTCTTCCTGTCAGGCGATGCGGCGACCGTTCTGCCCTATGACCCGCGGCGCGACCGGGTGATGCTGATCGAGCAGTTCCGCGCAGGCCCCTTTGGCCGGGGCGACGCACAGCCCTGGATGCTGGAACCCATCGCGGGCCGCATCGACCCCGGCGAGACGCCGGAACAGGCGATCCGCCGCGAGGCGCAGGAGGAAGCGGGGCTGACGCTGGGCGCGCTGGAGACGGTGGGGGCATACTACCCCTCGCCGGGGATGCTGGCGGAATACCTTTACTCTTACGTCGGGCTTGCCGATCTGCCCGATGCGGTGCCGCGCCTTGGCGGGCTGGCTGACGAGCACGAAGACATCCGCACCCATCTGCTGTCGTTTGCCGAACTGATGGCGCTGATCGGCACCGGAGAGGTGCAGGTCGGCCCGCTTCTGCTCAGCGCCTGGTGGCTTGCGGCCAACCGTGAGCGGTTGCGCGCCGGTCGTGAGCGGGCGTGATGCCCCCCTGCGCTTGAGTTCCCCGCCCCCCGCGCCTATCAAGAGGCGACGGCAGAAAGGCAAGGACCCATGCGCATTCAGAAGGACTTGGCCCATTCCATCGGGAACACCCCGCTGATCCGGCTTCGCAAGGCCAGCGAGATGACGGGCTGCGAGATCCTTGGCAAGGCGGAATTCCTGAATCCCGGCCAGTCTGTGAAGGACCGCGCCGCGCTTTACATCATCAAGGACGCGGTGGCGAAGGGGCTGTTGCAGCCCGGTGGCACCATCGTCGAGGGCACCGCGGGCAACACCGGCATCGGGCTTGCGCTGGTGGGCGCCTCGATGGGGTTCAAGACCGTGATCGTCATCCCCGAGACGCAGAGCCAGGAAAAGAAGGACATGCTGCGGCTGGCAGGCGCCGAACTGGTGCAGGTGCCCGCGGCGCCCTACCGCAACCCCAACAACTATGTCCGCTATTCCGGCCGCCTGGCCGAGGCGCTGGCCAAGACCGAGCCCAGGGGCGCGATCTGGGCCAACCAGTTCGACAACGTGGCCAACCGGCAGGCCCATATCGAGACGACAGGGCCGGAGATCTGGGACCAGACCGGCGGCAAGGTTGACGGGTTCGTCTGCGCCGTAGGCTCTGGCGGCACGCTTGCGGGCATCGGCATGGCGTTGCAGCCCAAGGGCGTGAAGATCGGGTTGGCCGACCCGGAAGGGGCTGCGCTTTACAGCTATTACACCAGCGGCACCTTCGATGCGCCGGGCAACTCGATCACCGAGGGCATCGGGCAGGGGCGCATCACGGCCAATCTGGAAGGCTTCCGCCCCGACATGGCTTGGCGCATCCCCGACAGCGAGGCGCTGCCCATCGTCTTCGACCTTCTTTCGGAAGAGGGGCTCTGCCTCGGGGGATCGTCGGGCATCAACATCGCGGGCGCGATCCGCATGGCGCGCGAGATGGGGCCGGGGCACACCATCGTCACGATCCTGTGCGACTACGGCACGCGCTATCAGTCGAAACTCTTCAACCCCGCCTTCCTGAAGGAAAAGGGGCTGCCGGTTCCGGCCTGGCTTGATGCCATGCCGCGGGCCATTCCGAGCGTGTTCGAAGGCTGATGCCCCATCGCGACGTCCGTCCTGCCGCTCGCCTCGGCATGTGCCTTCTGGGGCTCATGCGCGCGGCGCTACTGCTTCTGCTGCTTGCCGCGCCGGGCTTCGCGCAGGATCAACCCGCGCCGCCCGACTATGCCGCCTGGGAGAAATTCGCCAACCGCGCCGAAACCGTCATTGCCGATGCGCATACGACCAGTCTGGCGCTGGACACGCTGCGCAAGACGGTGACGGACTGGCGCAGCCAGTTTCAGGCGGCGCAGAGCGCGAACAAGACCCGCATCGGCACGCTTCAGCAACAGATCGCCGCGCTGGGCCCGCCCCCTGCCGAAGGGGCCGCCGAAGCGCCCGAGATCGCGACGCGCCGCCAGCAGTTGAACGACCAGCTTGCGAAGTTGCAGGCGCCTGGGCTTGCGGCGGACGAGGCCTACAGCCGCGCCGATGGCATCGTGCGCGAGATCGACGACACGCTGCGCGCCCGCCAGGCCGACGCGCTGATGCATCTGGCGCCGATGCCGGTCAACCCGGCCAACTGGCCTGCGGCGGTGACCTTCCTGACCGCGACCGGCAGTTCCATCGTCAGCGAGGTCGTGTCGTCCTGGGCGATCGACACGCGGCGGGCGGACCTGGGCAACAACGGGCCGCTGATCCTTGGCTATTTGGTCTTTGCCGTCGTGCTGCTGGCGCGCGGGCGGCGGTGGTTCGACCGCGGCATCCACTGGATCGTGGTCCGTCTGCCCGAGGGCGGTGCACAGGCGCTGGCGCTGGTCGCATCGCTGGGGCAGGTGGTGTTGCCGGTGCTGGGGGTCGCGCTGATCACCGAGGCGGTGAACACCACGGGCTTTGCCGGGATTGTCGGGCAGACGGTGCTGGGCGTGCTGGTGCCGATGGCGGTGATGATCTTTGCCGCGCGCTGGCTTGGCCACCAGATCTTCCCGCGGGACGGCGAAGGCGAGATGCTGCTGGACCTGCCGCCCGAAACCCGGGCCGAGGCGCGGCTTCATGCGCAGCTTCTGGGCGTGCTGATCGCCGTCGACATCCTGCGGCGGGCGCTGTTCCGCGGCTCGGGGGCCGATGACGAGGCGGCCAATGCCGTCATCACCTTCCCGATCCTGGCGCTGGCCGCGCTGTCGCTCTACCGCATTGGCCGGACGCTGCGGGGCGACAGGCGCACCGAGGAGCCGACGGAGGAGCAGGGCTATTCCGCGCGGCTGGTGCGGGTGCTGGGCCGGGTGGTGATGCTTCTGGCGGCGGTGGCCCCGCTCTTTGCCGCGGTGGGCTACATCGCGGCGGCGACCGGGGTGATCCTGCCGCTGGCGCTGTCGCTGGGGCTGATTGGCGTTCTTGTGCTGATCCAGCAGCTTGTGAACGACATCTACCGCTGGCTGACGCCGGCGCGCGAGGGCGACGACGGGCTTTTGCCGACGTTGTTCGGCTTTGCGCTGTCGCTGGGCTCGCTGCCGGTCTTTGCGCTGGTCTGGGGCGCGCGGGCGGCGGATCTGGCCGAGCTGTGGGGCAAGTTCGCGCAGGGGTTCTCGATCGGGGCCACGCGGATTTCGCCCACCAACTTCCTGACCTTCGCGATCCTTTTCGGCGCAGGCTATGCGCTGACCCGGCTGATCCAGGGGGCGCTGAAGACCACGGTGCTGCCCAAGACGCGGATCGACGTGGGGGGGCAGAACGCCATCGCGGTGGGCGTGGGCTATCTTGGCATCGTCGTGTCGGCGCTGATCGCGATCACCGGGGCGGGGATCGACCTGTCGGGGCTGGCCATCGTTGCGGGGGCCCTGTCGGTCGGCATCGGCTTCGGCCTGCAGAACATCGTGTCGAACTTCGTCTCGGGCGTCATCCTGCTGATCGAACGCCCGGTAAGCGAGGGCGACTGGATCGAGACGGGCGGGGTGCAGGGCACGGTGCGATCCATCTCGGTTCGTTCGACCCGGATCGAGACCTTCGACCGCGCCGACGTGATCGTGCCGAATTCGAATCTGATTACCGGCACCGTGACGAACATGACCAAGTTCAGCCGGGTCGGGCGGCTGATCGTGCAGGTGGGCGTGGCCTATGGCACCGACACCCGCAAGGTGGACAAGATCCTGCGCGAGATTGCCGAGGCGCATCCGCTGGTGGTCATGAACCCCAAGCCCAACGTCATCTTCACCGGCTTCGGGGCGGATTCGCTGAACTTCGAAATCCGGGTGATCCTGCGCGACGTGAACTTCTCGCTCGACGTGCGGTCCGAGGTGAACCACCAGATTGCAGAACGCTTTGCCGCCGAGGGGATCGAGATCCCCTTCGCGCAGCGCGACATCTGGATCCGCAACCCCGAGGCCCTGCGCCCCGCGCCGGGCGACGATACCGCGGCGCAGCGCCTGCCCGGTGCCGCCGATACCCCCGTTCCGCCAAAGGATGCCGTCTGATGCCGACCGAGCTTCTGTTCCGCGCTGCGCCCTACCTTCAGGACGCCGACGCCGTGGTCATGGCCCATACCGCCGAAGGCGGCGTGGTGCTGGACCGGACGCTGTTCTATCCCACCGGCGGCGGCCAGCCGGGTGACAGCGGCTGGCTCATCTGGGACGACCAACGCCTGCCCATCGCGACCGCGGTCAAGGGCGAGGCGGGGGCCGTGGTGCTGGTGCCGGCCGAACCCGCGCCGCTGCCGCCGGTGGGGGCCGCGGTGACGCAGACGCTCGACTGGGCGCGGCGCCATGCGCACATGCGGGTGCACACGGCGCTGCACCTGCTGTCGGTGGCGATCCCGCTGCCGGTGACCGGCGGGCAGATCGGGGCGGACAAGGGGCGGCTGGATTTCGACATGCCCGAGCCGCCCGCCGACGTGGCCGCCATCGAGGCCGCGGTGAACGCGCTGATCGCCCGCGACCTGCCGGTGACCGAGGACTGGATCACCGATGCAGAGCTGGAGGCCAACCCCGGGCTGGTGAAAACCATGTCTGTCCGCCCGCCGATGGGGCAGGGCCGGGTGCGTCTGATCCGCATCGGGCAGGGCGCCGATCAGATCGACCTGCAACCCTGCGGCGGCACACATGTCGCACGGACAGGCGAGATTGGGCGGGTAACGCTCGGAAAAATAGAGAAAAAGGGCAAGCAGAACCGGCGTGTCACGCTGGTGCTGGAACCCTGACGGCCCGTTTCCGTCGCGCATTCGCACTTGCAGCGTTCACGATTTTGCGCATAGTTCGCACCTCGGACTGTCGAGTCGCAAGACGGTCTGCCATGGCGCCTTGAGACGGGGCGCGCAAGACGGAGCCGGAACGGTGCGCACCCGCGCGACCTGCTGGAAAACCGAGCGCTGCCTGCCCCCGGCAGGTCGCCTCAGGAGCGAGTCCATATGATCCAATCCCTTCGCGAAGTGCCGTTCGGCACCGACGTGGATGGCGTAGACGATACCGATCAGGAACACGGTCACCACAAGGGCGGCGTTGCGGCGCTGACGCTCGGTGCAGTCGGCGTGGTCTATGGCGATATCGGCACCAGCCCCATTTATGCCGTGCGCGAATCCTTGCGCGTCGTCGCGTCTGACGGCCTGAGCCGGAACGAGGTTCTGGGGGTGATCTCGGTCCTGGTCTGGACGCTGGTCATCATCGTCACGCTGAAATACGTCACCGTCCTGCTGCGCGCCGACAACCGGGGCGAAGGCGGGGTGCTGGCGCTTTACACGCTGGTGCGCCTGGCGCTGGGTCGGCGCTCGTTCTGGGTTCTGGGCCTCGGCATTGCCGGGGCCGCGTTGTTTTTCGGCGATGCCATCATCACCCCGGCAATTTCCGTGCTGTCGGCGGTAGAGGGTGCCGAACTGATCCGGCCCGGGCTGTCCGAATATGTGGTGCCGATCACGCTGGCCATTCTGATCGCGCTGTTCATGGTGCAAAGCCGTGGCACGGCGGCGGTTTCGACCGCCTTCGGGCCGATCACCGCGGTCTGGTTCCTGGTGCTGGCGGTGACGGGCGTGGTGCATATCGTGCGCGAGCCCGAAGTCCTGTTCGCGCTGGACCCGCGCCACGCGATCAGCTTCCTGGTCCATGCCGGGCCGATGGCCTTTGTCGTTCTGGGCGCGATCTTCCTGGCCGTCACCGGGGCCGAGGCGCTTTATGCCGACCTGGGCCACTTCGGGAAACGCCCGATCCGGCTGGCCTGGTTCGCACTGGTGTTCCCCTCGCTGGTCCTGAACTACCTGGGGCAAGGCGCGCTGGTGCTGTTGCGGCCCGACGCGCTGGAAGACCCGTTCTTCCTTCTCGTTTCGCCGCATCTGCTGCCCGTTCTGGTGGGGCTTGCCACCATCGCGACCGTCATTGCCTCGCAGGCGGTGATTACCGGCGCCTATTCGATGACGCGGGGCGCGATCCAGCTTGGCTTCCTGCCGCGTCTGACCATCCGCCACACCTCGGAACGGCAGAGCGGGCAGATCTACATCCCCTCGATCAACTGGCTGCTGTTCTTCGGGGTGATCGCGCTGGTGCTGTCGTTCCGGTCGTCGTCGGCGCTGGCGTTCGCCTATGGCATCGCCGTGACCGGTACGATGATCGTCACCACGGTGCTGACCGTGGTGCTGGCGCTGAAGGGCTGGAACGCGAAGCCCTGGCTGGTGGCTCTGGTCGTGGCGCCGCTGCTTGCACTGGAACTGGCGTTCCTGGCCTCGAACCTGCTGAAGCTGCCCGATGGCGGCTATGTGCCGGTGACGCTGGCGGCGGTTCTGGGCACGGTCATGTGGACGTGGTGGCGCGGCGTGCAACTGACTTTGGCGCGCGAGGGCAAGGAAAAGGTGGACATGGACGGCTTCGCCCATTCCATCGCGGATTCGCAGCGTGTTCTGCGTGCGCGGGGCACGGCGTTCTTCTTCACCTCGGACCCGTCGGCGGTGCCGCAGGCCTTGCTGCACAACCTCAAGCACAATCAGGTGCTGCACGACAAGAACGTGATCCTGACCATCGAGACGCTGCGCATGCCCCATGCCGCGCCCGACGAACGGGTCGAGTACACCCCCATCGACGACCACTTCGCCCGGCTCAGGCTGCGCTTCGGGTTCATGGAAACGCCGAACCTCAGCCGCGCGCTGGGTCAGGCGCGCAGGCTGGGGTTGAAGTTCGACGTGATGAGTACCTCGTTCTTCCTCGGGCGCCGCAAGGTCATCATCGGCCAGCGGCACGGGTTGGGCCGCGTGCTCGACCGGCTGTTCATCGGCCTGTCGCGCTTTGCCGCCGACCCGAGCGAATTCTACTCGCTGCCACGCGACCGGGTGGTGGAACTTGGCTCGCGCATAACGATCTGACGAGTGGGGCGAGGAAAGATACTGCATGGCGCCGATCCGGCTTCGCGAAATCACCGACTCCTCTGATCTTCAGCAGGACGGCGACGAGACCCCGCACGACGACAGCGGCCACCGCAAGGGCGGCCTTGCGATGCTGTCGCTGGGCGCGGTGGGCGTGGTCTATGGCGACATCGGCACCAGCCCGCTTTACGCCTTCCGGGAAGCGATGCGGCCGGTGGCCGACGAGGGGATGCTGCGCGCCGATGTCTTTGGCGTGCTGTCACTGATCCTGTGGTCGCTGACGCTGGTGGTGACGGTGAAATACATCATCTTCCTGCTGCGCGCCGACAACCGCGGCGAAGGCGGGGTGCTGGCGCTTTACACGCTGTCGCGGCTGGCCATCGGGCGGCGGTCGCTGGGGATCCTTGCGCTCGGGATCGCGGGGGCGTCGCTCTTTCTGGGCGATGCGGTGATTACCCCCGCCATTTCCGTGCTGTCGGCGGTGGAAGGCATCGGCCTGGTGACGCCTGCGCTCGAAGCCTATGTGGTGCCGCTGACGCTGGCGATCCTGATCGGGCTTTTCATGGTGCAGCGGCATGGCACCCACGCGATCTCGGTCGCCTTCGGCCCGATCACGGCCCTGTGGTTCCTGACGATGGCGATCAGCGGCGTCGTGCATCTGGTCGACGACCCCGAGGTGCTGCTGGCGATCAACCCGCTGCATGGCATCACCTTCGCGCTGGACCACGGCATGGTGGCCTTCATCGTGCTGGGCGCCGTGTTCCTTGCCGTCACCGGCGGCGAGGCGCTTTACGCCGATCTTGGCCACTTCGGGCGGCTGCCGATCCGGGTCGCGTGGTTCGCGCTGGTGTTTCCGGCGCTGGTGCTGAACTACCTCGGGCAGGGCGCGCTGGTGCTGAAACACCCCGAGGCGCTGGAAGACCCGTTCTTCCTGATGTTCCCATCGTGGCTCCTGCCGATGGCGGTGGGGCTTGCGACGCTGGCCACCGTCATCGCCGCACAGGCGGTGATCAGCGGCGCCTATTCCATGACCCGCGCGGCCATCCAGCTTGGTCTCTTGCCGCGGATGTCCATTGTGCATACGTCGGAAAGCCAGAGCGGGCAGATCTACATCCCGCTGGTGAACTGGCTGCTGCTGCTGGGCGTGCTGACCTTCGTGCTGAGCTTCCGGTCGTCGTCGGCGCTGGCCGCCGCCTACGGGATCGCGGTCACGGGGGCGATGCTGGTCGATACCACGCTGGCGGTGATCTATGCGATCCGGGGCTGGAAGAAGCCGCTGTGGATGGTGGTGCCGATCGCCATCATCTTCGGCATCATCGAGGGCACCTTCTTCCTGTCGAACCTGACCAAGCTGCACGAAGGCGGCTATGCACCGGTCATCCTGTCGCTGACGGTCGGGATGGTGATGTGGGCCTGGTGGCGTGGCACGCAACTGATCCTGGCACGCGAAAGCAAGCAGAAGGTCGACATGGACGGCTTTGCCCATTCGATCGCCGACTCTGCCAGCGTGACGCGGGTTGAAGGTACCGCCTTCTTCCTGACCTCGGACCCGTCGGCCGTGCCGGTGGCCCTGTTGCACAACCTCAAGCACAACCGGGTGCTGCACGAGCGCAACGTGATCCTGACGGTGGAGATCCTGCGGGTGCCGACCGCGTCCGAGGACGAGCGGGTGGAATATGCGCCCATCGACGACCACTTCGCCCGGCTCAGGCTGCGCTTCGGCTTCATGGAGACGCCGAACCTCAGCCGCGCGCTTGGCCTTGCGCGGCGGGCGGGGCTGAAGTTCGACGTGATGAGCACCTCGTTCTTTCTCGGCCGCCGCAAGGTGCTGATCGGACAGCGCGCGGGCTTCGGGCGCATCCTCGACAGGCTCTTCGTCTCGCTCAGCCGGTTCGCCGCCGATCCCAGCGAATTCTACCACCTGCCGCGCGACCGCGTGGTGGAACTGGGCGCGCGGATAACCGTCTGACCGCGCGGCTTTTCCCCTTGCCCCCCCTTGCGCCTGTCCTGCCCCAGCCTGTAAAGAGGCGCGCACGGACAGTTGGCCGAGTGGTCGAAGGCGCACGCCTGGAAAGTGTGTAGGCGGGAAACCGTCTCGAGGGTTCGAATCCCTCACTGTCCGCCATTTTACCCCCTTTGCATCCCTCGCGTGTAATCCGGATTAGTCCGATTGCGTCCGCAATTGTCCAATAAAACCACAGCATAACAGAGACTTAGCGACGATCGCCCTGTGATCCGCGGCGGCACATCGTCCATTTCCATTGCGTTTTAGCCCATTTCAATCTAGATTTTTTTGGTAGTAAGGTTGGATGTAGCCTTTAGTACGTAGGGAAAATGGGCCATGCCGAAGGTCGCAAAGGAACTCTCGCCGCTGGAAGTGAAGCGCCTGGCGCATCCCGGCGAGGGCGGAAATAACCTCGTCGCCGTGGGTGGAGTGGCGGGCCTGACCCTGCAACTGACCCCTACGGGCGCAAAGTCATGGCTTTTGCGGACCATGGTCGGCGGTAAGCGCCGCTCGATCGGCTTGGGGAGTTTCCCGACCGTGACGCTGGCCATGGCGCGCGAGCGCGCGG
>DAIEJF010000172.1 GCA_027351005.1 Paracoccaceae bacterium | reverse complement strand
CACCGCCGCGATCCTGGTCGAACCGATCCAGGGCGAAGGCGGCATCCGGCCGCTGCCCGATGCCTGCCTGAAGGGGCTGCGCGACCTCTGCGACGAAACCGGCGTGCTGCTGATCCTTGACGAGGTGCAATGCGGCATGGGGCGCACCGGCAGGCTGTTCGCCCATGAATGGGCCGGGATCACCCCCGACATCATGATGGTCGCCAAGGGCATCGGCGGCGGCTTCCCGCTGGGTGCGGTGCTGGCCACCGAAAAGGCCGCCTCGGGCATGGTCGCGGGGACCCACGGCTCGACCTACGGCGGCAACCCGCTGGCCTGCGCGGTCGGCGCGCGGGTGATGGAGATCGTGGCCGACGACGCCTTTCTGGCCGAGGTGCGCCGCAAGGGCGCGCTCTTGCGCCAGCGGCTGGAAGGGCTGGTGGCCGCCCATCCGGCGGTGTTCGAGGGCGTCCGCGGCCAGGGCCTGATCCTGGGACTGAAATGCCGGGCGCCCAACACGGATGTGGTGAAGGCGGGTTACGCGGCCCATGTCCTGACGGTGGCGGGCGCCGACAATGTCGTGCGCATCCTGCCCGCGCTGACCATCAGCGACGCCGAGATCGCCGAGGCGGTCACCCGCCTCGATGCCGCCGCCACCGCGCTGGAAACCGCCTGACCCTTTTCGGTCCTGAAATATCCTCGGGGGTCCGGGGGCAGACAGCCCCCGGCGCGCTCCGCCAAAGAAAGCGTTCCGAATGAAGCACTTCCTTGACATCCACAAGACCGACGCCGGCGAGTTGCGCGCCATGATCGACCTGGCGCGCACGATGAAGACCGCGCGCGGCGGGCGACCCAAGGGGATGCCGGATGACGAACAGCCGCTGGCCGGGCGGATGGTGGCGCTGATCTTCGAAAAGCCCTCGACCCGCACGCGGGTGTCGTTCGACGTGGGCGTGCGCCAGATGGGCGGGCAGACCATGGTGCTGTCGGGCAAGGAGATGCAGCTTGGCCATGGCGAGACCATCGCCGACACCGCCCGGGTGCTGTCGCGCTATGTCGACCTGATCATGATCCGCACCTTCGAAGAGGCGACGCTGCTCGAAATGGCCGAACACGCCACCGTGCCGGTCATCAACGGGCTGACGAACCGCACCCATCCCTGCCAGATCATGGCCGATGTGATGACCTACGAGGAACACCGCGGCCCGATCGCCGGGCGCCGGGTGGTGTGGTCGGGCGACGGCAACAACGTCTGCGCCTCGCTGATCCATGCCGCGGGGCAGTTCGGCTTCGATTTCACCTTCACCGGCCCCGAGCCGCTGGACCCCGAGCAGGGCTGGCTCGACTTTGCGCGCGCCAAGGGTTCGGCCGCGGTGATCGAGCGTGATCCCGCGCGGGCGGTCGAGGGCGCCGACCTCGTGGTGACGGACACCTGGGTCAGCATGCACGATCCGCAATCGGCCAAGGAACGCCGCCACAACCAGTTGCGCGGCTACCAGGTGAACGAGGCGCTGATGGCGCGCGCCAAGCCGGACGCGCTGTTCATGCACTGCCTGCCCGCCCACCGCGACGACGAGGTGACGAGCGCGGTGATGGACGGCCCGCATTCGGTGGTGTTCGACGAGGCCGAAAACCGCCTGCACGCGCAAAAGGCGGTCATGCGCTGGTGCCTGGGGGTCTAGGCCGCCCGTCAGGGCGCCCGGGTTCAGGCCAGGCGCCCTGCGACATGCCGCAATAATGCCGCGAAGATTCACGCTTCCGGCCCGATTGCGCCGCAGAAACATCCCGATCTTCCTTCAAGTTTTCATCATTCGCGCGGCATGGCCCCCGGGCCGGAACTGCCGCGAAATTTTGTAACGACCGTGCGATGTCAGGAGATCAGGTCATGCGGACCATAAGCTATGCGATTGCAGCCGCGATGGTTGCGGGCCTCGCCCAGATGGCGCAGGCGACACCCGTTTCAAATCTCGTTACCAACGGCAGCTTCGAAACCGGCACCTTCTCGGGATGGAACCAGTCCGGCAACACCGGCTACACCTACATCACGACCGGCTATGCCGAAAGCGGCACCTACAGCGCGCTGATCGGGCCGGTGCGGTCCACCGGCACGCTGTCGCAGCTGCTCTCGACGGTGATCGGCGATTCCTACACCGTGTCGTTCTGGCTGGAGAACCTGGGTAGCCGCACGAACTCGTTCGCCGCATCCTTCGGGTCGAACACGCTGACCTCGCTGCGCAACAGCGGGCAGTTCGGCTACACGCTCTACAGCTATGTGGTCACCGCGACCTCGGCCACCACGAACCTGTCGTTCACCTTCCGCAACGACCCGTCCTACTGGGTGCTCGACAACGTCAAGGTGACCTCGAACACGCCGCCGGTCATCAGCTCGGTGCCGCTGCCCGCGTCGCTGCCGCTGCTGGGGGCCGGGCTTGCGGGCTTTGCCGTCTTCGGCAAGCGCCGCGCGAAGGCCCGCACCGCCTGAGCGGATCGGCCATTGCGGAACGGATCGGGGGGTCGCTTACGCGGCCCCCTTGCCTTTGCGCGACGATGCGCCATTCTCCCGCGCAATCCGTCCGGCCGGGGCGCCGCGCCCCGCCGTCGCACGGACCAACGGAGACGCCCATGTACGACCATATCATCCCGCCCTTCACCCGCTCGCTGAAGGCGCTCGATGCGATCCTGTCCAAGGCCGAGGCGCATTGCGCCGCGAAGAAGATCGACCCCGCCGTGCTCTGCGCCGGTCGGCTTGCCCCTGACATGCTGCCGCTGACCCGGCAGGTGCTGATCGCCTGCGACCACGCCAAGGGCGCCTCGGCGCGTCTGGCCGGGGCCGAGGTGCCGAGCTTTGCCGATACCGAGACCACCTTCGCCGAACTGCGCGCCCGCATCGCCCGCACGCTCGACTTCATCTCGGGCTTCAAGGCGGCCGATTACGAAGGCGCCGCTGCGCGCACCATCACCGTGAAGGCGGGCCCGCGCGAACTGACCTTCCCCGCGCCGGTCTATCTGGCCAGCTACGCGGTGCCGAACTTCTACTTCCACATGACGACCGCCTACGACATCCTGCGCCACAACGGCGTGGAACTGGGCAAGGCCGACTTCCTGGGCGCCTGACGCCCCCTTACACCTCTGCGCGCGCGCGCGCCCCGACCGCCCGTCGGCGGGGCGCGCGCGGTCAGTTGCCGCCCAGCAGCTTCATCAGCCCCTGTTTCGCCGCATCCTGCAGCGTCTTGGTGTCGGTGCTGCTGCCCGCAGGCAGGCCAAGCGCCTTTTCCGCCGCGGCCTTGGCCTTGTCTTCCAGCTTCTTCTTCTCGGCATCCAGCTTGCCGTTCGTCGCCGCGTTCAGGTCCAGCCCGAATTTCGGTGCGGCCCAGGGGCCCGAGATCTTCAGCGGCACCTGCACCCCGGTGTTGCCCGCGATCCCCTGCAGCGCGACCGGCGTCACCGTGTAGTCCAGCATGCGCCCGCCGATGTCGACCGTGCCCTTGCCGGTCGCGTTGACCAGCGCCGAGCTGAACTGAAGGTCGCTGTTGGACAGAACGCCGCCGGTGATGGTGAAGGTGGCGGTGATCGCGTCGTAGATCGTCCGGGCGCCGCTGCCGACATAGCCCGGGTCAAGATGTGTCAGCATCCCCGCCAGATCGAAGCCCTGCAAGGCGCCCTGCCCGAGGCGGATCTCGCCGCGGCCCGCCAGCGCGTTCATCAGCGCATCCACCGACCCGCCCCGCGATTGCAGGCTGGCCGTCAGCCTGCCTGTCCCGCTCAGGCGCGTGTAGTTTGCAAAGGCGGTCAGAAGCGGTTGCAACGCCACCTTGTCGGCGGTCAGGTCGGCTGACACCGCAGGCGTTCCGGTGGCATCGGCCAGGATCTGCCCGCTGATCGTGCCCTGATAGGCCGCGATCTGCTTCAGCGCCAGGGTGGCCTTGCCCCCCGCAAGCGCCAGCGCCACATCGGTCTGCCCCAGATCGGCGGTGCCAAGGTCCACCCCTGCCGCGCTGAGCGTCACGTCGGCATCGACCGCGCGCAGGCCCGAGACATCGATCGGCGCCTTGGACCAGCCGCCCGCCCCGGCGCCCGCGCCCCCGGCCCCGCCGCCGGTTCCACCGCCCAGCGCCGCCAGATCCAGTTTGCCCGCCGACAGGATCGCCGTCACCTTCGGCCGGGCGCCTGCGGTGGCCAGCGCGATCTGCCCGGTCAGCGTGTTGGAATCAAGCGTCAGCGTGGCCTGCGCCAGCGTCACGCGGCCGTCGGCACCGGCGGTCAGGTTGCCCCTGGCCGCGATGCTTCGCGCGCCCAAGCCCTGCGGCAGGTGCGGCGCAGGACGCCCCGCCGCGGCAAAGAGCGCGGGCAGGTCGGCCAGTTTCGCATCCAGCGCGCCGCTGAGGCTGCCCTTGGCGGGGTCCGCCGTTCCGGTGAAGGCGATGGTGGAACCGCCCGCGGTCAGCGAAAGCGTCAGATCGGCAGGCGCACCCGCCAGCGCGGCGGCGGTCCTGGCCAGATGCAGCGTCAGGGCAACGGGCTGGCCGTTCACGCGGGCCTTCAGCCCCAGATCGGCCGCCCCCGCGGGGTCGGGCAGGGTGAAGGTGGCGTCGATCCCCTCCAGCGTCTGCGTGGTGCCGACGGCATCGTCGGTCCAGGTCACCGCGCCGCCGCTGATCGTCGCGCGGTCGATGCTGACAAGCGGGGGCGCGCCCACGCCGCCTTGCGCGGGTTGGGTCCCGGCGGCCCCCGGCGCTGTCGAGGGCGCGGCCATCTGCCAGTTGCCCCGTCCGTCCTTGCCACGTTCCAGCAGGATACGGGGACTGAGCAGATCGACCCGGGCCACCTTCACGCGGCCCCCAAGAAGCGCCAGCGGGTCCACACCCACGCGCAGCCCTTCGGCCTGAACCATCGGCCCGGCCTTCGACCAGGGCGCGTTGGCGATCGTCACGGCGCCGGTGCGCACGCCCAGTTCCGGCCAAAGCGTCGCATGCACCCCGCCCGCGATGACCATCTGCCGCCCGGTGGCCTGCTGGAACTGCCCCGCCACCAGCGCCGCGATCCGGTCGGCCGGGATCAGGACCAGCGCGCCCACCGCCACGGCCACCAGCGTGACCACCAGCCCCAGCAGTCGGATCATCCAGCGCATCACAGGCCCCCCGGTTCACCCTGAGGCGAAGCTTGCCCGCAATCGGCCCCCCGCTCAACCGCAGCCGCCCCACCCCGGCGGGTTTCCGCGGGAATGCCCCCGGCCGTCAGGGCGGCCGGGGCTCGCTGCCGGGTGTCAGGCGCTCAGAACCGGTGCGTCCACCCCACCGCGGCCGCGAACTGGTGCATCTTCAGGGTGATGTCGCTGCCCGACGTGACCCCGCTCGTCGTCACTTCGGGGCCCGAGACCTTGCCGGTGGGCACATATTCCAGCGCGAAGTCCAGCGTGTCGGTGTCGGTCATCTGCCAGCTTCCCCCGGCCGACAGGTGATGGCGCACCACGCCGGGCGCCAGGATGTTCAGCGTGACCTGGCTCGATTGCACCGGATTGGTGGAATAGGCGTATCCCACCCGCCAGGTCATTGCGGGGCTCTGCCGCCAGGCCGCGCCCAGCTTGATCACGCCCACATCCTTCCAGCCGAAGCCGGGGCCATCGGCGCTGCCCAGCGCGTTCGTGCCGTTCGGGAACGGGTTCGACACCGCCGGAACGCCGGAATACCAGATCCGCTGGTAATCCAGCATCAGCGTCAGATCCGGTCTGGCGTCCCAGGCCATGCCGACAGTGGCCGAGGCCGGAATGTCGAAATCGCCGCCGCCCGCAAAGAGGCCCGCATATTTCGAGAACTTCGACATGTTGAACTTGCTCTGCCCGCTCAGGCCCAGCCGCAGCCCCGGCGCCACGTCGACCTGCACGCCGGCCTTCAGGCCGATGCCATGCGACCAGTCGCCACCGGTGTCGCTCAGATGCGACGAGTCCGCGGAAGAAGACGCGAAGGCGCCGATCCCGCGGGCCGAGAAGTTCTGCAACGCGATGGTCGGCGCGATCCCCCAGGCGACGTTGCCGACCTTCTGGGCATAGGTGAACTGCAGGAATAGCTGGGTCAGATTCACACCGGCCTTGCCGCCGCAGAAGATCCCCGGCGCGCCGGTGCACAGAAGCCCGGTGTTCGGATCGGCCGGGTAGCTCGTGTTCATCCCGCCATTGCCATAGGCGGCAAAGTTCAGCCGCGCGCCATTGGGCAGCACCCGGTTGTAGGCGACATTCGGCACCAGAAACAGCGTGTGCCCGCTGGTGATGCTGCCATTCGAGACAAAGGCCGCCCCGCTGGCGTCGTACCCGCGGTGGGGTGAGAAAAGCTGCATTCCGAACGACAGCGCGGTGCCCACCGTGGCAACGCCCGCGGGGTTGATCGCCGCCGACATCGGCTCGTCGCCATTGGCCACGCCCGCGCCGCCCTGGGCGATCTGTTCGGGGCTGTAGCCAAGCGCAAAGTACCCTTCCGTGGCCATGGCCGGTGCCGCCGCCAGCGCCCCGACCGCAAGGCCGCAGCCGATCGCGCGCCCCAGGTTCTTCCAGTCCGTCATGCGTTCCTCCTGATCCCCCCTTGGCTGGGGCGGCGGCCGCTCCCCCGGCCACGCGCCCCGCCCGCGGCGCAATAAGCGACCCGCTCACGGCATCGTTACATGAAGAAAATTACATGTGTAAACTTTTTTGCGGGGCTCTCCGACCAACCGCCACCCTTTTCCCGCCCGCGCGGCTGAGGTAGAACGCGCCATGTCCCAGAACCCGCCCGATCTTCGCCCCGACCTTGCCCGCGCCACCGTCCCCGACGCGCGCCGCCCCGGCCAGCCGACCCTTGGCATGGTCTCGCTTGGCTGTCCCAAGGCACTGGTGGACAGCGAACGCATCCTGACCCGGCTCAGGGCCGAGGGCTATGCGATCTCGCCCGATTACACCGGCGCGGATGCGGTGATCGTGAACACCTGCGGTTTCCTTGACAGCGCCAAGGCCGAAAGCCTCGAGGCGATCGGCGAGGCGCTGGCCGAAAACGGCCGGGTGATCGTGACCGGCTGCCTGGGCGCCGCGCCCGATTACATCACCGGCGCGCATCCCAGGGTGCTGGCGGTGACCGGGCCGCAGCAATACGAACAGGTGCTGGATGCGGTGCATGCCGCCGTGCCGCCCGCGCCCGACCCCTTCATCGACCTGATGCCCGCGACCGGGGTGAAGCTGACGCCCCGGCATTACAGCTACCTCAAGATCTCCGAGGGCTGTAACCACAAATGCAAGTTCTGCATCATCCCCGACATGCGCGGACGCCTCGTCAGCCGCCCCGCCCATGCCGTGCTGCGTGAGGCGGAAAAGCTGGTCGAGGCGGGGGTCAGGGAACTGCTGGTCATCAGCCAGGACACCTCGGCCTATGGCGTCGACATCAAGCACGCCGAGGCGAAGGGCCACCGCGCCCATATCACCGACCTTGCCCGCGATCTGGGCAGCCTCGGCGCCTGGGTGCGGCTGCACTATGTCTATCCCTATCCCCATGTGCGCGACCTGATCCCGCTGATGGCCGACGGGCTGGTGCTGCCCTACCTCGACATCCCCTTCCAGCACGCCCATCCCGACACGCTGAAGCGCATGGCGCGCCCCGCCGCCGCGGCAAGGACGCTGGACGAAATC
>DAIEJF010000171.1 GCA_027351005.1 Paracoccaceae bacterium | reverse complement strand
CAGGCTGCACACCGCTGCCGCGCCCGTCGCGGCGATCACCGACGAGATCCGCGCGATCTGGGCCGACATGGTGGAAACCATGGATGCGATGCCCGGCTATGGCCTGGGCGCGCCGCAGATCGGGGTCATGCTGCGGCTGGCGGTGGTCGACTGTTCGGACCGGCGCGGGCAGGCGGTGAAGATGGCCAACCCCGAGGTTCTGCACGCCTCGGTCAAGTTCCGCGAGCATGAGGAGGCCAGCCCGAACCTGCCCGGCGTTTCGGCGGTGATCGCGCGGCCGCGGGCGGTGACGGTGCGCTTTCTGAACGAAGACGGTGCGGTGGAGGAACGGGATTTCGTCGATCTCTGGGCCACCAGCGTGCAGCACCAGATCGACCATCTGAACGGGCGGATGTATTTCGATCACCTCTCGGCCCTGAAGCGGAAGATGCTGATCGCGCGGGCGCAGAAGCTGGCGAGGCGGGCATGAGGGTCGTGTTCATGGGTACGCCTGACTTCTCGGTGCCGGTGCTGGATGCGCTGGCGGCCCGGCATCAGGTGGTCTGCGTCTACTGCCAGCCGCCCCGCCCCGCCGGGCGCGGCAAGAAGGATCGGCCCAGCCCCGTGCAGGCGCGGGCCGAGGCGTTGGGCCTGCCGGTGCGCCACCCGGTCAGCTTGCGAACCCCCGAGGCGCAGGCCGACTTTGCCGCGCTGGGCGCCGATGTGGCGGTTGTGGTGGCCTATGGATTGATCCTGCCGCCCGCGATCCTTGCGGCCCCGGCGAAAGGATGCCTGAACATCCACGCCTCGCTTCTGCCGCGGTGGCGGGGGGCGGCGCCGATCCATCGGGCGATCATGGCAGGGGATGCGGAGACCGGCGTCTGCATCATGCAGATGGATGCGGGGTTGGATACCGGGCCGGTTCTGCTGCGCCGGGCGATCGCGATCGGGCCCGGGGAAACCACCGCCGAATTGCACGACCGGCTGTCGGCGCTGGGGGCCACGGCGATCATCGAGGCGCTGGACCACCTGGACAGCCTGGTGCCCGAGCCGCAGCCTGCCGCTGGCGTGACCTATGCGCAGAAGATCGACAAGGCCGAGGCGCAGGTGGATTTCAGCAGGCCTGCGCCCGAGGTGGATCGCCAGATCCGCGGTCTGTCGCCCTTTCCGGGTGCCTGGGTGCAGGTGGATGGCGAACGGCTGAAGCTTTTGCGGTCGCGCGTCGTGGACGGGCAGGGGGCGCCGGGCACGGTGCTGGGCGGGCTGACGGTGGCCTGTGGCAGCGGGGCGGTGGACATCACGCTGGCGCAGCGCGAAGGCAAGCGCCCGATGGGCGCGGATGAACTGTTGCGCGGCTGGGCGCTGCCAGAGCGGATCTAGCCCAGCCGCCGCAGCGCATCCTTCAGTCGGAACGGCGGCTCGCCCGCGTCGGACCACAGCATCCGGCCCTGCCACAGGGCAAAGACCATGGCCGCGGCTTCGGCGGCCCTGTCGCCCCCGAGCCGCAGCGCGATGGCTTGTTCCATCCGGGTTCGCCACGCCTGGGCTGCGGCGCGCAGGTCGGGGTCGCGCAGGTGATGCAGCAGCAGCGCGATTGCGCCCGCATGGTCTTTCGCCACCTGTTTCAGCAGGGCGGGCACCTGCTTGCCGCCCAGCGGCACCTCGGCCTCGGCGGCCTCGGTCAGGGCCGACAGGCGCGCCCAGCCATCCAGAAGCGCGGCGCGCACCATTCCGTCGCGGGTGGCGAACCGCTGCGCAAGGGTCGAGGCCGCCAACCCGGTGGCCTGCGACACGGTTCCGAACGACACCGCCTTGTCACCGCCATCCGCCAGCATCTTGCGGATCGTGGCATGGATGGCTTCATCGGACAGGGTTCTTGCGCGGGGCATGGTCCGACTGTAGGCGAACGCCGCGCCCTGTAAACCCTGTACGATCAGGCGCCCGGCTTGAACGGCGCCATTCCGGCCCGTGCCAGTTCATCGGCGCGTTCGTTCTCGGGGTGTCCCGCGTGGCCCTTGATCCAGGCCCAGGTCACCTGGTGGCGGCCCCGCGCCGCGTCCAGCCGCCGCCACAGGTCGTCGTTCTTCACAGGCTTATTGGCCGAGGTCTTCCAGCCGTTGCGCTTCCAGCCGCCCATCCATTCCGTCACGCCGTTCTTCACATAGGCGCTGTCGGTGATGAGGGTCAGCCGCGAGGGGCGGCTCAGGGTTTCCAGCGCCGAAATGGCCGCCATCAGCTCCATCCGGTTGTTGGTGGTCAGCGCCTCGCCGCCCGACAGGGTGCGTTCCCGCACCACGGCGTCGCCCTCGCGGGCGATCAGCAGCACGCCCCAACCGCCGGGCCCCGGGTTTCCGCTGCAGGCGCCGTCGGTATAGGCGAAGAGTTCGGGCATCTGTTCCTCCGTTGCCCGGGCGGGATAGGCCGGGCAGCGCGGGGCGTCAATCGGGCGCGGGGGGCTGGGGTCAGGCGGGCTCGCGCAGGATGCGGGGCACCTTGAACTCTACATCCTCGCGCGCGGTTTCCACCATCTCGACGGTCACGGCATAGCGGTCGCGGAAGGCGTCCAGCACCTCGGTCACCAGCTCCTCCGGGGCCGAGGCGCCCGCGGTGACGCCAACGGTGCGGATGCCCTGCAGGGCGCGCCAGTCGATGTCGGTCGCGCGCTGCACAAGCTGGGCATAGCCGCAGCCCGCGGCGCGGCCCACCTCGACCAGGCGGCGCGAGTTCGACGAGTTCGGCGCCCCGATGACCAGCAGCGCATCGATCGTGCCTGCGATGGCCTTGACCGCCGCCTGGCGGTTGGTGGTCGCGTAGCAGATGTCCTCGCGGTGCGGGCCGACGATGGCCGGAAAGCGGTCGCGCAGCGCCTCGACGATATCGGCGGTGTCATCGACGGACAGTGTCGTCTGGGTGATGTAGGCCAGCTTTGCCGCGTCACGCACCTGAAGGCCCGCCACGTCGGTCACGGTTTCCACCAGCAGCACTTCGCATTCGGGCAACTGGCCCATGGTGCCGATCACCTCGGGGTGTCCGGCGTGGCCGATCATCACCATCTGCAATCCGTCCTCGTGGTGGCGGGCGGCTTCCTTGTGCACCTTGGTCACCAGCGGGCAGGTGGCATCCACCGCGATCATCCGGCGCTTTTCGGCCGCGGCGGGCACGGATTTCGGCACGCCATGCGCGGAAAAGATCACCGGCCGGTCATCGGGGCATTCGTCCAGCTCTTCCACGAAGACGGCGCCCTTGGCCCGCAGGCCTTCCACCACATAGCGGTTGTGCACGATCTCGTGGCGCACATAGACCGGCGCGCCCCATTTCTCGAGCGCCATTTCCACGATGCGGATGGCCCGGTCCACCCCGGCGCAGAAGCCGCGCGGGGCGGCGAGGTACAGCGTCAGTTCAGGTTTCATCGCGCACTCCTTCCCCTTCGTGCCTACCGGCTTCGGGGCGGGAAATCCACCCTCGGGAAGGGCAAAGCAAAGGGCCGGAGAGGTTGCCCCCTACCGGCCCGATCGCTTGCCTGCCGTTCCGGTGCCGATCTGCGTCACTGGGCCGGGTTGGCGGCCATGTCCTGCTCGACCGGCCGCGGTTCGCGCGGCGGGCGGCCGATGACTTCGCGCAGTTCGTCCAGCTCGATGAAATTGTCCGCCTGGCGCCGAAGTTCGTCTGCGATCATCGGGGGCTGGCTGCGGATGGTCGACACGACCGACACGCGCACGCCCTGCCGTTGCAGGCTTTCGACCAGCGGCTTGAAGTCGCCGTCGCCCGAGAACAGCACGATGTGGTCGACCCGCGGTGCCAGCTCCATGGCATCGACCGTCAGCTCGATGTCCATGTTGCCCTTCACCTTCCGCCGCCCCTGGCTGTCAACGTATTCCTTGGCAGGTTTGGTCACCATCGAGAACCCGTTGTAGTGCAGCCAGTCGACCAGCGGGCGGATCGGGGAATAGTCATCGTTTTCCAGCAGGGCGGTATAGTAGAATGCCCGCAGAAGCTTGCCGCGGCGCATGAATTCCTGCCGCAGAAGCTTGTAGTCGATGTCGAACCCCAGGGCCTTGGCCGCGGCGTAGAGATTGGAGCCGTCTATGAACAGAGCCAGACGATCATCCTTGTAAAACATTACCGTTCCTTTCAAATTACCCGTCGCGCCTGGGCGATCCCGCGAGGTGGCGTCGCGGGCGATCAGGCTGTCCCCTTCCGGCGGATTCGGGGATGCTACGAGAAATCCAAAGGCACATAAAGCGTGTCGAAAGTGGACGGTAACGTGACGCAGGGTCGTTTGTTGCGCCATCTGGTTGCGCTGGGCGGGAATGTTGCCACCGAGGCGGGTGATCCGGCGCAAACGATCGCGGCCGCCGTTCAGGCGATTTCCCTTGCCGGGCTTGTGGTTGCGAAACAAAGCAGGCTGTTTCGCACCCCGAGTTTCCCGGACCCGTCCGATCCCGAATATGTGAATGCCTGTGTCGAGGTTCAAGGGGCGCAGGGCCCGCAGGAGGTTCTGGACCTGCTGCACGGGATCGAGGCTGCCTTCGGGCGTCGGCGGGTGTTGCGCTGGGGCAGCCGGACGCTCGATCTGGACCTGCTGGCCAGCGACGATCTGATCCGCCCCGACCGCGCGGGGGTCGAGGCCTGGATGCACCTTCCGCCCGATCTGCAGACGCAGCGCGCGCCCGACCGCCTGATCCTGCCGCATCCGCGCCTGCACGAGCGCGCCTTCGTGCTGGTGCCCCTGGCCGACATTGCGGCGGACTGGCGCCACCCGGTGCTTGGCGCTACTGTCGCCGAGATGCTGGCACGCCTGCCGCAGGCCGACCGCGACGCGGTGCGGCCCATTTCCTGATGTGGCTCGATCTTCCCTTGTCAAGGGTGTTGTGAAGGCTTACACAGGCGCTTCCATGCCCCCAATCCGTATTGGAGTCGCCGATGGCCCGCGTGACGGTCGAAGATTGCGTTGACAAGGTTCCGAACCGGTTCGAGCTGGTGATGCTGGCCGCCCACCGGGCGCGCGAGATCCAGTCCGGGTCGCCGATCACCATCGACCGCGACAACGACAAGAACCCCGTCGTCGCCCTGCGCGAGATCGCCGACGAGACCCAGGCGGCCAGCGCGCTGCGCGAGCGGATGATCGAGAGCCACCAGACCCAGATCGAGGTGGACGAGCCCGAGGACGACGCGATGGCGCTGCTGATGGGCGCCGACATGGATCGCCCGGCGCAGGACGACATGTCGGAAGAAAAGCTTCTCCGCGCGCTGATGCAGGCGCAGGGAGAGGACTGAGGCGCCGCCTTCCGCGGCCTGCCCCGGCAGCCTGAAAGGATGCGGACCGGATGATCGACGTCGAAGACCTGATCGCCCTTGTCCGCAACTAC
Source organism: Paracoccaceae bacterium (assembly GCA_027351005.1). Taxonomy (GTDB): domain Bacteria; phylum Pseudomonadota; class Alphaproteobacteria; order Rhodobacterales; family Rhodobacteraceae; genus Solirhodobacter. Next base: position 13,420 of record DAIEJF010000171.1, on the reverse strand, counting down.
AACCCGCGTACCAGCGAGGCGCTGATCCGCCAGGCCTATGCCTATGGGCGGGCCATGCATGCCGGGCAGATGCGCCATTCGGGCGAGGAATATTTCACCCACCCGGTGGCCGTCGCGGCGATCCTCACCGAACAGCGTCTGGACGATGCGACGATCGTCACCGCGCTGCTGCACGACACGATCGAGGACACGAAATCCACCTTTTCCGAGGTGGAGCGGCTGTTTGGCACAGAGATCGCCGAACTGGTCGATGGCGTCACCAAGCTGACCAACCTGCAACTGTCGTCGTCAGAGGCCAAGCAGGCGGAAAACTTCCGCAAGCTGCTGATCGCCATGTCCAAGGACCTGCGGGTGATCCTGGTCAAGCTGGCCGACCGGCTGCACAACATGCGCACCATCAAGTCGCTGCCGCCGGAAAAGCAGGCCCGCAAGGCACGCGAGACGATGGAGATCTTCGCCCCGCTTGCCGGCCGCATGGGCATGCAGTGGATGCGCGAGGAACTGGAAGACCTGTCCTTCCGCGTGCTGAACCCCGAGGGGCGGACCTCGATCATCCGACGGTTCATCACGCTGCAACGCGAAACCGGCGACGTGGTCCACAAGATCACGAACGACATCCGCATCGAACTGGAAAAGGCCGGAATCGAGGCCGATGTGTTCGGCCGCGCGAAGAAGCCCTATTCGGTCTGGCGCAAGATGCAGGAAAAGAACCTTGCGTTCTCGCGCCTGTCGGACATCTACGGCTTCCGCGTCATCACCGGGTCCGAGGCCGATTGCTACCGCGTGCTGGGGGTCATCCATCAGCGCTGGCGGGCGGTGCCGGGGCGGTTCAAGGATTACGTCAGCCAGCCGAAGAACAACGGCTACCGGTCGATCCATACCACCGTCTCGGGGCGTGACGGCAAGCGGGTGGAGGTGCAGATCCGCACCCGCGAAATGCACGAAGTGGCCGAGGCCGGGGTGGCCGCGCACTGGTCCTATCGCGACGGGGTACGGGCGCAGAACCGCTTTGCCGTCGATCCGACAAAGTGGATCACGACGCTGACCGAACGCTTCGAGGCCGCCGAGGATCATGACGAATTCCTAGAGACCGTGAAGCTCGAGATGTATTCGGATCAGGTGTTCTGCTTTACCCCGAAGGGCGACGTGATCCAGTTGCCGCGGGGCGCGACGCCGCTTGACTACGCCTATGCGATCCATACCCGGATCGGGAATTCCTGCGTCTCGGCCAAGGTCGACGGCATCCGCGTGCCGCTGTGGACCCGGCTGAAGAACGGCCAGAGCGTCGAGATCATCACCGCCGAGGGCCAGCGCCCGCAGGCAAGCTGGATCGACATCGTGGTGACGGGGCGCGCGAAATCCGCCATCCGCCGGTCCCTGCGTGAAGAGGACCGCGGCCGCTTCGTGAAGCTGGGCCAGGAGCTTGCCCGCGTGGCCTTCGAGCATGTCGGCAAGAAGGCGACCGAAAAGGCATTGCGCACCGCCGCGGGGCGGCTTGGTCTGCCCGACGAGACAGAGCTGCTGGCGCGCGTGGGGTCGGCCGAACTGCCCGCGCGCCGGGTGGTGGAGGCGCTGTATCCCGAGCTTGCCAGCGCCACCCCCAGCGCCGAGGTCGATGCGCAGCGCCCCATCGTCGGGCTTGCCCCCGACCAGCCGTTCCGCCGCGCCAACTGCTGCCAGCCGGTGCCGGGCGAACGGATCGTGGGCATCACCTATCGTGGCCAGGGGCCGGTGGTTCACGCCATCGACTGCCCCGCGCTGGCTGAATTCGAGGAACAGCCCGAACGCTGGATCGACCTGAACTGGACCGCGGGCCGCCATGCGCCGGTGCATACCGTCAGCCTGAACGTGACCCTCTCGAACGGGCCGGGCGTGCTGGGGCGGATTTGCACCTTGATCGGCGAACAGAAGGCCAATATCTCCGACCTGCACTTCGTGGACCGGAAGCCGGACTACTACCGGCTGATCGTCGAGGTCGATCTGCGTGACGTCGAACACCTGCATTATGTGATGACCGCCCTCGAGGCCGAAAGCGATGTTGCCCAGATCGAACGCTACCGGTACATGAGCAGGAAGCCCTGAGCACCGGGGCAGGGGGCGTGTAGGTGGTTTTCAAGCGTCGGACCAAGCGATCCTTTCGCCAGACGGTCGTCGAGGCCGTCTATCCGCGCGGGGGCTGGCTGCGCGCCATCAGCTACATCGTCCACCGCCTGCGTCGGCTGCCCGACAAGCCGCATCGCATCGCGCGGGGGGTGGCGGCGGGGATCTTCGTGTCCTTCACCCCGTTCTTCGGCTTCCATCTGGTCATCGCCGCCGCGCTTGCCTGGGTTCTGCGCGGCAACATGGTGGCGGCGTTGCTGTCGACGCTGGTCGGAAACCCGCTGACCTTTCCGCTGATCATGTCGGTCTCGGTCGAACTGGGCCACTGGCTGCTGCACGAGCCGAACCCGATGCACCTGTCGCAGATCGTGCGCGCCTTCACCCGTGCCTCGATCGAACTGTGGGACAACATGCGCGCGCTGCTGACCGGCGGGGACACCCATTGGCAAAGCCTGGCCTGGTTCTTCCGTCGGGTGTTCTGGCCGTATACGGTGGGTGGGGTGATCCCCGGCATCGCCTTGGGGCTGGTGGGCTATTACCTCAGCCTGCCGGTGGTGGCCGCCTATCAGAAGCGGCGCAGCAAGCGGTTGCGCGAACGGGTGGAAAAGCTGCGCGCGGCGCGTGCCGCGCGGGCCGAAGGGCCGGGCCCCCGCCCGGCGGGAAAGGGACAGGAGGGCTGAACATGCAGGCCAGGGGAAAGTTGCGTCTGGGGGTCAACATCGACCATGTGGCCACCGTCCGCAACGCGAGGGGGTCGGCCTATACCGAGCCACTGCGCGCCGCGCTTCTGGCGCAGGAGGCCGGGGCCGACGGAATCACCGCGCATCTGCGCGAAGACCGCCGCCACATCCGCGATGCCGACATCGAGGCGCTGGCCACGGGCCTGCGGGTGCCGCTGAACTTCGAGATGGCGGCAACCGCCGAGATGCAGGCGCTGGCGCTGCTGCACCGGCCGCATGCCGTCTGCCTGGTGCCCGAAAAGCGCGAGGAACGGACGACCGAGGGCGGCCTTGACGTTGCGGGTGACGAGGCGCGGCTGCGCGACTACGTCGCCCCCCTGCGCGAGGCGGGCTGCCGGGTGTCGATGTTCATCGGCCACGACCCGCGCCAGATCGAGGCGTCGGCCCGGATCGGCGCCGCGGTGGTGGAACTGCACACCGGCCACTACTGCGATCTGCATTCCGAAGGCCGGTTCGCCGAACGCGATGCCGAACTGGCGGGACTGCGGGCCGGGGCGGTGCTTGCGGCCTCGCTCGGGCTTGAAGTGCATGCAGGCCACGGGCTGACCTTCGAGACGGTGGGCGCGATCGCCGCCTTCCCGCAGGTGATGGAGTTGAACATCGGACATTTCCTGATTGCCGAGGCGATCTTCGTCGGTCTGCCTGCCGCCATCGCGGAAATGCGGCGCCTGATGGACTTGTCCCGCGCGGCGTGATTTTCTGCGCGCCGAAGTCGAGGGGGTACGAATGCTCTGGCGCCTGGTGAAACTGCCGTTCAGCGTCCTCATGGTCCTGTCCAAGGGAATGCTGGCACTGCTGTTCGTTCTGGCGCTGGTCCTGACCGTGCTGGTGGTCATCAATGATTCGGTGTCGGCCCGCCTTTCGGGCCTTGCCGATGCCATCGTGCCCGATCTTTCGGTGCGAGCGCGGCAAGAGCGACTGCTGGCCGCAGAAACGGAACGCGCGGACAGCGAGGCCAAGCGCGCCGATACCGCGGTGGCCGCCTCGGCCGATCTGAAGGAACGCAACGCCGGTCTGATGCAGAACAACGATGCGCTGACCGCGACCAACACGGCGCTGAAGCAGCAGGGCGACACGCTGACCCAGGCCAATGCCGCGCTGACGGCGGAAAACAAGTCTTTGCAGGCGCAGGCCGCGAAGGCCGTGGTGAACTACCAGGGCCGCACCATTCCCGCAGCCGAGGCCGTCGCCGAAGCCACCCGCCGCATGGCCGACCGGCTGGCCGCCGACGCGACGCGCGGGATTGCCGCCGCTCCGGGCGAGGCGGTGCCCTTCTTCGGCATCCCGGTGATCGCCGCCGATGGCGCGCAGTCGCTGCAGGATGACTGCGCGGCGCTGCATGACCTGCATGGGCTGGATGTGGCCTTCAACCCGGACACGGCCTTGTCGGAAAACGGTGTCTGTGAACTGGCGATGCCGGATGCCGCGGCGCTCTGGTCGGCGGTCCGCGCCGATGCGCCGGGTCTCTGGCAGAAGCTTTCCGCGCGGTTCGACGGGTTGCCCCAGCTTGCGCTGCCCGACTGGTGGCGCGCGATGCTGAACCTGGGCGACGGCCTGCTGACCCCGATGCCGCAGGTTTCGGCCAAGCCATGATCCTGGGGATCGGAACCGATCTGGCGAATATCGAGCGGATCGCCGGCGTGCTGGCCCGCCACGGCGACCGGTTCCGCAACCGGGTCTTTACCGCAGCCGAGCAGCAGAAGGCCGAGCGCCGCGCCGATGTGGCGGGCACCTATGCCAAACGCTGGGCGGCCAAGGAGGCCTGCTCGAAGGCGCTGGGCACCGGCCTGCGCATGGGGATCGCCTGGAAGGACATGGCCGTCAGCAACCTGCGCAGCGGGCAGCCGCAGATGCACCTGACGGGCTGGGCAGCCGACCGGCTTGCCGCTATGACGCCACCGGGGCACCGAAGCGTGATCCACCTGACCTTGACGGATGACCATCCCTGGGCTCAGGCGATCGTGGTGATCGAGGCACTGCCCGAGGCAGGGCAAGAGGAAAGGGGATAGGCGAGGCATGGCACGCGCTGCGAAGAAGGAAGAAGGGATCGTCGACACGATCAAGACGGTCATCTATGCGCTGCTGATCGCGGGGGTGTTCCGCACCCTGTTCTTCCAGCCGTTCTGGATCCCCTCGGGGTCGATGAAGGATACGCTGCTGGTCGGCGACTACATCGTCATCAACAAGATGGCCTATGGCTATTCGGCGGTCTCCTGCCCGTTCAGCCTGTGTCCGATTTCCGGCCGCCTGTTCGGCAGCCTGCCCAAGCGCGGCGATGTGGTGGTGTTCCGCCACCCGGCCGCCAACGAAGACCTGATCAAGCGCGTCATCGGCCTGCCGGGCGATACCGTCCAGATGAAGGACGGCCTGCTTTACATCAACGGAACCCCGGTTCAGGTGCAGCCCGATGGGACGTTCACCGAAACCTACGCCCCTCAGGGCCCGCAGGGCGACCTGCCCCGCTGCGAGACCGGCGCGGTGGGCGAGGGGGGCGCCTGCAACAAGGCGCGGTTCCTGGAAACCCTGCCGGGCGGCATGACGCATGACATCCTGAACATCGAGGACAACGGGCCGGGCGACAACACGCCGCTTTACACGGTGCCGCCGGGCAACCTGTTCGTGATGGGCGACAACCGCGACAATTCGGCCGACAGCCGCTTTCCGGTGACGGTGCAGGGGGTGGGGATGCTGCCGGTGGCCAACCTGATCGGCAAGGCCGAGATGATCATCTTCTCGTCCGCCGGGCGTTCGCTGTTCTACGTCTGGACGTGGCGCGCGGATCGCTTCTTCAAATGGATCAACTAGGCCGCGCAGGGCGGGGCCGCTTGACACCTGCCCCCCGCCCGCGCATGTAGCCGCGATGCGGGCGACGGGGCAGGGTTTGATGCAGGCAGCGGGCGGTATCCTCGACACGGTGCGCGCCGTGGTCATGGCGCTGTTGATCGCCGTCCTGTTCCGCACGCTGTTCTTCCAGCCGTTCTGGATCCCCTCGGGGTCGATGAAGGATACGCTGCTGGTCGGCGATTTCCTCTTCGTCAACAAGATGGCCTATGGCTATTCGCGCTATTCCTGCCCGATGGATCTGTGCCCGTTCTCGGGGCGCATCCTGGCGCGGATGCCGCAGCGGGGCGATGTGGTGGTGTTCCGCCACCCGATCAACGGCGAAGATTACATCAAGCGGCTGATCGGCCTGCCGGGCGATACCGTGCAGATGAAGGACGGGCTGCTTTACATCAACGGGGCCCCGGTCAAGGTGGAACCGGCGGGCACCTTCACCGAACCGATGCTGCCACAGGGGCCCACGGGCGCAAAGCCGCGCTGCCGCAACGTTCCGGTTCCGCGGGGCGGCCCGTGCGAGAACGACCGTTTCATCGAAACGCTGCCGGGCGGGCCCAAGCATGATATCCTGAACACCGAGGATGACGGCTTTGCCGACAATACCCAGGTGTTCACCGTTCCGCCGGGCGAGTTCTTCTTCATGGGCGACAACCGCGACAATTCGGAAGACAGCCGCTTCCCGCAGTCGCAGGGTGGCGTAGGCTTCGTGCCGTTCCAGTACCTGATCGGGCGGGCCGACCTGATCGTGTTTTCCTCTGCCGGGCGGTCGCTTCTGGATGTCTGGGACTGGCGCTGGGATCGTACGCTGATGGCGGTGCGGTGAAGCTGGCCGTCGATCTCCAGGCCTTCGCGGCCCGGCTTGGCCACAGCTTCGCGCGGCCCGAGTTGCTGGTGAGCGCGGTCACCCATTCGTCGCTGTCGTCACCCTCGCGGCCCGACAACCAGCGGCTGGAGTTCCTGGGCGACCGGGTGCTGGGCCTCGTGATGGCCGAGGCGCTGCTGGCCGCCGACCTTGACGCGACGGAAGGGCAGCTTGCCCCCCGCTTCAACGCGCTTGTGCGCAAGGAAACCTGCGCCGATGTCGCGCGCGGCATCGGGCTGGGCGAGGTGCTGAAGCTGGGCCGGTCCGAGATGATGTCGGGCGGGCGACGGAAAGACGCGCTCTTGGGCGACGCGATGGAGGCGGTGATCGCGGCCGTCTACCTCGATGGCGGGTTCGATGTGGCGCGGGCGCTGGTTCTGCGGCTCTGGGGCGACCGGATCGCGCGGGTCGAGCCCGACGCCCGCGACGCCAAGACCGCGTTGCAGGAATGGGCACAGGCCCGCGGCCAGACGCCGCCGGTCTATGCCGAGCGCGACCGCAGCGGCCCCGACCACGCGCCGCAGTTCACCGTCGAGGTGCGGCTTGCCTCGGGCGAGACCGAGACCGCACAGGCCGGCTCGAAGCGGCAGGCGGAACAGATGGCGGCCCGGGCGCTGCTGGCGCGGATGGAGAAAAGCAATGGATAACGCGAAACGCGCAGGCTTTGTCGCCCTGATCGGCGAACCGAATGCCGGGAAATCGACCCTGCTGAACCGGATGGTGGGGGCCAAGGTGTCCATCGTCACGCACAAGGTGCAGACGACCCGCTCGCGCATCCGGGGGATCTGCATGGAGGGGCAGACGCAGATCGTCTTCGTCGACACGCCGGGCCTGTTCCGGCCGCGGCGGCGGCTGGACCGGGCGATGGTTGCGGCGGCCTGGGGCGGGGCGGCGGATGCCGACATCATCGTGCTGCTGATCGAGGCGCACCGCGGCCTGACCGAAGGGGTGCGTGCCATCCTTGACGCGCTGAAGGAACGCCTGCCGCAGGGACAGCGCGTGGCGCTGGCGATCAACAAGATCGACCGGGTCAAGGCCGAAACGCTGCTGGCCCTGGCCGAGCAGTTGAACGCCGCCTTTTCCTTCGAAAAGACCTTCATGATTTCGGCCGAGCGGGGGCACGGGGTGGACGACCTGCGCAGCTGGCTGGCAGGACAGTTGCCCGAACACGCCTGGTTCTACCCCGAAGACCAGATCGCCGACGTGCCGATGCGCGCGATCGCCGCCGAGATCACCCGTGAAAAGCTGACCCTGCGCCTGCATGAGGAACTGCCCTACCAGCTGACGGTTGAAACCGAACAGTGGACCGACCGCGAGGACGGCTCGACCCGCATCGATCAGGTGATCTATGTCGCCCGCGACGGGCACAAGGGGATCGTGCTGGGCAAGGGGGGCGAGACGATCAAGGCAATTTCGACCGCGTCGCGCGCCGAACTTGCGGCCTTTCTGGAACGCCCCGTCCACCTGTTCCTGCAGGTGAAGGTGCGCCCCGACTGGGAAGAAGAGGCCGAGCGGTATTCGGAAATGGGGCTCGAGTTCAAGGACGGCAACCTCAAGTGACCCGGCTGACGGCGCGGTTCTGGGTGGATGCCTACCTGGCCCGGCTGCGGTTTGCCGATATTCCGGCCTATGTCGTGGCGCATGGCGACGACACCGCCGGCGCCGTGCTGGTGAAGCAGGTACCGCTGGATGGCAGCGCGCGGGCGTTCCAGCGGAGCTTCGATCTGGCCAGCGGCGTGCGGGCCTGGGTGGTCCTGGCCGCGGGGCCCGAGGCCGAGGTGGATGCCGCCATCGCCCGCCAGCGCCGCTTCGATCCAGACCTTTGGGTGATCGAGGTCGAAGACCGCGGGGGCCGCACCCTGCTGGAGGAAGAGGGCCTGTCCGACTGAGCCCTTGCCGGGGCGCGCGGGGCGCACGCATACTCGGCCGCATGGAATGGCGGGACGAAGGCGTGCTTCTGGCCGTGCGCGGGCACGGGGAAAGCGCCGCGATCATCGAGGTGTTCACCGAAACGCACGGCCGCCATGCGGGTGTGGTGCGCGGTGGCACGTCGCGTCGAATCGCGCCGGTGCTTCAGCCCGGGGCGCAACTGGCGCTGGCCTGGCGGGCGCGGCTGGATGAACATATCGGGGCCTTCACTGTCGAGCCGCTGAAAAGCCGCGCGGGCGCGATCCTGTCAGACCGGCTGGCGCTGGCCGGGCTCAATGCCGTGGCGGCGCTTCTGTCCTTCGCGCTGCCGGAACGCGAACCGCACCCCGCGCTTTATGCCGCCTCGATCGCCATGTTCGACGCGCTGGGAGCCACGCCCGACTGGCCGCTGGCCTACCTGCGCTGGGAAATGCTGCTGCTGGAGGAGACCGGCTTCGGGCTGGACCTGACCTCTTGCGCGGTGAACGGTTCGCGCGACGACCTGGCCTATGTCTCGCCGAAAAGCGGGCGCGCGGTCAGCCGTGCCGGGGCGGGCGACTGGGCCGCGCGCCTGCTGCCGCTGCCGCCCGCGCTACTGGGGCAAGGGCCTGCGACCGTGGCCGAGGTGGCCGCTGGCCTGCGGCTGACGGGGCATTTCCTGGAGCACAGGCTTGCGCCCGCGCTGGGCCAGCGCCCCCTGCCGCCCGCGCGGGCCCGGCTGATGGCGCTGCTGGCGGCCTGAGGCTTGCAAACGACGCGCGCTGTCGCCCGCGGCGCAGACGCCCGGCGCGCCTCGGGTGCCAATGCAGCAACCGAGGAGACCGGGTGCCATGGCCCCGCGCTACATGCCCATCCACCTGCGCCACGCGGCGGGGCCCAGTGTCGAGGGCTTTGCCCTGCTGTCGGGTATCGAGGCCGCGATCCGCGGCCTGATGATCTCTGTCATGCCGCTGGTGGTCTATGACGCCTTGGGCGATGCCCGGGCGGAATCGCAGCTTTACTTCTTTGTCGGCTGCGGGTCTCTGGTGACGGGGCTGATGGTGCCCTGGCTTACCCGCTTCGTGCCGCGGCGGTGGATGTATACGCTGGGCACACTGTTTTACATGATCGGGATGTCGCTGGCGATTTCGGGCGGCGCCACGGCCATCGGTCTGGCCCTGCTGATGACGGCCTTTGGCACGGTCACCTGCTTTGTCTGCCTGAACGCCTATGTGCTGGACTATGTGCCGCGGCTTGACCTTGGCCGCTGCCAGAGCAAGCAGATGCTCTATGCCGCCACCTCGTGGACGCTGGGGCCGGTCATGGGGGTGTGGTTGCGCAGCCTCTGGGCGCCGGCGCCCTTCGTCGGCGGGCTGATCGGCGCCGTCGTGCTGTTGACCGCCTTCTGGATCCTGCGGCTGGGCAACGGCAAGGAAATCAGCCGTGCCAAGGGTCCCGCGCCCAATCCTGTCGCCTATCTCGGCCGCTTCCTGACCCAGCCGCGGCTTGTGCTGGGCTGGAGCTTTGCGGTGATCCGGTCCTGCGGCTGGTGGGTCTATGTGGTCTACCTGCCGATCTTCTGCGTGCAAAGCGGGCTGGGCGACGACCTGGGCGGGATGGCGCTGTCGCTGTCCAACTGCTTTCTGTACATCACGCCGCTGATGCTGCGCCTTGTCCAGCGCGCCACGGTGCGCCGCGCGGTGCGGGCGGCCTTCCTGGGCTGTGGCACCCTGTTCTGCCTGGCCGCGCTGGCCTCTCCGGTGCCCTGGGCCACGGTGGTGCTGACGGCGATGGCGTCCGGCTTTCTGGTGCTGCTGGACGTGTCGGCGGGGCTGCCGTTCCTGATGGCGGTGAAGCCGTCGGAGCGGACCGAGATGGCCGCGATCTATTCCAGCTTTCGCGACGTGTCGGGCATCCTGACGCCGGGGGTGGCCTGGCTTGTGCTGATGGTCGCCCCGCTGCCGGGCATCTTCGCGGCGGCGGGGGTGGCACTGCTGTCAGCCTCGGCACTGGCGGGGCGGCTGCATCCGCGGCTAGGGGTCGCCCGCCCCTCGCACGGGGCGCCGGTGGCGGGCGAATAGTCAGGCGGCGGCAAGGAAGGCGGCTGTTGCCAGCACCGAGTCGCGGGCAGGGGTCAACGGGCGGCCCAGCAGCGCACGGACCTTGGCCGAGTCGAGCGCGGCGTGCCAGCCGATCCAGGGCAGGATCAGCCGGATTTCCGGATCGAACAGCGACAGCAGCCGCACCAGTGGCTTTGGCGCGATCATCGTGGGAATCCGGCGTTCGGGGTAGGCGGCCTTCAGCGTCCGGGTCAGTTCGGGTACGGGCATGAAGCGATCTGCCACGATGTAGCGGTTGCCTGCGCTGGCGGGCTGTTCCAGCGCCGCGAGATGCGCGGCCGAGACATCGGCGATGTCGGTCACCGGCAGGCTGAAATCCGGCACCATCGGATCCTTGCCGCGCAGGAACCGGCCCACCACGCCGATCGACGAGGCCGTGTGCCGGTCCATCGGCGTGCCCAGCACCACGCCGGGGTTGATCGCGGTCAGGTGCAGCCCGGGGTGGCTGGCCGCGTGGTCCCAGGCGGCGCGTTCGGCCAGCGTCTTCGATTGCGTATAGGCGCTGACGGTGGGCGCGGTCAGGTCGGTCCAGTCGGCCTCGGTGATGGCGCCCGCCGACTTGCCATGCATCAGCGCCTCCATCGAGGAGGTCAGGATGACGCGGCCGACCCCTGCCGCCGTGGCGGCCTTGAGCGCGCGCAGGGTGCCGTCGACCGCGGGGCGGATCAGCGTCTGGGGGTCTTTCGGCTGGGCCAGCGGGAAGGGCGAGGCGGTGTGGATCAGCGCGTCCACCCCGTGCAGGGCCTCGGCCCAGCCTGCGTCGGCGTTCAGATCAAGCGCAACGAAGCTGAGCCGCGCCAGGTGATCGGCGCCCAAACCCCGGGCCGAAAGCGCCGCGCGCACCTCGTCTGCGCGGGAGGGGGTGCGCAGGCTGCCCCTGACGGAATGGCCCGCCGCCAGCAGATCGAAGACGATGCGCTTGGCGATGAAGCCGGACGCACCGGTGACAAGGACGGACTGCGGCATGGGGTACCCTGGTTACCATGTAATCCCTGTTCACATGGCACCCGGGCAAGGATCTTCAAGGGTCAGTCCAGCAGGCGACGCGCGATCACCTGGGCCTGGATCTCGGCCGCGCCCTCGAAGATGTTCAGGATGCGGGCATCGCACAGGATGCGGCTGATGCGGTATTCCAGTGCAAAGCCGTTTCCGCCGTGGATCTGCACCGCATTGTCGGCTGCGGCCCAGGCCACCCGCGCCCCCAGAAGCTTGGCCATCCCGGCCTCCAGATCGCAGCGCCTGTCATGGTCTTTCGCCCAGGCGGCACGGTAGGTCAGTTGGCGCGCCATCATGATTTCCAACGCCATCATCGCAAGCTTTCCCGCCACGCGGGGAAAGGCCACCAGCGGCTGCCCGAACTGATTGCGGTCCTCGGCGTATTGCAGCGCGGTTTCCAGCGCGGATTGGGCCACGCCCACGGCGCGTGCCGCGGTCTGGATGCGGGCGGATTCGAAGGTTTGCATCAACTGCTTGAACCCCTGACCCGGCACGCCGCCCAGCAGGTTTTCGCCCGACACGCGGAATCCGTCGAAGGCCAGTTCGTATTCCTTCATGCCGCGATAGCCCAGCACCTCGATCTCGCCACCCGTCATGCCGGGGGTGGGGAAGGGGTCAGCGTCGGTGCCCGGGGTCTTTTCCGCGAGAAACATCGACAGGCCGCGCCAGTCGGTACTGGCCGGGTCTGTCCGGGCCAGCAACGTCATGACATGGGCGCGGGCGGCGTGGGTGATCCAGGTCTTGTTGCCGGTCACCCGCCAGTCGTCGCCGTCGGGCACCGCGCGGGTGCGCAGCGATCCCAGATCCGAGCCGGTGTTGGGTTCGGTGAACACCGCGGTCGGCAGGATGTCCCCGCTGGCGATGCGGGGCAGCCAGTGCGCCTTCTGCGCCTCGGTGCCGCCGCACAGGATCAGTTCGGCCGCGATCTCGCTGCGGGTTCCCAGGCTGCCCACGCCGATGTACCCGCGCGAAAGTTCTTCGGACACCACCACCATCGAGGCCTTCGACAGGCCAAGGCCGCCATAGGCCTCGGGGATGGTCAGACCGAACACCCCCATCTCGGCCAGGGCCGCGATGATCTCCATCGGGATCAGTTCGTCCTTCAGGTGCCAGTCCTGCGCGTAGGGGATCACCCGGGCGTCGGCAAAGCGGCGGAACTGGTCACGGATCATCTCCAGTTCGTCATCCAGGCCCGAGGCGCCGAAGGTGGCACGGCCCTGGGTGTCCCGCATAAGCTGCGTCAGGCGCATCCGGGCGGCGGCGGAATTGCCCCGGGCCATCAGGGTTTCCGCCGCCGCGCCGAAGCCATGGGCAAGGCCGAGGTCCTGCAAGCGCGCGACCTCGCCCTGGCTCATCGGGATGCCTCCCGATAGCTGGTTCAGATATTCGCCAAAGCCGATCTGGAGGATCAGCGCCTCGATCTCGCCAAAGGTGCCGGCGGCCGCGAGCCGGGTGGCCCAGTCGTGCAGCGCGTTCAGCGACTCGGTATAGGTGGCCAGCCAGGAGAGGCCGTGGGCCGCGTGTTGCTCGGCCTCCAGCGCCGCGGGCGACAGGCGGCCGCCGGGCGCCACCCGATCCTTCAGTGCGGCGACGGCGGTGCTGCGCAGGGCGGCCAGATCCGGCAGAACGGCGCCGGTCAGCGCCAGAAGATCGGGCAGGGTTGCCGGGGCGGGCGGGGGGCTTCCGTCATGCGGCATGTGAATCGGCTCCTTCTGCGTCTGCATGGTGATACGGCCTTCGCAATTGCAGCGCAATCATATTTCTAATTGATACAACGCAACGCATTAAAATGTCGCAGCGGATTTCGGCTGCGGCGGTGGTCGGCAGCCGCTAGAACGCCCTGAAAAGGGGGGGGCAGCATGGCGCCGCATATCGTC
>DAIEJF010000170.1 GCA_027351005.1 Paracoccaceae bacterium | reverse complement strand
CCGCGCGGCGGCGGCCTGCATCTCGCGCGCGGGGCCGATCAGGGCGGCGCCCGCCTCGGTCAGTTCCAGGCCCAGCCGATGGCGGCGGAAGACGGCGATGCCCAGCGCCCGTTCGGCCGCCGCCACCTGGCGGCCCAGGGTCGGCTGGCTGATCCCGGTGGCCCGCGCCGCGGCCGACAGCGAGCCCGCGTCTGCAACGGCCAGAAGCGCGCGGATCAGCGACCATTCGATGTCATCTATAACATTCATTAATGAATGGAATAGATGCGAATATGTCGAATTTCAAATCAATTCAGAATGGCTGATCCTGCCCGCATCGGCGCCCACCCCGGTCGCTGCTGCACAGAGGAGATGAAGATGACCCCCGGGACCGTTCTGATCGCCGGTACGTCCGGCAACTTTGGTCGCCATGCCGCGCGGGCCTTCGCCGCTGCGGGCTGGACCGTCCGCCGCTATCGTCGTGGCACCGACATGGGCGCCGCGGCAGAGGGTTGCGACGTGATCGTGAACGGGCTGAACCCGCCCATGTATCACAACTGGGCGGTACTGATCCCGCGGATCACCGCGCAGGTGATCGCCGCCGCCAGATCCAGCGGCGCCACCGTTCTGGTGCCGGGCACGGTCTATGTCTACGGCGACACCCCCGGCCCCTGGCACGAGGACACCCCGCACCGGTTCACCGCCCGCAAAGGCCGCATCCGGTCCGAGATGGAGGCCGCCTACCAACGCGCGGTGGACGAGGACGGGCTGCGCGTCATCCTGCTGCGCGCCGGCGATTTCCTTGATCCGGGCAACCCCGGGACGCTGATGGATATGCTGGTGCTGCGGCGGATCGCTCGCGGGAAGATGATGGCCACCGGCACCCCCACCGCGCCGCGCGCCTATGCCTACCTGCCCGACATGGCGCGTGCCGCCGTCGCGCTGGCCGAACGGCGCGCCGCGCTGGCGCCTTACGAAGAGGTCAACATGCCGGGCCTGACATTCTCGATCGAGGATCTGCGCGCCGAGATCGCGGCGCAGACCGGCAGGCGCCCGGCGATGACACGGTTTCCCTGGCTGCTGCTGCGTCTGGCCGCGCCCTTCCACGAACTCTCGCGCGAGATGCTGGAGATGCGTTACCTGCATGATCTGCCGCACCGGATGGCGGGCGACACGTTCCACCGCCTGCTGCCGGGTTTCGGGGCCACCCCGCTCAGCCGGATCGTGACCGAAGAACTGGCGGCGCTGGCCGGGGGGCAAGGGCGGCTGCGCGCCGCCTGAGCCGTTCAGATCGCCTGAAAGGCGCCGTCTTCGCCCTCGGCGTTCTGGCGCCGCCGCTCGCGGATCATGTCGGCGATCCGGCCCATGGCGATGCCGCGCATGAACAGGCTTGCGGGCAGGAACGCCCAGGCCGCTACCGTCCAGATCAGGGTCTGGTCGCTTTCGAAGGTGATCGGCTGGAACGAGGTTGACGAAGCCTTGACCACCGCGGGCACAAGGAACGGCAACAGGAACCCCAGCGCGATGTTGAACCGCGCGTCGCGTTCCAGGCGCGTCACCACATCGCCGCCCGCGGTCGGGTCGAAGGTGGGCAGGTTCACCCACACGTTGAAGGCGCCGTGGTTCGCGGGCCAGCGGAACAGCTTCAGCACCACCACGAAGATCGCCAGCATCACCAGCGAGATCAGGTAGGCCATCCCCGCGGCAGTGCGCACGAGGTCCAGATGCTCGGCCGAGGTATCGGCCGGCAGCATCAGCGTCATCAACCGAACCGGGCTGTAGGGCAGGTCGATCGCCCGGCCGATCAGCGCGCCCACCGCCTCGACGAAGGCCGAGAACGGCGTCGGATCGATCGGGTTGCGGCAGATCATCGTCAGCAGGAAGACGGTGAAGAACAGCGACAGGAAGCGCAGGCGGTTGAACGGGGGGGCGTAGCGGAACTCGATCAACCCGGGGTAGGTCGAGGCATATTCCGCAAAGGTCAGCGCGCCGGCGAAGAGGCCGACAAAGACGGTCGCCTGTGTCGCATCGCTGTTTTCCCCCGGCAGCATCAGCGCGGGGGTTGCAAGCATGATGACGATCAAGATGGCGCGAACGATCGCGCCGGGAATCCTGTGGATCACCGATCTGCTTCCCTCAACCCGGACAGAGGCGGTACGATGCCGCCCCCTTGTTCCTTGTTGACCGCGCCGAATGTGACGCAATGCCTCAAACTCGCCTTAGTTTTGCCCACATTCTTGTGAGCGTTCAACGTGAGTTTAGAAAAATCATTAAAGTGCGGCGCTTTGAGGGCGAATCTGTCGCCTGTTTGCATCAATTTACGCAAAAAAAAGAGGGCGCCTTACCAAGGCGCCCTCTGGCCTGTCTGGGCCTTCCGATCAGACCCAGGGCCTGAGCGTCGCTGCCTTGCCCTCGAAGCTGTCGATGGCGGCGGCCTTTTCCAGCGTCAGGCCGATGTCGTCCAGCCCGTTCAGCAGGCAGTGCTTCTTGAACGGATCGACATCGAACGGGTAGCTCTTGCCATCCGAACCGGTCACCGTCTGGCTTTCCAGATCGACGGTGATCCGCGCGTTCTCGCCCTTGCGCGCGTCGTCCATCAACTCGTCCACGGCCTCTTGCGGCAGCACGACGGGCAGGATGCCGTTCTTGAAGCAGTTGTTGAAGAAGATGTCGGCGAAGCTGGTCGAGATGACGCAGCGGATCCCGAAATCCAGCAGCGCCCAGGGCGCGTGTTCGCGCGACGAGCCGCAACCGAAGTTGTCGCCCGCCACGATGATCTCGGCGCGGCGATAGGCGGGCTGGTTCAGCACGAAATCGGGCCGCTCGTTGCCATTGTCGTCATAGCGCATCTCGTCGAACAGGTTCTTCCCCAGTCCTGACCGCTGAATGGTCTTGAGGAACTGCTTGGGGATGATCATGTCGGTGTCGATGTTGACCAACGGCATGGGCGCCGCGACGCCGGTGAGTTTGGTGAACTTGTCCATCACGCGTTCTCCGCCATCATCTCGCGCACATCCGTCAGATGCCCCGTCACCGCCGCCGCCGCGGCCATGGCCGGGCTCATCAGGTGGGTGCGCCCGCCGCGGCCCTGACGGCCTTCGAAGTTCCGGTTGGACGTCGCGGCGCAGCGTTCGCCGGGGCTCAGCTGATCGGGGTTCATTGCAAGGCACATCGAGCAGCCGGCCAGCCGCCATTCGAAGCCCGCATCGATGAAGATCTGGGCCAGCCCCTCTTCCTCGGCCTGTGCGCGCACGAGGCCCGACCCCGGCACCACCATGGCCCGCATGCCGGGGGCGATCTTCTTGCCCTTCAGCACCGCTGCCGCCGCCCGCAGATCCTCGATCCGGCCGTTGGTGCACGAGCCGATGAACACCGTGTCGATCTTGATGTCGGTCAGCTTCGTGCCGGGGGTCAGGCCCATGTAGTCGAGCGCGCGCCGCGCCGCCTCGACCTTGCCGCCGGTGAAGTCCTCGGGTGCCGGAACGACGCCGGTGATCGGCAGCACGTCCTCGGGGCTGGTGCCCCAGGTCACGACCGGGGCGATGTCTTCGCCCTTCAGCGTCACCACCTTGTCGAAATGGGCGCCCTCGTCGGTATAGAGCGTCTTCCAGTAGGCCAGCGCGGCTTCCCACTTCGCGCCTTTCGGCGCGTGCGGGCGGCCCATGACATAGGCAAAGGTCTTTTCGTCGGGCGCGATCAGCCCGGCGCGGGCGCCGCCTTCGATCGCCATGTTGCAGACGGTCATGCGGCCTTCCATCGACAACTCGCGGATCGCCTGGCCGCAGTATTCGATCACATGGCCGGTGCCGCCCGCCGTGCCGGTGGCGCCGATCACCGACAGGGTGATGTCCTTGGCGGTCACGCCGGGGCGCAGGCTCCCGGTGATTTCCACCTTCATGTTCTTCGACTTCTTCTGGATCAGCGTCTGGGTGGCCAGCACATGTTCCACCTCGGACGTGCCGATGCCGTGCGCCAGCGCGCCGAAAGCGCCGTGGGTGGCGGTGTGGCTGTCACCGCAGACCACCGTCATGCCCGGCAGGGTCCAGCCCTGTTCGGGGCCGACGATGTGCACGATGCCCTGCCGGATGTCGCTGACCGGATAGTAGACCACGCCGAAATCCCTGGCGTTCTTGTCCAGCGCCTCGACCTGGATGCGGCTTTCCTCGTTGTCGATGTGGGTCTCGCGGCCGGGGGTCGTGGGCACGTTGTGGTCGGGAACCGCGATGGTCTTTTCCGGCGCGCGGACCTTGCGGCCCGTCATGCGCAGCCCTTCGAAGGCCTGCGGGCTGGTCACCTCGTGCACCAGATGGCGGTCAATGTAGAGCAGGCAGGTGCCGTCGGCGTCCTGCTGGACGACGTGGTCGTCCCAGATCTTGTCATAGAGGGTACGGGGAGCGGACATGGCTCTATCCTCGGTCAGGGGTGTATCGAAATCGGCAGGGTCCGCGCAGCGCGCGGCAGCGCCCGGTCAGAGTCGGGCGAGAACGGAGCACGTGGCCCCATAAAAGCGCCAGGGAAGGCGGGCGCGGTCGCCGATGTCGAAAAAGCGGGACATGGGCCGTCTCATACCGCGGGAGGGGGCCCCGAGGCAAGACGTGGCACGGCACGTCTTCGGCATCGTCGGCGCGGCTTGACGCTTCGCCGCGCGGGACGGAAAGCTGGCACCGCATCAGCCCAGCGGAGCCGCCATGTACGCCCTTCCCGAAATCGAAGCCTTTGCCGACGACCTGACCGCGCTGCGCCGCGATTTTCACGCACATCCGGAAATCGGGTTCCAGGAACACCGCACCGCGGCGAAAGTGGCCGAACTGCTGGAAAGCTGGGGCGTGAGCGTGACGCGCGGGATCGGCGGCACCGGCGTGGTGGGCGTGCTGGACGGCAGCCGACCCGGCCGCACCATCGGCCTGCGCGCCGATATGGACGCCCTGCCGATGGACGAAGAGACGAACCTGCCCTATGCGTCGAAAAACCCCGGCGTCTTCCACGGTTGCGGGCATGACGGGCACACCACCATCCTGCTGGGTGCGGCGCGCTACCTGGCCGCACAGCGCGATTTCGCCGGGCGGGCGGTGTTCATTTTCCAGCCCGCGGAAGAGGGGCTGGGCGGTGCCCGCGCCATGCTGAAGGATGGGCTCTTCGACCGCTTTCCCTGCGACGAACTGTATGGCCTGCACAACTCGCCCTATCTCGATTTCGCCGAACTGCGGGTGCGCCCCGGTGCGGCGATGGCGGGGGCAAGCTTCTTTGACATCGACATCGCCGGGCGGGGCAGCCACGGGGCGATGCCGCAGGCCAGCCGTGACCCGATTGCCATCGGCGCCGCGCTGGTGGGCGAGTTGCAGCAGATCGTCTCGCGCAACATGGACCCGACGCATCCGGCGGTGGTGTCGGTCACGCAGTTCCAGGCGGGCTCTGCCTATAACGTGATTCCCGCCTCGGCCCGCCTGTCGGGCACCTTCCGGTTCTTCCACGATGCCGACGGCGAGATGATCGCGCGTCGCATCCGCCAGATCTGCGCGGGCCTTGCCGCCGCGCATGAGGTCGAGATCACGCCCGACCTGCGCCCCGTGTTCAGCGTGCTGTCGAATGACCCCGAGCGGTCGGGCAACCTGATCGATGCGGCGCGGGGCCTCCTGGGCGGCAAGGCGCGGGCGGATGCCGAACTGACCATGGGGTCGGAAGACATGGCCGATCTGCTGCGGGTGGTGCCGGGGGCCTTCTTCACGCTGGGCCACGCGGGGGATGTGCCGCTGCATAATCCCGGCTTCATCTTCGACGATGCGATCCTGCCGGTAGGGGCCAGCCTGTTCGCCACGCTGGTCAGGGCCCGCGGCGCCGCCTAGCGCCGCGCATCCGCATCGGCGGGCAGCGCGCCTTCCGCCGCGGCCTGCGCCAGCAGCGGCGGCACCGCCCAGGACAGCGGATCGGCCGCGGCATAACCCGCGATCCGGTCGGCGATAGCCGCCAGCCCGGTCCGCGCGGCCCAGTGCATCGGCCCGCCCCGCCAGCGGGGGAAGCCGTAGCCGTGCACCAGAACCAGGTCGATGTCGGCGGCGCGGCGGGCGATCCCTTCGGTCAGGATGCGGAAGCCCTCCTCGACCATCGCGGCGGTGGCGCGTTCGACGATCTCGGCGTCGGTGAAGGCCCGGCGGGCAATCCCGGCGCGGGCCGAGGCGTCGGTGACGATCCCGTCGATCAGCGCCGAGGGGGCGGGCTTGCCCCCGTCGTAGTCATACCACCCGGCCCCCGTCTTGCGGCCAAGGCGCCCGGTTTCTTCGACGATGCGGTCGGCAATCGGGATGTAGCGAAAACCGGGCTTCGTCTTCCAGCCCAGCCGCTTGCGGTTGGCATAAGCGATGTCGAGGCCCGACAGATCCTGCACCTCGTAGTGCCCCATCGCCATGCCGAAGCCGCGCATCGCGGCATCCACCTGCGCGGGCAGCGCGCCCTCGATCAGCATCACGTCGCAGATCTGGCGATAGCGGGTCAGGATGCGGTTGCCGATGAAACCGTCGCAGACCCCCGCCAGCACCGGGATCTTCTTCAGCCGCGCCGCCAGGCGCAGCGCGGTGGCCAGCGTCGCCGGTGTGGTCTGGCGGCCCTGGACCACCTCCAGCAGCTTCATCACATGCGCCGGGCTGAAGAAATGCAGGCCCAGGAACCGGCCCGGGTTGGCGATGCCCTCGGCAATCGCGTTCACGTCCAGATAGGATGTGTTCGTGGCCAGGATCGCGGTTTTGGGCAGGGCTGCATCCAATGCGGCGAACACGGCCCGCTTGACGGCCAGATCCTCGAACACCGCCTCGATCGCCAGATCGGCGGGGGGCAGGTCGTCATAGCCGATGTGAAAGCGGACACGCGCGGCCTGCTCCGCCTCGGCGGTCTCGGCGCTGGCCTTGCCGCGGCTTATGGCCTC
>DAIEJF010000169.1 GCA_027351005.1 Paracoccaceae bacterium | reverse complement strand
AAGCGCGTGCTGAAGGCCTGGGAGGCGGGGCAGGGGTAACGCGCCCCGCGCCCTGTCACCCGCGCGAACGGTCCCCCCTCTGCCCGGAACAGCGGCGAAGCCGCCCGGGCAGCGCCCGACCGCCCCCTCGGGCGGGCGCTCCTCACGCTTTCCGCAAGGCAACCCGTCGGGGGGCCGCCGCACCATTAACCGCAGACCACGGCCCGTGCAGCGCCCACCCGGCGGTCGGGCCCCGGCCCTGCCGGTGCGCGGGGAGGCGTGCGAGCGTCGGCGGTCCGATCGGGGCCACGGGAGGCCACCTCCGCTCCCTTTCGCCACCGCGAAAAGGCGGGCGGCGGGGGCGCGGCGGCGGGGGCGCCCCTTCCGCGGGGCGGGGCGGCGGGCTAGGCTGCGGCGTCCAGCATGGAGCCCGCATGACCGAGGCCGACCTCTGCTTCTACTTCGTGATCGACGGCCCCCGGCTGGAACTGCAATCGTTGCTGCTGGCCGCGACCCTGCGCCGCCACCATCCGCGGGCGGCGCTGATCGGCTATGTCTCGGCCGCAACCGAGGCCGCACTTGCCCCCCACAGTCGCGCCCTTCATGCCGCGACGGGGCTGGCCCTGCGCCCGCTGCCTCCACCCGGCGCGCTCTGGGCCAAGCCCTATCCGCATGGCAACAAGCTGCTGGCGGCGGCCGAGCCGCGCGCGGCCGCGGTCTCGGTCTTTCTGGACACCGACATGGTCTGCGTGACCCCGCTGGACCCCGCCGACCTGCCCGCCCCGGGCGAGGTCTGTCTGGTGCCCGAAGGGGTGGCAAGCTGGGGCGCCAAGGGCGACCGCTGGGCGCGTGCCTATGCGTTCATGGGGCTGCTGATGCCCACGGACCGGGTGCGGCTGATCCGGCACAACCGGGAATTCCTGCCCTATTTCAACGCGGGCTTCGTGGCCTTCCGCGAAGACGACCGGGTCGGCGGCAAGACCTTTGGCGCGCTCTGGCGCGATACCGCGAGCCGGTTCGACCACAAGGCGAAGGTGGCGGGCAAGCGGCCCTGGCTGGACCAGATCACCCTGCCGCTGACCATCGCGCGGCACGGCTTCCGCTACCGGGTGATCGGGGCCGAGAACAACCTCACGATCTCGAACCGCGACCCCGTGCCGGGGCTCCGGCCGAAGATCCTGCACTACCACCGCGGCCGCCACCTGATCCGCTGGCCGCACTGGCCCGAGGTGCTGGAGACGGTCTGCGCGGCGCTTCCGCCGCCCCATCGCGCGGCCTTCCTTTCGGCGCTGGAGGCCGCGCGGTTCGGGGCCGAAGACCCCGACGCGCCCCCCCCGGCCGAGGGCTGACCGGCGGCATTCCGCCGACATTTCAACGGCCTGCTTCTCGGAGTGGACCCGCGCCGCTATCACGGGGACGTCATCAGAGGGTCTGCATGCCGTCATTCAACGTCAAAGTCGCCGCCGTCGCCATGTTGCTGGGCCTTGCGGCCTGCGCCTCGGGGCCGCAGGCAAGCACGCCGCAGATGGTGCCTGTGGCAGGCGAGACGCCCGAGATGGACGCGCTGATCGCGCGGGCGGCCAAGGCCTATGACGTGCCGGTGACGCTGGTGCACCGGGTGGTCCGGCGCGAGTCGAGCTACAATCCCCGCGCGCGCCATGCGGGCTATTACGGGCTGATGCAGATCGCCCCGGAAACCGCGCGGCAGATGGGCTATCAGGGCCCGCCGAGCGGGCTTCTGGATGCCGCCACCAACCTGACCTACGGCGTGAAATACCTGCGTGGCGCCTGGCTTCTGTCGCATGGCAACGAGGAGACCGCGATCATGTGGTATTCGCGCGGCTACTACTACGAGGCCCGGCGGCGCGGCATGCTGGAAGAGGTCGGGCTGCGCTAGGCCCGCGCGCTCCGCGCCCTGCCCGCCGAAACGCCCCGCGCCCGGCGACCCGGCCTTGCGACGGATCCGCGGGCCGTCCCGACCCTGCCGGGGCCCGGCACCGGTGACGATGTGTGCGTCATTGCAAGGTCTCTCCCGGCACTGGTCCCGCACGGTTCTGCCGGGGCGCGCCTGCCCTGTTGTCACCCCGCAGGCCCCGCGCCCGACCGCGGGTGGGCGATGATCCGGTGACGGTCTGCGGTTCATGGTGAGGTATCTCCCGGGGATGAGCCTGCCCCCCACGACGCCGTAGCGTCCGCCCTGCGGCAATCGGCGCGGGCCCGGGTGCCCGTGGCGCTGTTTGCACGGGCCGGGGGACGTGTCGAGCCGACCTGACCTGTTGTCACCCCAGAGGGCCGGTGCCTGATCGTGGGCGGGTGCTGATCCGGTGACGGTCAGCGCTTTATGGTGAGGTTGCTCCAACGGG
>DAIEJF010000165.1 GCA_027351005.1 Paracoccaceae bacterium | reverse complement strand
CCCCGCGGCAAGGCCCTGGGGGCGCCCGGCCTCCGGCCCGCGCAGCCCCAGCGCCAGCGCCACCAGCCCGGCCAGCGCGGTGGCGGCCAGCGCCATGGCGCCCGGCTCGACCGGCAGCGCGAAATAGCCGCCGATTCCCAGCGCCAGGCAGACCGGAACCCAGGGAAAGAGATGCCCGCGCTGGCGCGCGAGCAGCCCCCGCAGAACTGGCGGCACCTTGTCCTTCGCCCCCCGATTGCCTAGACAGACGCCAAGGCTAGAGCCGTTCCGGTTTCCGAAAGGTAAACAGACATGACGTCCTCCGATCGCGATGGCGCCCGGCGCCCTGTCGTGACGCGCTTTGCGCCCTCGCCCACCGGCTACCTGCACATCGGCGGGGCGCGGACGGCGCTGTTCAACTGGCTTTACGCCCGCGGCCAGGGGGGCACCTTCCTGCTTCGGATCGAGGATACCGACCGCGAACGCTCGACCCCCGAAGCGACGGCGGCGATCCTGCGCGGGCTCGACTGGCTTGGGCTCGACTGGGATGGCGAGGCGGTCAGCCAGTTCGAGCGCCGCGACCGCCACGCCGAGGTCGCGCGCGAGATGCTGGCCCGCGGCGCGGCCTACAAGTGCTTTTCCACCCAGGACGAGATCGAGGCCTTCCGCGAGGCCGCGCGCGCCGAGGGCCGATCGACCCTGTTCCAGAGCCCGTGGCGCGATGCCGATCCCGCCACCCACCCCGACGCGCCCTATGTGATCCGCATGAAGGCCCCGCGCGATGGCGAGACGGTGGTCGAGGATGCGGTGCAGGGCACCGTGACCTTCCGCAACGACCAGTTGGACGACATGGTCTGTTTACGCTCGGATGGTACACCCACCTACATGCTGGCCGTTGTCGTCGATGACCATGACATGGGCGTGACCCATGTGATCCGGGGGGATGACCACCTGAACAACGCCGCGCGGCAGACGATGGTCTATCACGCGATGGGATGGACGGTGCCGGTCTGGGCGCATATCCCGCTGATCCACGGCCCCGATGGCAAGAAACTGTCCAAGCGGCATGGCGCCGTCGGGCTGGAGGAATATCAGGCGATGGGCTACCCCGCCGCGGGGATGCGCAACTATCTGGCGCGGCTTGGCTGGAGCCACGGCGATGACGAGTTCTTCACCAGCGCGCAGGCGATGGACTGGTTCGATCTGGATGGAATCGGCCGCGCCCCGGCCCGGCTGGATTTCAAGAAGCTGGAAAATCTGTGCGGCCAGCACATCGCCGTCACCGATGACGCCGCGCTGCTGCATGAAATCGAGGCATACCTGGCCGCCGCTGCCCGCCCCCCGCTGACCGCGGCGCAGCGGACGGGGCTGACCTCGGCCATGTACTGCCTGAAGGACCGCGCGAAGACCTTCCCGGAACTTCTTGAAAAGGCGGAATTCGTTCTGGCAAACCGGCCGATCGTGCCGGATGAGGCCGCGGCGCGGGCCCTCGATCCGGTATCCCGTGGTATACTGGCCGAATTGACGCCGCATATGCAAAGTGCTAGCTGGAGCAAGGACGCGCTGGAAGCTGCCGTCGCCGCCGTAGCCCAGGCCCGCGGGATCGGGTTGGGCAAGATCGCCGGGCCGCTGCGCGCGGCGCTGGCCGGGCGGACGGTCACCCCGAGCGTGTTCGACATGATGCTCGTCCTGGGGCGCGACGAAACGCTCGCCCGCCTGAGCGACGCGGCGGGGTAAGGCAGCGGCCTGCGCCCCGCATCACCGATCTTCCTCCGCGCGCCGCCGGTGCGTGGCAGGCCAACAAGAGGGATGACGATGCCTGAGAGCAAACGGACCGCGACGCTCACCTTCGACAACAAATCCATCGAGATGCCGATCTACTCGCCCAGCGTCGGCCCCGATGTGATCGACATCCGCAAGCTTTACGCGCAGGGCGATGTGTTCACCTTCGACCCGGGCTTCACCTCGACCGCGGCCTGCGAATCGTCGATCACCTATATCGACGGCGACAAGGGCGAGCTGCTGTATCGCGGCTACCCGATCGAGCAACTGGCCGAGAAATCGACCTATCTCGAATCCTGCTTCCTGCTGCTGTACGGCGAACTGCCGACCGCCACGCAGATGCGCGATTTCGAGAACCGCGTGACGCGGCACACGATGGTGCATGAACAGATGCACTATTTCTTCCGCGGCTTCCGCCGCGACGCGCACCCGATGGCGACGCTGGTGGGTGTGGTCGGCGCGATGTCGGCCTTCTACCACGACAGCCTGGACATCAACGACCCCTGGCAGCGCGAGGTGGCCGCGATCCGTCTAATCGCGAAGCTGCCGACGCTGGCGGCGATGGCCTACAAGTATTCGCTGGGCCAGCCCTTCGTCTATCCGCGCAACGATCTGGATTACGCGTCGAACTTCCTGCACATGTGCTTCTCGGTTCCGGCCGAGCCCTATCAGGTGAACCCGGTTCTGGCGAAGGCGATGGACCGCATCTTCCTGCTGCATGCGGATCACGAGCAGAACGCCTCGACCTCGACCGTGCGGCTTGCGGGCTCGTCGGGCGCGAACCCCTTCGCCTGCATCGCGGCGGGCATCGCCTGCCTCTGGGGCCCGGCGCATGGCGGGGCGAACCAGGCGTGCCTGGAGATGCTGCGCGAGATCGGCACGGTCGACCGGATCCCGGAATACATCGCCCGCGCCAAGGACAAGAACGACAGCTTCCGTCTGATGGGCTTTGGCCACCGGGTCTACAAGAACTTCGACCCGCGGGCGAAGGTGATGAAGGAATCGGCCGACGAGGTGCTGGACCTTCTGGGCATCCACAACAACGAGACGCTGAAGGTCGCCAAGGAGCTGGAGCGGATCGCGCTGGAAGATCCCTATTTCATCGAGAAGAAGCTCTACCCCAACGTCGACTTCTATTCGGGCATCATTCTCGAGGCGATGGGCTTCCCCACCTCGATGTTCACCCCGATCTTCGCGATGAGCCGCACGGTCGGCTGGATCTCGCAGTGGAAGGAAATGCTGGGCGAGAAGGACCAGAAGATCGGCCGCCCGCGCCAGCTTTACGTCGGCCCGACCAAGCGCGACTATACCGACATCGGCGGGCGCTGAGCGGATGTCGCGTCGGTGGGGGGCTGTCTGCCCCCCACACCCCCCGAGGATATTTGGGGACAGAAAATGAGGAGGCGCGCGTCGATGCGCCGCCTCATGCGCCGGTGAAGCGGGGCGCGCGCTTTTCGAGAAAGGCCGCCACCCCTTCGCGGAAGTCCGCGCTGGCCCCGCAGACCGCCTGCGCGCGCGCCTCGACCGCCAACTGGTCGGCATAGCCGTTTTCCAACCCTGCCCGAAGCGCGGCCTTGAGCTGCCCATAGGCCAGCGTCGGCCCCTGGGCCAGCGCGGCCGCGCGGGCCTGCCACTGGGCGGGAAACGTGGCATCGGGCACCGCTTCCCAGATCATGCCCCACTGCGCGGCCTGTATCGCGGGGATCTTCTCGGCAAAGAGCATCGCCCCCATCGCCCGCGCCAGCCCCACCTGCCGCGGCAGCAGCCAGGTGCCGCCCGCGTCGGGCACCAGGCCGATGCGGCTGAAGGCCTGGATGAAGCTGGCGCTTTCCGCCGCGATCACCACGTCGCAGCCCAGTGCCAGGTTCGCCCCCGCCCCGGCGGCCGCCCCGTTCACCGCGGCGATCACCGGCAGCGGGCTGTCGGCTATGGCGCGCAGAAGCGGCACGTATTCCTCGTTCAGCACCTTTTCCAGGTCGATCGGGCCGCCCTGCGTATCGGTCAGGTCCTGCCCCGAACAGAAGGCGCGCCCTGCCCCGGTCAGCACCAGCACCCGCGCGCCGGTGGCGGGCGCGCCGGTGATCGCCGCCGTCAGTTCGGCCCGCATCCGCCGGTTCAGGGCGTTCATCACCTCGGGGCGATTGAGCGTCAGCAGGCCGACGCCGTCGGTCTGGCTGTAGCGGATGGTCTGATCGGTCACGCGGGCCTCCCTTGCCGGACGCCCGCAGGATAGGCGGGCGCGCCGCAAGGGCAAGGGGAACCCCGCGTCACTCCTTCAGGATTTGGGCCAGCCGCGCCTCGTCCTCTTGCGACAGCCGCTCGGCCTCGGCGGCGGTGCGGCGGCGGCGCAGGGTGGCCGCCGCGATGGCCAGCCCCGCGACCAGCATCGCGGGCCCCGAATACCACAGGATCAGGTTCGAGCCCGTCACCGTCGGCTTCAGCAGCACGAATTCGCCATAGCGGCTGACAAGGTAATTCACCACCTGCCGGTTGGTGTCGCCCGCGAGGATCCGCTGGCGCACCAGCACCCGCAGGTCATGCGCCAGGGCCGCATCGGAATCGTCGATCGACTCGTTGCGGCAGACCAGGCAGCGGATGCCTTCCGAAATCTGCCGCGCCCGCGCCTCGAGCTTCGGGTCCGACAGCATCTCGGCGGGCTGCACGGCGGCCTGCGCGACCCAAGGCGACAGCACCGGCACAAGCGCCAGCGCCAGTGCCAGGCATAGGGCCAGCCGCCTCATTCCGCGGCCACCGGGTCGGGGGTGGGGGCGGCGCGGCGCGCGCCCGCGGCCAGACGATAGCGCCGGTCGGTGAGGCTCAGGATCCCGCCGAAGGCCATGATCAGCGCGCCCAGCCAGATCCAGTTGGCGAAGGGCTTGATGTAGCTGTGCAGGGCATAGCCACCGCCCGCCTGCGCGTCGCCCACGACCAGATAGATGTCCCGCCAGATGCCGCGCGCGATGGCGGCATTCGTGGTTGGCATCTCGGAGACCGGGTAGAACCGCTTTTCGGGGTAGAGCACGGCCACCGGCGCACCGTCGCGCGTCACCGTCATCTCGGCCCGGGTGGCGGTGTAGTTCGGGCCCGGCACCGTGTTCACCGCATCCAGCCGGATCGTGTAGCCGCCGGTGGTGAAACTGTCGCCCACCTTGGCCACACGGATGTCCTCAGTCTGCCAGGCCGTCATGGCGCAGATGCCGAAGATCGTGATGCCAAGCCCGGCATGGGCCAGCACCCGGCCCCAGTCGGCGCGCGGCAGGCGCAGAAGGCGGCCCAGCCGGTTGCGCGTCCCGCCCCGCCCGGTGCGGCTCATCAGGTCCACCGCGACGCCCGCGACCAGCCAGGCGCCAAGCGCAGCCCCTGCCGGGCCAAGCGCGCTGTGGCCGGTCTGCACCGCCCAGACCAAGAGCCCAAGCGCCAGCGCCAGCACCATGGCCGGGGCCACCTGCCCCAGCACGCGGCCCAGATTGCCGCGTTTCCAGGGCATCAGCGTGCCGAAGGGCAGGATGACCGCGATGGCGATCAGGAAGGGCGGGAAGGCCACGTTGAAGAAGGGCGGCCCGACCGACAGCTTGCGGTTGAAGGCCAGTTCCGCCACCAACGGCCAGACGGTGCCCACGAAGACCACCAGCGACGAGACCGCCAGAAGCACGTTGTTCATCACCAGCGCGGTTTCCCGGCTGACCGTGGAAAACACCCCCTTCGCCTCAAGCGCCGAGGCGCGGATCGCGTAAAGGGTCAGCGCGCCGCCCACGAAGACCGCCAGGATCAGCAGGATGAAGATGCCGCGCTGCGGGTCATTGGCGAAGGCATGCACCGAGGTGATGACGCCCGAGCGCACCAGGAAGGTGCCGATCAGCGAGAAGGCGAAGGCAAGGATGGCCAGAAGGATCGTCCAGCTTTTCAGCGCCTCGCGCTTTTCCACCACGATGGCCGAATGCAGCAGCGCCGCGGCGAAGAGCCAGGGCATGAACGAGGCGTTTTCCACCGGGTCCCAGGCCCAGAAGCCGCCCCAGCCCAGAACGTAGTAGGACCACCACGACCCGAAGGCGATGCCGAAGGTCAGGAACATCCAGGCGGTCAGGGTCCAGGGCCGCACCCAGCGCGCCCAGGCGGCATCCACCCGCCCCTCGATCAGCGCGGCGATGGCGAAGGAGAAGCTCATCGAAAGGCCGACATAGCCCAGGTAGAGGAACGGCGGATGGAAGGCGAGCCCCGGATCCTGCAGCAGCGGGTTCATGCCCTGTCCGTTCATCGGCGGCACCGCAAGACGCAGGAACGGGTTCGAGGTCAGCAGGATGAACAGGTAGAACGCCACCCCGATCGAGGCCTGCACCGCCAGCACCCGCGCCTTCAGCCGCGGCGGCAAGCCGGTGCCAAAGCCCGACACCAGCGCCCCGAAAAGCGACAGGATCAGCACCCAGAGCAGCATCGAGCCTTCGTGGTTGCCCCAGGTTCCGGCGACCTTGTAAAGCATCGGCTTCAGCGTGTGCGAGTTCAGCACCACCACCCGCAAGCTGAAGTCGCTGGTGACGAAGGCCCACATCAGGGCCAGGAAGGAAAAGGCCACCAGCAGGAACTGAGAGGTGGCCGCAGGGTCGGCCACGGCCATCCAGCCCGGCCAGCCCTTCTGGGCGCCGACGAAGGGCACCACCATCTGGATCAGCGCGACCGCGAGGGCCAGGATAAGGGCGTAGTGACCGAGTTCTGTAATCATGCGGCGATCATAGGCGGAAACGTTGGATCGGCCAATGCCCTGCGCGCCAATGTCGCGTCAGGGTGATCGTCAGCGGTTCTGGCGCCGCAGCCAGTCGTCCAGCGCCGCGTTGTCGCCCGGTGCCGCGGCCGCGTCCGGCGCCGCCGCAGGTGTTGGGCGGGGCGCCTCGGCGGGTATCGCGCGCGTCGCCCCGGCAGGGCGCCCGGTGCGGAAGTAATGCGCCTCGCGCGCGCCGAAATAGAACGACACCACCGCCCCCAGCAGCCACCACAGCGGCTCGGGCACCGTATCAAGCCCCTGCATCCGCAGCGAAAAGCCCGCCGGATCGGCCATCGCATAGGCAAAAAGCCCCAGCGTCCCCAGCGCCAGAAGCGGCCGCGGCAGCCGGTTCAGCCCGTTCACCAGTCGGTCGAACGGGGTGGTGCCCGCCGCCTGGAATTCGGCCCCGGCCTCGGCCAGCGCGGCGGCATGTCCCTGCGCGGCCAGTTCCATCCGGCGGGTTGCGTTCGGGGTGAAAACCTCGGCCAGCCCCGCGGCGCTGTCCCCCGCCGCCGTCACCGCCTGCCCCAGCCCAAGAAGCGATGCGATCAGGCCCATGCGCGGGTCCTTTCCTGGTGTTCGGAGTCGCTCAGATGGTATTTCGGCGCGATGAAGCTTTCGGCGCGGGTGATCCAGCCGCCCTTGCCGCCCGCGGCGGTGCGGGCAAAGCGGCGCAGCACGGGCCGCGCGTCGGCCAGCGCGTAGTAGTAGTTGCGCCGCGCGATTCCATAGGCGTCAACGATGTGGCCCGGCGCCTTGGCGGCGGCATTGCGCACCGCGCCGGCCGTCTGCGGCCCCAGCACCCCGTCCACGCTGCAGGCAAAGCCCATCTGGCTGACCAGGCGCTGCAACAGCCGGATGGCGGTGGCGCCCGCGTTGACCTGCATGTCGAACACCACCGGTTGCAACAGCGCGGGCAGCCGGTCGAGGTGGGGGGCCAGGAAGTAATCCTCGACGAAGATCCGCGCCGCCTCTTCGGGGCTCAGGCGCTGCACGTCGGCGGCGCTGACCTGACCGTCGCCGTCAAGGTCGCGCCCGAGGCGCCGCAGCGTACCCAGCGTGACCCCGTGGTTGGTGGCCCCGCCGGGGTCGGCCGGATCATTCACATAGCCGCCCTCGCGGGCGACGATCTCGCGGGCGATGTCATCGATGCTCTGCATTCCCTTCCCCCTGGCCTGCACCGGGGAAAGGGTGCGAAAACTTCGTTAAGAACGGGCTGCGCCAGCGTGCGGTGCCCGCCTGCCCACCTGCCCTGTCGGACGGCGGCTCAGCTTGACCCGCCGGGCGCGACATAGACGCCCTGCTGCTTCAGCGCGTCCAGCACTTCCTTCGGCATGTAGTTGGCGTCGTGCTTGGCCAGGATCTCGGTCGCCTCGAAGGTGCCGTTCACCAGCCGCCCGGTGATCACCGCGCCGGTGTTTTCCGAAAAGAGATCGGGCTTCGGGTCCTTGCCGATGTAGTCCACCGGCACGTCGGATTTCGTATCCGTCAGCACGAAGTGGAATTGCATGCCCTTGCCGGGCTGGATCGATCCCGCCTTCACCAGCCCGCCGATGCGGAAGACCTCGTCCGAGGGGCTGGCCCCTTCGGCCACCTGGGTGGGCGTGAAGTAGTAGTTGATGCCGTTGCGCATCGCATAGCCGATCATCGCGGTGGACAGACCCAGCGCAAAGATCGTCAGAAAGACGATCTGCACCCGCCGTTTCTTCTTCAACCCTTGCATCGCGGCTCCCGCTTCAGGGGAAGACGGGTGCCAGCATCAGCCCGGCGGCCTCGTCCTCGCCCAACATGATGTTGGCGTTCTGGATCGCCTGCCCCGACGACCCCTTGCAAAGGTTGTCGAGCACGGCCACCACGATCGCCCGCCCCGGCATCCGGTCGCCGGTCACCCCAATATGCACGAAATTGGACCCGCGAATATCCCGAGTCGAGGGGAGTGCGCCAAAGGGAAGCACCTGCAGGAACGGCTCGGCCCCGTAAGCGGCGGCCAGCGTCGCATGAACGGTGGCCGGATCGCCCTTCACATAGACGGTGGCCAGGATGCCGCGGTTCATCGGAAGCAGGTGCGGGGTGAACTGCACCAGCACCGGGCGACCCGCCAGCTTGCTGAATTCCTGATCGAATTCGCCCAGGTGCCGATGCTTGCCGCCGGCCGAATAGGTATGCGTGCCCTCCGACAGTTCGGCGTGCAGCAGGTTTTCCTTGAGGCTGCGCCCCGCGCCCGACACGCCGGCCTTCAGGTCGATCACGATATCGTCGAGGTCGATCACCCCGGCCTCGATCAGCGGGCGCAGCGCATACTGCCCGGTCGCCGCGTTGCAGCCGGTGCCCGCGACCAGCCGGGCCGCGCGGATCTCGTCGCGGTAGAACTCGGTCAGCCCATAGACCGCCTCGGTCTGAAGGTCGGGCGCCGAATGCGGCTTGCCGTACCACTTCTCGTATTCCGCCGGATCGCGCAGCCGGAAGTCGGCCGACAGGTCCACCACCTTCAGGTCACGCGGCAGCGCGGCGATCACCGCCTGGCTGGTGGCATGGGGCAGCGCGCAGAAGGCCAGGTCGACCCCGGAAAAGTCGATCTCGTCGATCTTCTGCAGCGGCGGCAGGTCGAGGTGGCGCAGGAACGGAAAGACCTC
>DAIEJF010000164.1 GCA_027351005.1 Paracoccaceae bacterium | reverse complement strand
GTGTAGCGGTCTTGCGTGTGCTGGCAGCCGAAATAGTGCCCCGATGGCCCGACCTCGCGGATCGCGTCGATGGCGATGTCGGCCTCGGTCGTGGCATAGGTCTGCTGCTCGAAATAGCGCTGGATCATCTGCAGCACTTCGCAATCCATCACGAACTTCTCGGGGCTGGCGATCAGCCCGCCCTCCAGCCAGCCCGCGGCGTGATAGACGAAGTTGGTCTGCGACTGCACCGCCGCCCAGAGCGAGTTGCAGGTTTCCCACATTGCCTGCCCGTCGGGCACATTGGCCGCGCAGACGCCCGAGGAGCGCAGCGGCAGCTTGTACTTGCGCGCAAGCTGCCCGGTCATCTGGGTCGCGCGCATGTATTCCGGCGTCCCGAAGGCAGGCGCGCCCGACTTCATGTCCACGTTCGAGGTGAAGGTGCCGATGGCCACCGGGCAGCCCGGCTTGATGTATTGCAACAAGGCGATGGCCGACAGCCCCTCGGCCAGGCTCAGCGCGACGGCGCCCGCCATCGTCACCGGCGCCATGGCGCCCGCCAGCGTGAAGGGGGTCACGATCACCGGCTGGCCGCGCCGCGCCAGCCGCATCGCGCCGTCCAGCATGGGGAAGTCGTGCTTGAGCGGGCTGACCGAGTTGATGTTGGTGTACATCCGCGGCTTCGCCTCGAACTCCTCATGCGTCAGCCCCGCCGCCAGCCGGGTCATCTCCATCACGTCTTCCACCCGCTCGCGGCCCAGCGAATAGGCGTGCACCACCTTGTCGGTGGTCGTCAGCTTTTCATACAGGCAGTCGAGGTGGCGCACCGCGGGGTGGATGTCGATCGGCTCGACCGGATAGCCCCCGGCGACATGGATGCAGTTGAAATACTGCGTCAGCTTCATGAATTCCTGGAACGTGGCGAAATCGCCCGCGCGCTTGCCGCGCTCCATGTCCCAGGCGTTGGGCGGCGACGAGACGTTGACGAACACCATGTGCTTGCCGCCCACGGTGATCTCGCGGGCCGGGTTGCGCGGGGTGATGGTGAAAGAGGCGGGCGCGCGGCCGACCATCTCCATCACGAAATCCTCGTCCATGCGGACGTTGGTGCCCTCGACCCGGCAGCCGGCCTGGCGCAGGATCTCGGCCGCCTCGGGGTTCAGGAACTCGATCCCGATCTCCTTGAGGATCCGCATCGCGCCGCGGTGGATCGCCTCGACCCCCTCGTCGTCCAGCGGCTCGGTCGGACGGTCGGGGTTGACGGGGATGCGCCACGGCATCTGGTCGATGACGGCGGTTCCCGCACGGGTCTTGTTGCCGGCGCGGCCGCCCGCGCGTTTCTTTCGGCCGGTGTCGTCAGACATGGATGCCTCCGCTATTGCCGAACATCTGCCAGCAGACGCCGAGGCGCGGCGTTCAGTTCGCGACGGGAAGGCGTCGTTTTTTGCGCGGCCCCCGAATTACGCCGCGGCCTGCGCGTCGATCCAGCCGGGAAGATGGCCGATGTCGGGCAGCACCGCCTCGGCCAGCGGCGCAAGGTCATCGGCGGCGGCAAGGCCCGTCAGAACACCCACCACCCGCATTCCCGCGGCGCGCCCGGCAACCAGGTCGTGACGACTGTCGCCCACCATCACCACCTGATCGGGCGAAAGACCGTGGGCGCTGGCAAAGGCCAGCAGCATCCCCGGATGCGGCTTGCCGCCGTGGCCCGAATCGAAGCCCGCGATGAAGTCGAAGGCGGTTTCGATCCCGACCGAGGACAGTTGCGCCCGCGCTGCGGATTCGGCGTCATTGGTGGCAACCCCCAGCCGCAGCCCGCGGGCGCGCAGCATCGCCAGGAAGGGCGCGAGCGGAATCGCGGGCACCAGCGCGACCGAGGCGGCCATCGTGTTCATCAGCGAGACAAGCGCGGGCAGCGACTTGCCGGGCAGGTGCGGCAGCAGGGCGGTGGCGATGTCCTCGGCGGTGTGGCTGATCACCACGCTGTCGGGGGCGAAGGTGCCGGTGTCGAAGGTAAAGCCGATCGCGCGGCCCAGCATCGCCGCACGGGCGATGTCGCCGTCGGCCAGGTCGATCAGCACCCCGTGGGTCCAGGCGCTCCAGGTGGCCTGGAAGTCGAACAGCGTGCCGTCCTTGTCGAACAGGATGCC
>DAIEJF010000173.1 GCA_027351005.1 Paracoccaceae bacterium | reverse complement strand
CCCGCTGTAGGCCCGCCTTGGCGGCGGCCGGCAGGGCCGGGCGCGACAGCGGACGGAAAGCGGGAACCGATGGCAGGCGGGGCAGGGCGGGCACGGCATATCCTCAGCTTCGGGCTGACGGGGCTCGGCTCCTTCGCGGTGGATCTGGCGGTGCTGCTGGCGCTGCGCCACGGGCTTGGCCTGCCGCCGCTGGTGGCGCGGCTGCCCGCGATTGCCATCGCGATGGTATTCGGCTGGCTGTGCAACCGCCGCTTCACCTTCCGTATGACAGGCCGGCCACGGCTGGCCGAGTTCCTGCGCTATGCCGCGGCAAGCGGGCTGGCGGTGGCGGTGAATTACCTGACATTCGCGGCCCTTCTGGTGAGCGTGCCGCAGGTGCCGCTGGCCGCGGCGGCCTTTGCGGGCTCGGCGGTGGCGGCGGGCGTGTCCTATCTGGGCTACCGCCACGTTGCCTTCCGCCCCGCCCGCCGGGCGCCCCCGCGCTGAGCGGGCGCCACAGCGGTCAGGCCGGCCGATAGCCTTCCGATGCCGTCAGCAGCGCGCGGGTATAGTCCTGCGTCGCCGCCTGGGCGCGCAGGCTCTCGCGCGTCATCTCTTCGACCGCGCGGCCATGCTGCATGACCAGAAGCCGTTCGCACATATGCGCCACCACGGCCAGATCGTGGCTGACCAGCACATAGGTCAGCCCGCGTTCGCCGCGCAGCCGGTCGAGCAGGTTCAGAACCTCGGCCTGGATCGAGGCATCCAGCGCCGAGGTCGGCTCGTCCAGCAGCAGAACCTCGGGTTCCAGGATGATCGCGCGCGCGATCGCAACCCGCTGCCGCTGGCCGCCCGAAAGCTGGTGCGGATAGCGGAAGCGGAAGCCCTGGCCCAGCCCCACGTCGTCGAGCGCCCGTGCGATCCGCGCATCGCGGTCGGTGAAGCCGTGGATCGCCAGCGGCTCGGACAGCACGCGGTCCACCGTGTGGCGCGGATGCAGCGAGGCGTAGGGGTCCTGAAAGACCATCTGCAACTTGCGATAGAAAGCGGCCGGCCGCGCGCCCTGAAGCGCCGCCCCGTCCATCGTCATCTGCCCGCCGCTGACCGGGGCCAGCCCCACCAGCGCGCGCAGTACGGTGGACTTGCCCGAACCGGATTCGCCCACGATCCCATAGCTTTCGCCCCGCCCGACCGAGAACGAGACATCGCGCACCGCGCGCACCGTGCGGCCCGCCGCGGTGAAGGTGACCGACAGGCCAGAGACATCGATCAGACCCATCAGCGCGCCCATTCCGCATCGCGTTGCAGCGTGGGCAGCGGACGTGTGCCCCCCTCGATCCGCGGCAGGCAGCGGAAGAGCCCCTGCGTATAGGGATGTTTTGCCTGCATCAGCTCGGATGCCTTCACTTCCTCGACCACCCGGCCCGCATACATCACCAGCACCCTGTCGCAGAAGCTGGACACCAGCCGCAGGTCGTGGCTGATGAAGATCAGCCCCATCCCGCGTTCCTTCACCAGCGCGTCGAGGATGCGCAGCACCTCGATCTGCACCGTCACGTCCAGCGCCGAGGTCGGCTCGTCCGCGATCAGCAGGTCGGGTTCCGGGATCAGCATCATCGCGATCATCACGCGCTGCCCCATCCCGCCCGACAGCTCGTGCGGGTAGGCGTGAAACACCCGTTCGGGGTCGCGGATCTGCACGGCCTCCAGCATCGCCAGCGCCTTGGCATGGGCCTCGGCGCGGATTGGGGCGGTGCGGGCGGCGGCCTCCATCAACTGTCGCCCGATGCTCATCACCGGGTTCAGGCTGAACTTCGGGTCCTGCATCACCATCGAGATGCGCCGCCCGCGCAGACTGCGCCAGTCGGCCGCGGTGGCGTGGCGCAGATCGCGCCCGTCGAAGCGCAGCGTATCGGCCTCGGCCCGGCCGGGGGGCGGGGTCAGGCCCAGGATGGCGCGACCGGTCTGGCTTTTGCCCGAGCCGCTTTCGCCCACGATCCCCAGCCGTTCGCGGCCAAGGGTGAAAGAGACCCCGCGCACCACCTCGGCCCGGCCCTGCCGGGTGGGAAAGCTGATGCGCAGGTTGTCCACGGTCAGAAGCGGGCCGCTCATGCGCGCGGCTCCGGCCGGAACGCCCCTGGGGGCAGGGAGGTCAGAGACATCGGCACCCTCGTCATTTTCGCGCCTTCGGGTCCATCACGTCGCGCAACCCGTCGCCCAGGAAGTTGAAGCCCAGCGAGACGACGAAGATCGCGATGCCGGGCATGGTCGACACCCACCAGTTGTCGATGATGAACTGCCGCCCCTCGGCGATCATGGCCCCCCATTCGGGCTGGGGCGGC
>DAIEJF010000120.1 GCA_027351005.1 Paracoccaceae bacterium | reverse complement strand
CGGCTACATCGCGCTCTGGGAGGCGATCGAGAACCCCGATGCCGCGGCCGACCTGACCGCGGTGCTGTGCCTTGTGGGGTCGGTCTTCGCCGTGCTCAGCCGCTATGCCGCGAACTTCTGGAACCAGGGCCTGCATCAGGGCCCCTCGCTGACGGTGGCGCAGAAGCAGCATGTGGCCGATGCCTACTGGTATCCGCTGATGATCTGCATCGCGGCCTTCATCGCCTTCTTCGTCACGATGGTGCTGCTGCGCACCCGAACCGAGATCCGCGCCCGCCGCCTGCAGGCGCTTCTGGCGCGCGAAAGGATGGGCTGATGCAAGGCGATCTCGATCTGGGCAAGTATCAGATGACGGTGCTGTCCGCCTGGGGGGCGGCGCTGGTGCTGATCGTGGCGCTGGTGGCGCTGACGCTGATCCGCGGCGCGAAGGTGCGCCGCGCGCTGGAGGCCGCCGAGGCGCGGAAGGGGAAAGACCAATGAAGATGCGCCCGCTGGCGTTCCTGCCGCCCGTGGCCTTTGCCGCGCTGGCCGCGACATTCTGGCTGGGCATGCGCCAGGAGAACCCCGAC
This sequence comes from Paracoccaceae bacterium, assembly GCA_027351005.1. Taxonomy (GTDB): domain Bacteria; phylum Pseudomonadota; class Alphaproteobacteria; order Rhodobacterales; family Rhodobacteraceae; genus Solirhodobacter. The sequence goes on along the minus strand of DAIEJF010000120.1, from coordinate 3,967 downwards.
GCGCTGCCCTCGATGCTGGTCGGCAAGGAGGCGCCGGAGGTCGCGCTGACCCCGCTGGGCGACGGCGCGCCCTTCACCGATGCGACGCTGCGCGACGGGAAGGTGAAGATCGTGAACTTCTGGGCGAGCTGGTGCGAACCCTGCCGCGCCGAGGCCGCGAACCTGGGCGCCATGGCGGCGAACGGCGTCACGATCTACGGCGTCAACTACAAGGACAAGCCCGCCGACGCGCTGAAGTTCCTGGCCGGCGTGGGCGATCCCTATGCCGCGATCGGCGCCGATCCCGCGGGGCAGATGGCGATCAACTGGGGGGTCTATGGCGTGCCGGAAACCTTCGTGATCGACGGCAAGGGCAAGGTCGTGCTGCGCCTGCCGGGGCCGATCGTGGGCGATGTGCTGGCCACCACCGTGCAGCCCGCGCTGGACCGCGCCGCTAGCAACTGAGGCGCCGCCCCGCGCGATCAGCCCGCCCGGCGGCGGCGCAGCACGGCCAGTGCCGCGATGCCCGTGGCCAGCAGTGGCAGCGCCGGGGCGACCGGCACGGCGGCGGGCACGCCGTTGATCGCAAAGGACAGGTCCAGTGCGCCGACAGGGTCGGTTCCCCAGGCCGTGCGGCCGAACTGGCTGACATCGCCGCCATTGTTCTGGAACACGAAGGACCCGCCCGCATAGGCGTCGATGTCGGTGGCGCCCCAGACGGCCGCGCCGGGGCTCGTCGCCTGAAGGAAGGCCACATACATGCCGGGGCCAAGCGCAAGGCTGCCGGTCTCCACCGTATAGGTCGTCATCGCGCTGTTCACGCCCGCGGTGCGTCCCGCCGCGCTGAATAGCGCGCCGCCCGCGACCGTCGCGCGGCCGCTGTCCCAGGCAAAGACATAGGCCGTGTAGCCGATCGCGCTCCCATCATCCGCGATGCGGAAGCTGAAATTGCTGACCGGCGTGGCCGCGTCCAGCGTGAAGGTCTGCCCATAGGCGGCCGTATCCGGCAGCCCCCAGAACAGCGCCGAGGCGTTTTCCGCCCCGAAGGTGTTCACCAGCGGTGTGGCCAGCACGGGCCCCGCCGGCAGAGCCAGGGCCAAAGACAGCAGAAGCGCGCGCAGCATCGACTTGCCTCCAGAATCGTCCTGACCTTAAGCCGCAGCTTTGCGGCAGCATTAGGGCGGCGGCGGCGGCACTGTGGCGACGCGCGCGGCTCGGCCGCTCACGGCTTTGCCAGCGACAAAACGCCGCAGATGTGATACAGCTTTTCCCGTAACCCTGCGTTCCCGTGTGGCAGCCTCCGGCGCCCATGTCTGCCCGAAGCCGCCGCGCCCACGCCATCGAGGAGGAGGAAGACGGCATGGTGGACACGATCGGCAACCCGCTGTCCTGGACGGCGAAAGAGATTTCCCAGGCCGGCGCCCATGTGGCGGGCTGGGCCGGGGCGCTTGGCGGCGCCCCCGCGGCGCCCCGGCCGCAGGTGCGCCGGATCGGCGCGGCAGACCTGCGCCAGGCGCTCCGCCGCGGCACCGAGGATTTCCTCGCACTGCGCAGCGACGTGGCCTTTCTCTGCCTGTTCTACCCGGTGATCGGCCTCGCGCTGTGCTGGGTGGCCTTCCACCAGAGCATGCTGCCCATGGTCTTCCCGCTGCTCTCGGGCTTCGCGCTGATCGGCCCGGGCGCGGCCGTCGGGCTTTACCAGATGAGCCGCAAGCGCGAGCGGGGCGAAGAGGCGGGCTGGGCGGATGCCTTCGCCGTGCTGGCCGAACCGGCCTTTGGCGCCATGCTGGTGCTGGGCCTTTTCCTGATGGCGACCTTTGCGGTCTGGCTTCTGGTGGCCGACGGGATCTATGCCGCCACCATGGGCCCCGCACTGCCGGCCTCGGCCGGGGCCTTCCTGCACGCTCTCTTCAGCACCGGAGGCGGGCTGGCCCTGATCGTGCTGGGGCTGGGCTCTGGCTTCGTCTTCGCGGCGCTGGTGCTGGCGGTCAGCCTGGTGTCCTTTCCGCTGCTTCTGGACCGCAACGTGGGCCTGCCGGTGGCGGTGGCCACCTCGCTGGCCGTCACCCGCGAAAGCCCCGGCGCGGTGGCGCTCTGGGGGGGGATCGTGGCGGGGGCGCTGGTGCTGGGCACGATCCCGGCGCTGATCGGGCTGGTGGTGGTGGTGCCGATCCTGGGCCATGCCACCTGGCACCTCTACCGCGCCGCGGTCATGCCAGAGACACCCCGGTCACCCCTGACGGCCGCGCGCCCGCGCCGCGCCGCGATGCACTGAACGGCGACGGGGCGCGGCCATCAGACCCGCGCCCCGTCCTGTATCGGTCTGCGAACACCTGCCACGTGGGCGGGCCGGAGGGGGGAAGCCCGCCCCCCGGCCGTCCCGCGCTTACCCCGCCTTGGCGAGGTTGCGCAGCACATAGTGCAGCACGCCGCCGTGCTTCACATAGTCGATCTCGATCTCGGTATCGATCCGGCACTTGATCTGGATCGTCTTCACCGTGCCGTCGGCATAGGTGATGGTGCAGGGCACCAGGCTCAGCGGCGTCAGATCGCCCGACAGCCCGTGGATCGCCACCACCTCGTCGCCCTTCAGGCCAAGCGACTTGCGGGTCATGCCGTCGGTGAACTCGAACGGGATCACGCCCATGCCCACCAGGTTCGAACGGTGGATGCGCTCGAAGCTTTCCGCGATCACCGCCTTCACGCCCAGCAGCGCCGTGCCCTTGGCCGCCCAGTCGCGGCTTGACCCCGCGCCGTATTCGATGCCGCCGAAGATCACCAGCGGCACGCCCGCCGCCTGATAGGCCATCGAGGCGTCATAGATCGAGGTCTGCGCCCCGTCCGGCCCCTTGGTGTAGCCGCCTTCCACGCCGTCCAGCATCTCGTTCTTGATGCGGATGTTGGCGAAGGTGCCGCGCATCATCACCTCGTGGTTGCCGCGGCGCGAGCCGTAGGAATTGAACTCGCTCACCGGCACCTGCCGGTCGGTCAGGTATTTCCCGGCCGGGGTGGTCGCCTTGAACGAGCCCGCGGGGCTGATGTGGTCGGTGGTGATCATGTCGCCCAGGATCGCCAGCACGCGCGCGCCGTCGATGTCGCTGATGACGCCGGGCTCTTTCGACATGCCGCGGAAATAGGGCGGGTTCTGCACATAGGTCGAGGTCGCAGGCCAGTCATAGGTCAGGCTGTCGGTCGTCTTGACCGCCTGCCATTTGGCATCGCCCTTGAACACGTCGGCGTATTTCGTCTGGAAGGCCGCGCGGGTCACGGTGGCATGCACCAGGTCCGCGATTTCCTTCTGGGTCGGCCAGATGTCCTTCAGATAGACGGGCTTGCCATCCGTTCCGGTGCCCAGCGGCTCGGTCGTCAGGTCGATGTTCATGTCGCCGGCCAGCGCATAGGCCACCACCAGCGGGGGGCTTGCCAGGTAGTTGGCGCGCACGTCGGGGCTGATGCGGCCTTCAAAGTTGCGGTTGCCCGACAGGACCGCGGTCGCCACCAGGTCGCCTTCGGCGATGGCCGCCGAGATCTCGGGTTGCAGCGGCCCCGAGTTGCCGATGCAGGTGGTGCAGCCATAGCCCACCAGGTTGAAACCGATCGCGTCCAGGTCCTCCTGCAGGTTCGCGGCCTCCAGATATTCCGACACGACCTGCGAGCCCGGCGCCAGCGAGGTCTTGACCCAGGGCTTGCGCGTCAGCCCCAGCGCCCGCGCCTTGCGCGCCACCAGCCCCGCGCCGATCATCACATAGGGGTTCGAGGTGTTGGTGCAGGAGGTGATCGAGGCGATCACCACCGAACCGTCGCGCAGCTTGTAGTCCTTGCCGGCCACCGCGGCGGATTTGCGGGCGTCCACGATCGCCTCCGCCACCGCACCTTCCGAAGCCATCGCGGTCGCAGCACTCGAGGCGTCGACGCCGCGGTAGTCGGAGACGGTCTTGTAGAAGCCGGCCGCCGCCTTGGTCAGCGGGGTATAGTCCTGCGGACGCTT
>DAIEJF010000116.1 GCA_027351005.1 Paracoccaceae bacterium | reverse complement strand
GGTGCGGAAGACGGCGGCGTCGGATTGCATGGTCTTCTGCATCTGCAGGCGAAGGTCTGCGGTGGACACCGCGCCATTGGCGTGGCGCAGGCCGTCGAACCGGTCCAGCGCCTTGTCGACGCCGGCCTTGTTGGTGGCGGGCACCGCCGAGTCGCGGTTCACGGTCTGCCCCGCGCGGATCGCCGCGGCGCGGCCGAAGACCACGAGGTCGATCAGCGAGTTTGACCCCAGACGGTTCGCGCCATGAACCGAGGCGCAGCCGGCCTCGCCCACGGCCATCAGGCCGGGGAACACGGCATCGGGGTTGTCGGCGGTGGGGTTCAGCACCTCGCCCCAGTAGTTCGTGGGAATGCCGCCCATGTTGTAGTGCACGGTCGGCAGCACCGGGATCGGTTCCTTCGTCAGGTCCACCCCGGCGAAGATGCGCGCCGATTCCGAAATTCCGGGCAGGCGTTCATGCAGGGTTTCCGGCGGCAGGTGCGACAGGTTCAGGAAGATGTGATCCTTTTCCGGCCCCACGCCGCGACCCTCGCGGATTTCCAGCGTCATGCACCGGCTGACCACGTCGCGGCTGGCCAGATCATTGTAGTGCGGGGCGTAGCGTTCCATGAACCGTTCGCCATTGGCGTTGGTCAGATAGCCGCCTTCGCCACGCGCGCCTTCGGTGATCAGGCAGCCAGAGCCGTAGATGCCGGTCGGGTGGAACTGCACGAATTCCATGTCCTGCAGCGGCAGGCCCGCGCGCGCCACCATCCCGCCGCCGTCGCCGGTGCAGGTATGGGCCGAGGTCGCGCTGAAATAGGCACGGCCATAGCCGCCCGTGGCCAGCACCGTCATCTTTGCGTTGAAGACGTGGATCGTGCCGTCATCCAGCTTCCAGCAGACCACGCCGGTGCAGGCGCCATCGGTGATGATGAGGTCGATGGCGAAGTATTCGATGAAGAATTCCGCCTTCTGCTTCAGCGACTGGCCGTAGAGCGTGTGCAGGATCGCGTGGCCGGTGCGGTCGGCGGCGGCACAGGTGCGCTGCACGGGCGGGCCTTCGCCGTATTCGGTGGTGTGGCCGCCGAAGGGGCGCTGGTAGATCTTGCCCTCTTCGGTGCGGCTGAAGGGCACGCCGTAGTGTTCCAGTTCATAGACCGCGGCAGGGGCAGACCGCGCGAGGTATTCCATCGCGTCGGTGTCGCCCAGCCAGTCCGACCCCTTGACGGTGTCGTACATGTGCCATTGCCAGCTGTCCGGCCCCATGTTGCCAAGGCTTGCGGCGATGCCGCCCTGCGCGGCCACGGTGTGGCTGCGGGTTGGAAAGACCTTGGTCACGCAGGCGGTGCGAAGCCCCTGTTCGGCCATGCCCAGCGTGGCGCGAAGCCCCGCGCCGCCCGCACCCACCACGACCACGTCGTAGTCATGCGTCTCGTATTCGTAAGCTGCCATCTTCGGATGCTCCGTCGTCTTACAGCGCCAGGCGGATCAGGGCGTAGACGCCCGTCGCCATCACGGCATAGGCCAGGCACGTCGTGCCGATGACCAGCGCCTTGCGGGTCAGCCCGCCGGCGTAGTCCTCGATCATCGTCTGCGCGCCCGCGCGGAAATGGTTCATGCCCACCACCAGCGTCAGCCCCGCGACCAGCGCGTGGAACGGATCGGCGTAGTAGGCCTTCACCTCGGCCAGGGGGTGGCCCACGATATGGCCGAAGGTGAAGACGAAAAGCGGCACCAGGATGGCCAGCGCGACTGCGCTGACCTGCATCGCCCAGTGATGGTGGGTGCCGGTGCGGGCGGCGCCCAGTCCTACGGCGCGCTTGCGGTCGGTGATGTATTGCATTGCGGCCTCCTTACAGGACGATCAGGGTCAGCAGCGTCAGGACGAGCGACCCGCCGATCACGCCCCAGCCCAGCTTTTCCGCCGTGGCGATGTCGAGACCGCGCCCGCTGTCGTAGTAGAGGTGCCGCAGCCCGGCAAGGAAGTGGTACCACACCGCCCAGAGCGACAGTGTCAGCACCAGCCAGCCCAGCCAGCTTGTGATCACATAATTGGCCACTTCGAAATAGGCGGCGTTCGTCGCGGCTGCCAGCAGCCACCACGAGATCAGCACCGCCGCCACGATCAGCGCATTTCCGGTGATCCGGGTCAGGATCGAGGTGACCGAGGTCAACTGCGGGCGGTAGTACGGGCCAATCATGAAGGGTGAAAGCGGCCGGTCGATCGGCTTTTTCTCTGCCATGTCGGTTCCCTCCTGGTCGTCGGCCGTGGCCACATGGGGCAGGGCAGGGCCGTCGTTGGGCAAGATCAATAGCGGTTTTTCCGCCCGAGTCACGCCCAGAGGTGCGGTGGTCAGATGATTTTACCGTGCGCATGCAGAAAAAATCGGGGATGTGATCACGAATTTTACGCCTGTGATCACGGAATTCGTTCCGGAGCGCCTCAGCGCGGCATCAAGGCCCAGTAGTCCAGATCCAGCAGCACCTCGGGCCGGTATTTGCCGGTTTCGTCGGTTCTCGCAAAGGGTTCTGCGCCCTGTTTCACCGCCACCAGCCGCAGCCGGATCGCCCCCACGCTGGGCACCGCGGTTTCCGCCTTGTCCAGCACCTCGGACCAGGCCCGCACCGTGTCACCGGCAAAGCAGGGGTTGGCGTGGGTGCCGCCGTTCAAGGCCACGATCATCTGCGCATTGGCCAGCCCGTTGAAGCTCAGCGTGCGCGCCAGGCTGATGACATGGCCGCCGTAGATCAACCGCCGCCCATCCTGGCGCTGGGTGGCATCGAAATGCACCTTTGCCGTGTTCTGCCAGAGCCGCGTGGCCAACATGTGCTCGGCCTCTTCCACCGTCACGCCGTCCACATGGTCGATCCTTTCGCCCGGGGCATAATCGCCCCAGCGGTGGGGTTCGCCGGCAAGGCTGAAATCGTAACCGTCGAAATGCAGCCCCTCGGGGATCACCAGCGCCGCGGGGTCCACGGCCTTGGCCAGCGTCGGCACGCAGGCCTCTGGCGCGGGGCCGGTGCCACGCTTCTTCACCATCACCCAGCGCACATAGTCCAGCACCGGCACGTCGTGCTGGTTCAGCCCTGTGGTGCGCACCCAGACCACGCCCGATGTGCCGCTGGAGGTTTCCTTCAGCCCGATCACCTCGGATGTCGCCCGCAGCGTGTCGCCCGGCCAGACCGGGCGCAGCCAGCGCCCCTCGGCATAGCCGAGGTTCGCCACCGCGTTCAGGCTGATGTCGGGCACCGTCTTGCCGAAGACCAGGTGGAACGCCACCAGGTCATCCACCGGCGCCGCGGGCAGGCCACAGGCGCGGGCGAATTCATCCGAGGAATACAGCGCCCCGCGTGCCGGATAGAGCGCGTGGTAAAGCGCGCGCTCGCCCCCCGATACGGTGCGCGGAACAGCGTGGGCGATCACCTCGCCCAGCCGGTAATCCTCGAAGAAGCGGCCCGCGTTGGTCTTCATGCCGGTTCCCTAGACATAATTTCCCATGAAGGGATTGTAGCCGAACATCATGTGGATGCCGGTAATCAGCCCGTACATGACCAGCGCGATCACCACCAACACGCCATCCCGCTTGATCCCGCCCGAGGCCGGGCGCGCCCAGGGGCCCGCACGGTTGATGAGCGCCATCGACAGGATGGCCCAAAGCCCCATGCCGCCGAACAGCACGATCGAGGCGGCATCATTGCGCACCGACAGGTGGGCCAGCGCCCACAACAGCGTGCCCCACAGCATCGGATGGCGGATCTTCGTCCAGAGCCAGCCTTTCGACATGCCCGCGCCGAACACGACCACCGCGATCAGCATCAGCGTGTTGTTCAGGTGGCCGTTGCCGGGCAGGGGAATCAGGTTGGGCATGTTGGGGACCGCGCGATAGCCGATCACCATCAGCACCAGCCCCGCCAGCGACAGCACCGTCATCACGCCCCTGCCCGCATTCCCCATCGTGGCCCGCGGCCCCGGCGCCAGCCGCTTGAACAGATGCGAGGCATACCAGAGCACCACGCCAAGGATCAGAAGTGTCATCGTTCGCTCCTTACAGGGCGGCGATCGCGGCCATTCTGGCCAGCGTCTGCCGCGCTGTGACGATATGGAGGTTTTCCACGATCCGTCCATCCACAACGGCGACCCCGCGCCCCTCGGCCTCGGCGGCCGCGAAGGCGGCGATCTGGCGGCGCGCAAGGTCGACTTCGGCCTCGGTGGGGGCGAAGGCGGCGTTGGCGATCTCGATCTGGGCGGGGTGGATCAGCGTCTTGCCGTCAAACCCCATGTCGCGTCCCTGCGCGCATTCGGCGGCCAGGCCCGCGTCATCCTTGAAGGCGTTGTAGACGCCGTCGATGCAGACAAGCCCCGCCGCCCGCGCGGCCAGCAGGCACAGGCCCAGCCCCGCCAGCATCGGCAGGCGGTCGGGGCGGAAGCGGCTGCCCAGGTCTTTCGCCAGGTCGTTGGTGCCCAGCACGAAGCCCTGCATCCGCGGATGCGCGGCGATCTCGGCGGCGTTCAGCACGCCGCGCGGGGTTTCCATCATTGCCCAGAGCGGCAGGCCGGGCACGACCTGCGCCACGGCCTCGACATCCGCGGCAGACGACACCTTGGGGATCAGAACGGCATCGGCCGCCATGTGCGCAACGGCCGCGGCGTCATCGCGCCCCCAGGGCGTATCGAAGCCGTTGATGCGGACGATCTTCGCGCGCCGTCCAAAGCCGCCCTCGGCAAGCGCGGCGGCCAGTGTCTGTCGGGCGGCGGCCTTTTCGTCCACGGCCACGGCGTCTTCCAGGTCGAAGATGATCGCGTCCACCGGCAGCGCCCGGGCCTTGTCCAGCGCACGTTCCTTCGATGCGGGGATATAGAGCACCGACCGCCAGGGCCGTTCGCGCGCGTCCATCGTCCTGTCCTCCTGTCCATTCGGGGCGGAGGTAGCATGGCGATGCGGCATAAGCGAGATGTCTTGTGCATCCGCAGCGCAATTTTGTTGCGCGTCGGATGCCTCAGCTGTTCCCGCGCGTCGCGGCCCGATACCAGGCCACGATCTTGGCACGCTCTTCCGGCTCGATGAAGCTCAGGTTGACGGGCGGCATCGCATGGGTCACCCCCGCCTGAATGTAGATGCGTTCGGCCTCATGTGCGATCTCGTTCGGGGTTTCCAGCCGCACGCCCTTCGGCGACCACAGGATCCCTTCGTACGAGGGGTCCTGCGCGTGGCACATGGAACAGCGACCCTGCACGATCTGCACCACATCCTCGAACCCCGCCGCCTGGGCGAAGCGCGCGTCGGCGGGCGAGGGGGTGATGTCGCCGGTCTGCTGGTTCGCAGCGAACATCGGCGCGGTCGAGAGCCAGGCGATCAGCAGGAAGATCAGCGCGGTGACCAGCCAGGTCCAGGTCGGGTTGCCTTTGCGCGAATGGCGCGTGTTGAAGTAGTGCCGGATCGTGACGCCCATCAGGAACACGAGGCTGGCGATGACCCAGTTGTATTTCGTGGCGAACGCAAGCGGGTAGTGGTTCGACAGCATCAGGAACAGCACCGGCAGCGTCAGGTAGTTGTTGTGGGTGCTGCGCTGCTTGGCGATCTTGCCGTATTTCGGGTCTGGCGTGCGGCCCGCGATCAGGTCTGCCACGACGATCTTCTGGTTCGGGATGATGATGAAGAACACGTTGGCCGACATGATCGTGGCGGTGAAGGCGCCCAGATGCAGCAGCGCCGCGCGCCCCGAAAAGACATGGGTATAGCCCCAGGCCATCGCCACCAGGATGATGTAAAGCCCGATCATCAGTCGCGTGTTGTCATCGCCGAAGCGGCTCTTGCAGATCCGGTCATAGAGCAGCCAGCCCAGCGCCAGCGAACCCACCGAGATCGCGATCGCCTGCCAGACCTTCAGCGGCATCACCGCGGGGTCGATCAGGAAGAAATGCGCCCCGAAATAGTAGACCAGAATCATCATGGTGAAGCCGGACAGCCATGTGGCGTAGCTTTCCCATTTGAACCAGATCAGGTCGCCCGGCATCTTTTCCGGGGCCACCAGATATTTCTGGATGTGGTAGAAGCCCCCGCCGTGCACCTGCCATTCCTCGCCATCGGCACCGCTTTCCAGGTTGCGGTCGCGGTGCAGGCCCAGATCCAGCGCGATGAAGTAGAACGACGATCCGATCCAGGCGATGGCCGTGATCACATGCGTCCAGCGTGCTGCAAACTGCAGCCATTCGGCGATCACCGCCCAGTCGTACATCCTCGGTCCTCCGTGCTGACACCGAGACGCTATACCCGCGGCCACCTTTTTGTTAATTCTGCAAATGACAGAGCACTTTCAATCGTGGCCGGAAAATCGCGGTGTCCTACGTCAACAACATCAAGATGTTCGTGCGTGTCTACGAATTGGGCAGCATGAGTGCGGCGGCGCGCGATCAGCGCACCTCGCCCGCCGTCGCCTCGGCACGGGTATCGGAACTGGAAAAGCATCTGGGCGTGCGGCTGTTCAACCGTACCACCCGGTCACTGCAACCCACCGAGAACGGTCGCCTTTTCTATGACGGGGCGCGCAAGGTGCTCGAGGCGATCGACGAGGCCGAGGCCGCGGTGATCGACGCCACGCAGAACCCCCGCGGCACCATCTTCGTGGCGGCGCCCCTGGGCATCGGCCGCCGACTGATCGCGCCGCAGGTGCCCGCCTTCAAGGATGCCTATCCACTGATCGATGTCCGTCTGCGCCTGTCGGATCGCTCGATCGACGTGACAGCCGAGGGGCTGGACGTGGCCTTCCACCTTGGCATTCTGGATGACAGCACGCTGAAGGTGCGGGTGATCGCCGATTGCCCGCGGCTTCTGTGTGCCTCGCCCGCCTATGTGGCCCGGCGCGGCATGCCGCTGGATGGCGAGGCGCTGGTGCGCGATCGGCACGATTGCCTGAACCTGCGCTTTCCGGGGGCCAAGGAATTTCAGTGGACCCTGATGACCCCCGATGGGCCGCGGCGGTTCGAGATTTCGGGGCCCTTCGAATCGGATGATGGTGACGTGCTGACCGCCTGGGCGCTGGATGGCCGCGGCATCGTGCTGAAACCCGCCTTCGAGGTGGCCGACCACCTGCGCGAGGGGCGGCTGGTCCCGGTGGCCCAAGCCAGCCCGCCGCTGCCGGTTCAATTGTCCTGTCTGACCCAACACAGGCGGCTGAAGGACCCCAAGATCCGCCTGTTCCTCGATTTCATGGTCGCCCGCTGCAAGGCCGCGGTGACCGGCGAGCGCCCGATCGAGGCGGCTTAACTGCCCCGATAGGTCGAATAGCCGAACGGCGACAGCAGCAGCGGCACATGGTAGTGGCTGGCGGCGTCGGAAATGCCGAAGCGGATCGGGATCACGTTCAGGAACCGCGGCGCTTCGGGCGGGGTGCCGGTGGCATCGAGATAGGCGCCCGCGTGGAACACCAGCTCGTAAACCCCGGTCGCGAACTGTCCGGCGGGCAGGATCGGGGCATCCGTCCGTCCGTCGTGGTTCGTCACCGTGGAATGCAGATGAACGCGGGCCTCGCCCTCCAGCCGGTAAAGGTCGATCCGCAGCCCCGCCGCGGGCAGGCCGCGCGCGGTGTCGAGCACATGGGTGGTCAGAAATCCGCTCATCGGGGGCTCCCTCGTCCTGCTTTCGCGCCACCCTGCCAAAATCGGTGGCACAAGGCGACAGGAGATCGCCGGAACAGGTCTTTCAGGAAAAATTTGAAAACCTGATCCAATTCTCTGCCCTACAAGAGAATGAGAGCGAAGGAGGAGGCCCCGATGACCCGCTACCCCCGCAACATGCAGGGCTATGGCCCGAATGCGCCGGATGCCCGCTGGCCCGGTGGCGCCAAGGTCGCGGTGCAACTGGTGCTGAACTACGAGGAGGGCGGCGAGAACTGCGTCCTGCACGGCGATGCGGCCTCCGAGGCGTTCCTGTCCGACATCGCGGGCGCCGCGATGTGGCCGGGCATGCGGCACTGGAACATGGAATCGATCTACGAATACGGCGCCCGTGCCGGGTTCTGGCGGCTGCACCGGCTGTTCACCGGCATGGGCATCCCGGTCACGATCTACGGCGTGGCCACCGCGCTGGCCCGCAGCCCCGAACAGGTGGCCGCGATGAAGGCTGCGGGCTGGGAAATCGCCAGCCACGGCCTGAAATGGGTCGAGCACAGAGACATGCCCGAAGAGGTCGAACGCGCCGCCATCGCCGAGGCGATCCGGCTGCATACCGAAGTCGTGGGCGAACGCCCGCAGGGCTGGTACACGGGGCGCTGCTCGGCCAATACCGTCCGCCTCGTGGCCGAGGAGGGCGGCTTTGCCTATATCTCCGACACCTATGATGACGACCTGCCCTACTGGCTCGAGGTCGGGGACCGCGACCAGCTCATCATCCCCTACACGCTCGAAGCCAACGACATGCGCTTTGCCACCGCGCCGGGCTACATCGAGGGGCAGCAGTTCTTCCAGTACCTCAAGGACGCCTTCGACACGCTCTATGCCGAAGGGCAGGCGGGCGCGGCCAAGATGATGTCTGTCGGCCTGCACTGCCGTCTGATCGGTCGGCCGGGCAAGATCGCGGGGCTGAAACGCTTCCTCGATTACGCGCAGGCACATGAAGGCGTGTGGTTCCCCCGCCGGATCGACGTGGCCCGCCACTGGGCCGCCACCCATCCGCCCAAGCGGTTCGAGCGCCCGAGCCGGATGACGAAGGCGCGCTTCGTCGAACGTTTCGGCGGGGTCTTCGAACATTCGCCCTGGATCGCAGAGCGCGCCTGGGCGCTGGAACTGGGGCCCGCGCATGACACCGCAGTGGGTGTCCATTCGGCGCTGGCACGGATGTTCCGCACGGCCACCGAGGCCGAACGGCTGGGCGTGCTGACCGCGCACCCCGACCTTGCGGGCAAGCTGGCCCAGGCCAGGCGGCTGACCGAGGCCAGCACGGCCGAACAGGCCAGCGCCGGGCTCGACGCGCTGACCGATGCCGAACGCGCCGCGTTCCAGCAGCTCAATGCCGACTATGTGGCAAAGTTCGGCTTCCCCTTCATCATCGCGGTGCGCGACAACACCAAGGCCACGATCCTCGACGCCTTCCGCCGCCGCCTGGCCAATGACCGGGCCACCGAATTCGCCACGGCCTGCGCGCAGGTCGAACGTATCGCCGAACTCCGCCTGAGAGAGATGCTGTGAGCCAATATTACGCCCCCAAGGGCGGCCTGCCGCCCCAGACCAGCCTGATGACCGGCCGCGCCGTGTTCACCGAGGCCTATGCCTTTATCCCGAAGGGCGTCTTTTCCGATATCGTGACCAGCGCCCTGCCGGGCTGGAGCCACACCCGGCTCTGGCTGATCGCCCGTCCGATGTCGGGCTTTTCCGAAACCTTCAGCCAATATGTGATGGAGGTCGGCCCCGGCGGCGGCTCGGACACGCCCGACAACGAACCCGGCGCGCAATCGGTCCTGTTCGTGACCGAGGGCGAGATCTGGCTCTCGCTCGACGGGCAGGAATACGAACTGTCGGCGGGGGGCTATGCCTATATCCCGCCGGGCTGCGACTGGAGGCTGAAGAACGGGGGCCCCCATGTCGCCCGCTTCCACTGGGTGCGCAAGCTCTACGAACCGGCTGCGGGCGTGCCGATGCCCGAGGCATTCGTGACCTCGGATGCCGAGGTGGCGCCGATCGCCATGCCCGACACGGAAGGGCGCTGGGCCACCACCCGTTTCGTCGACCCCGGCGACCTGCGCCACGACATGCATGTGAACGTGGTTACCTTCCAGCCGGGCGGGGTGATCCCGTTCGAGGAAACCCATGTGATGGAACACGGGCTCTACGTTCTCGAGGGCAAGGCGGTCTACAAGCTGAACCAGGACTGGGTCGAAGTCGAGGCCGGCGATTTCATGTGGCTGCGCGCCTATTGCCCGCAGGCCTGCTATGCCGCCGGGCCGGGCCGGTTCCGCTATCTGCTCTACAAGGACGTGAACCGCCACGCCCGCCTGCGGGGGCCCGGCGCCTTCGGGCCGCTCAAATGATCGCCGCGCTCCTCATTTTCGGTCCGCAAATATCCCGGGGGTCCGGGGGCAGCGCCCCCGGTTGCGCCAGATGACCCGCACGCTCCACCTCGAACCGTTGACCGCCGCCGCCTTCGCCCCCTTCGGCGACGTGCTGGAGGCCGCCGGGCCGCATGACAGGCTCATCAACCAGGGCCTTTGCGGCCGCTGGCACGACCGTGCGCGGCTGGATTTCGGCCCCGGCGGGCGGGCCGGGATCAGTGTTTTCAAAGCCGAACCGCGCGCGCTGCCCTACCGGCTCGATCTTGTCGAACGCCACCCCGAGGGCAGCCAGGCCTTCCTGCCGATGACGGAACACCCGTTCCTTGTCATCGTGGCGCCGGACGAGGCGGGCACGCCGGGCCGCCCCCGCGCCTTCCTCACCGCCCCCGGTCAGGGCATCAACCTGCACCGCAATACCTGGCACGGCGTGCTGACCCCGCTGCATGCCCCCGGGCTCTTCGCCGTGGTCGATCGCATCGGCCCCACGCCGAACCTCGAGGAACACTGGTTCACCGAACCCTGGACGGTCACGGCCTGAACCCCATGCCCCGCACCGCAGGGCCAACGGCGCGGGCGCCGAACCATAAGGCCTGCCTTCACGAAACCTTAGGGAAGAGACATGACCATCAAACCCCATCCCGTCGATGAGGTGCTGCCGCCGGGCAAGCTCCTCGCCCTTGGTCTGCAACATGTGCTGGTGATGTATGCGGGGGCCATTGCCGTGCCCTACATCATCGGCGGCGCACTGAAGCTGTCGCAGGCCGATGTGGCCTATCTGATCTCGGCTGACCTCTTCGCCTGCGGGATCGTGTCGATGATCCAGTCTTTCGGGCTCGGCCGCTGGTTCGGCATCCGTCTGCCGGTGATGATGGGGGTCACCTTCGCCTCCGTGGGGCCGATGATCGCCATCGCCATACCGCACCCCGGCGCGGATGGTGCGCGGATCATCTTCGGCTCGATCATGGCCGCGGGGGTGATCGGGATGCTGATCGCCCCGATGGCCAGCCGGCTGCTGCGGTTCTTCCCCTCGGTCGTCACCGGAACGGTCATCACGGTGATCGGCATCACCCTGATGCAGATCGGCATCTGGTGGATCTTCGGCCAGCCCTTCGGCCCGACGGCGCCGAAGCTCGTCGACCCTGCCCAGGCCGACTGGCTGAAACAGGTGGGGGCCCTTGCGGGGCAGGGCGGGGTGCCACCCGTTCCGGCAGGGCTGACGCTTGCGCCCTCGGTGCCGAACCCGGCCTATGCCGATGGCACAAACCTTGCGATCTCGGCGGTGGTGCTGGTCGTGGTGATGCTCTTTGCCCGCCACGCGCGCGGGTTTCTTGCCAATATCGCCGTGCTGATGGGCATCGTGGTGGGGGCGATCCTTGCCACGCTGGCGGGCAAGATGGGCTTCGCGCTGGTCGGCTCGGCGCCCTGGTTTGCACCGGTCATCCCCTTCCACTTCGGCGCGCCGGTGTTCCAGCTTGTGCCGATCCTGACGATGGTTCTGGTGATGCTGATCACCATGATCGAGTCGACCGGCATGTTCCTGGCACTGGCCGACATGACCGACGCACAGGTCGGCCAGCCGCGGCTGGCCGCCGGGCTCCGGGCCGACGGGCTTGGCACGCTGATCGGCGGGCTCTTCAACACCTTCCCCTATACCTCGTTCTCGCAGAACGTGGGGCTGGTAGGGGTCACGGGGGTGCGCTCGCGCTTCGTCACCGTGACCGCCGGGGCGATAATGCTGGTACTGGGGGTGATCCCCAAGATGGGGGCGCTGGTCGCCTCGCTGCCCAGCTCGGTGCTGGGCGGGGCGGGGCTCGTGATGTTCGGGATGGTCGCCGCCACCGGCATCCGCATCCTGGCCCGGGTGGATTTTCACCACAACCGCCACAACCTGTTCATCGTGGCGGTCTCCCTGGGCTTCGGCATGATCCCGATGATCGCGCCGAACTTCGACCAGTGGATGCCCGCCGCGATCCACCCGCTGGTGGAATCCGGCATCCTGATGGCCGCGGTCTCGGCGGTCGGGCTGAATGCCTTCTTCAACGGTGCGCGAGGCTCGCTTGATGATGCGCGCGCGGCGGCCGAGGTGGCCGAGGCCTGAGGCCGCGCCCCCGAACGCCGGGGCGAACGCCGGGGCGGGTCGGAATGCTCCCGATCCGCCCTTCCGCCTACCGGCCGCCCATCTGCGCGGCCACATCGAGCATCCGGTTCGAAAACCCCCACTCGTTGTCGTACCAGCCGAAGACGCGCAGCAGGCCGCCCGGCGTCACCGTGGTTTCCGGCAGCGCCATCACGATGCTTTCGGGCCGCGCGCGCAGGTCGCTTGATACCAGCGGCCGGTCCGTCCAGCCGATCACCCCGCCCGCGGCCGCCAGCGCGGCGTTCACCGCCTCGGCCGTCACCGGCGCCCGGGTCATCACGCAGAGGTCCACGGCCGAAACGCTGGCCACCGGCACCCGCACGGCAGACCCCTTGATCCGCCCGGCGATGCCCGGCAGCACCGTGTCCAGCAGCCGCTGGGCCGAGGTCGTGGTGGGCACCATCGACAGCGCGGCGGCGCGGCTGCGCACCATGTCGGGGCCCGCCGCATCCACAGTGGGCTGGCTGCCCGTGTAGCAGTGGATCGTGGTCATGTACCCCGTCTCGATCCCCCAGTGCGCCTCGATCAGCCGTGCCAGTGGCGCCAGCGCGTTGGTGGTGCAGGACGCGTTGGAGATCACCCGCTGCCCCGCCGCCAGCGCACCGGCCAGCATGGCGTCATTGGCGCCCAGCACCACCACCGCCTCGGCCGCCTTCGACGGGCCCGAGATCAGCACCGCACCCGCCCCCGCCCGCAGGCCGCGGCGGGCAACCTCGTCGCTGTCGGCGCGGCCCGTGCATTCCATCACCACATCCACCCCTGCCAGATCCAGCGCCGACAGGTCGGGCGCCCGGTGCAGGGGCAGGCGGCGGCCATCCACCACCAGCGCGCCACCCTCCAGCGCGACCTGCCCCCGCCAGGGCCCGAAGACGCTGTCATATTCGAACAGATAGGCGCAGCTTTCCGGCGGGGCGATATCGTTGATGCCGACGATTTCCACCCCCGGCCCCGCGCCCTGCGCCCAGGCACGCAGCACCGTGCGCCCGATCCGGCCAAAACCGTTGATGAAGACCCGTACTGCCATCCCTGCCTCCGCGAAGCGCCAACGGGCGGCACCCTGCCGCCCGCTGCCGTCCTGCGCAAGGGACCGCTGCCGCTAAAGCGCGACCTCGATCGCCAGACCGCGGTCCCGCGCCCGCGCCACGGCCCTTGCCGCCACGGCCAGATCCTGCAACGCCACCCCGGTGCCGTCGAACAGCGTGATCTCCTCGGCGCTTTGCCGCCCCGGTGCCAGCCCCGCGACGACCGCGCCGATCTCGGTGATCGCCTCCGGTGCCAGCAGCCCCGCCGCCACCGCATGCTGCGCTTCGCCGATGCTGACCGATTGCGCCCGCTCGTCGCAGAAGACGCGGGCGCGCGCCAGAAGCGCCGCCTCCACCTCCTGCTTGCCGCGGGTGTCGGTGCCCATGCAGGCCAGGTGCGTGCCCGGCCGCACATGCGCGTTGAGCAGCGTCGGCGCGAAGCTCGAGGTGATGGTGACGATCACATCCGCCTCGGCGCCCAGCTCCTCCAGGCTCACCGCCCGGAACGGCAGCCCCAGCGCGGCCGCGGTATCCGCAAGCCTGCCCAGCATCTCGGGGTGCAGGTTCCAGCCCACCACCCGCTCGAAGCCATGGGCGCGTGCCATCGCCCGCATCTGGAAGGCCGACTGGTGACCCGCACCGACCATGCCCAGCACCTTCGCATCCGGCCGCGCGAGATGGCGCACCGAAACCGCCGCCGCGGCGGCGGTGCGCAGCGCGGTCAGCAGGTTGCCGCCCACCATGGCGCTCGCCTGACCGGTATCGGCATCGAAGAGGAAGACAGTCGACTGGTGGTTGGTCAGCCCGCGGCCCATGTTCCCCGGCCAGTAGCCGCCCGCCTTCAGGCCCAGCGCCAGCCCGGCGCGGTCGAACCCGCCCTTGAAACCGTAAAGCGCATCGGCATGGCCGATCGCCTCGCGCACCACGGGAAAGTTCACCGCCTCTCCGCGCGCCATGGCGGCGAAGACCGCCTCTACCGCATCATAGGCGTCGGCCTCCGACACCAGCCCGGCAATCTCGCGCTCCGGTACGATCAGCATCGCGCCGCTCCCCTCATTTTCGGTCCTCAAATATCCCGGGGGTCCGGGGGCAGAGCCCCCGGCCCGGCCCGCCCCCGCGGCGCGCTAGAGCCCCATCCCCCGCGCGGTCACCGGGATCAGGCGTTCCACCCGGCCCGCCCGGACGCCCACATACCAGTCGTGCACGTTGCAGGTGGGGTCGCAGTGGCCCGGCACCAGGCGCAGCTTGTCGCCGGGCTTCAGCACCCCTGCGGGGTCTTCGATCACCCCATGTTCGTCCGAGCACTTGATGTATTTCACATCCGTCCGCCCGAACACCACCGGCAGCCCGCTGTCGACCGATTGCGCCTTCAGCCCGGCGTCGCAGACCGCGCGGTCGGCCTTGGTGTGGCTCATCACCTGGGTGAAGAGGAACAGCGCGTGCTCGAATTCCGTCTCGTCGATCCGCTTGCCGTCCTTGTCATGGATGCGCCCGTAATCGGCATCCATGAAGGCGTAGCTGCCGCATTGCAGTTCGTTGTAGACGCCCGAGCTGCCTTCGAACCCGTAGCTGCCGGTCCCGCCACCGCCGACGATGGCGCAGCCCAGCCCCTCGGCGGCCAGCGCGGTCACCGCGTCCTTCACCATCGCCACGGCGATGTCGATCTTGGCCTTGCGGTCGGCCCAGTCCTGCATGTGCTGCATCGCACCCTGATAGGCCTGGATGCCGCTGAACGTCAGCCCCGGCGCCGCGGCAATGGCCTTGGCGAGGGCCACAACGGCCGCCGTCGAATTCACCCCGCAGCGCCCCGCGCCGCAGTCGATCTCGACCAGGCATTCCAGCGTGGTGCCGTGGCGCTGGGCGGCCGCCGACAGATCGGCCACATTGGTCGGATCGTCCACGCAGACGATGGTGCGCGCCAGGCGGGGCAGGCGGGCCAGCCGGTCGATCTTGGCCGGGTCGCGGACCTGGTTCGACACCAGCACGTCCTTGACCCCGGCGCGGGCAAAGGCCTCGGCTTCCGAGACCTTCTGGCAGCAGATGCCGCAGGCCCCCGCCGCGAGCTGCATCAGCGCGATGTCGGCCGACTTGTGCATCTTGCCGTGCACGCGCAGCCGCACGCCCATCTGGTTGGCCAGCCCCTGCATCTTGGCGATGTTGCGGTCCAGCGCGTCGAGATCGACGATCAGGCAGGGCGTCTGCACCTCGGCCTCGGCCATGCCGGGGGCGGCCGGAATGTCGTAGCCCACTTCCAGGCCGTTGAAGGTAATCGCGTTCATGGTCCCCTCCTTACATCCAGGGCAGCTTGTCCAGATCGACGTTCCCGCCGGTGATGACAACGCCGACGCGCTTGCCGGCGAAGCGGTCGCGGTTCTTCAGGATGGTCGCCAGCGGCACCGCGCAGGACGGTTCGATGACGATCTTCATCCGCTTCCAGGTCAGTTTCATCGCCTCGACGATCTCGTCTTCCTCGGCGGTCAGGATATCCTCGACGTAGCTCTTGACGAAATGCCACGTCAGTTCCTTCAGCGGCACCTTCAGCCCGTCGGCCACCGTCTCGGGGGCGTCGTCGGCGATGATGTGCCCGGCGCGGAAGCTGCGCGCGGCGTCATCGGCATTCTTCGGCTCGGCGGCGTAGATCTCGACCCCCGGCGCCAGCGTCGACAGCGTCAGGCAGGTGCCCGAGATCATGCCGCCGCCGCCGATCGGGGCGACCACGGCATCCAGTTCCCCGACCTGCTCCAGCAACTCGCGCGAGCAGGTGGCCTGGCCTGCGATCACGCGGGGATCGTTGTAGGGGTGCACGAATTCGGCACCCGTCTCCTTCAGCACCTCGGCGAAGACCGCCTCCCGGCTCGAGGTCGAGGGGTCGCATTCCACCACGCGGCCGCCATAGCCCTTCACCGCGTCCTTCTTGGCCTGCGGCGCGGTGCGCGGCATCACGACGGTGCAGGGAATGCCCCGCCGCCCCGCCGCATAGGACAGCGACAGCCCGTGGTTGCCCGAACTGTGGGTCGCCACGCCCCGCGCGGCCTGCGCCTCGGTCAGCCCGAAGACCGCGTTCGATGCGCCGCGGGCCTTGAAGGCCCCCGCTTTCTGGAAGTTCTCGCACTTGAAGAACAGCTCGGCCCCGGTCAGCGCATTCAGGTAGCGCGAGGTCAGCACCGGCGTGCGGTGGATATGGGGGGCGATCCGCTCATGCGCGGCCAGCACGTCGCCGAAGGTGGGGATGTAGAGAGGAGCCATATCGTTCATCTCAGGCCGCGGCGCGTGCCGCCTCCGTGTTCGCGTTGCGGTAATAGTCCTGCGCGGCGGCCACACCCGATCCCAGCGTGACCGGCCAGCCGAGATCGGCCATGCACATTTCGGCGGCGGCAAGACCTGCCAGGGCCATCACATCCGTCAGCATGCCCAGATGGCCGATGCGGAAGACCTTGCCCGCCACCTCGCCCAGCCCCACGCCAAAGGCCACATCGTATTTCGAGGCCGCCAGTTTCACCAGATCGGTGCCGTTGCAGCCCTCGGGCACGCTCACGGCGGTCACCGTGTCGGAGTAAAGATCGGGCGAGGCCGCATAGGGCCGCATCCCCCAGGCGAAGACGGCGCGGCGGATGCCCTCGGCGATGCGGTGGTGGCGAGCGAAAACGGTGTCCAGCCCCTCGTCCAGCAGCATCTGCACGCTGGTTGCCAGCCCGTTCAGCAGCCCGACGGCGGGGGTATAGGGATAACCGCCCGCGGCATAGCTGCGGCGCATGTCGGCGAAATCGAAGTAGGTGCGCGGCAGTTTCGCGGTCTCCATCGCCGCCAGCGCCCTGGGGCTGAGGCCAAGGATGGCCAGCCCCGCAGGCAGCATGAAACCCTTCTGGCTTCCGGTCACGGCAATGTCCACGCCCCAGCCATCCATCTCGAACGGCATCGAGCCGATCGAGGACACCCCGTCGACGAACAAGAGCGCGGGATGCCCCGCCGCGTCCATCGCCCGGCGGATGCCCGCGATGTCGGAGCGCACGCCGGTGGCGGTCTCGTTGTGGGTGGCCAGGACCGCCTTGATCCGGTGGCCGGTATCGGCCTTCAGCGCCGCTTCGATCGCCGCCAGCGGCGCGCCCTGGCCCCAGGGCGTCTCGATCACCTGAACCGTCAAGCCTTGGCGCTGGCAGAGGTCGATCCAGCGGTGGCTGAACATGCCGAAGCGTGCTGCCAGCACCGTGTCGCCGGGCGACAGGGTGTTGCTGACCGCCGCCTCCCAGCCGCCGGTGCCCGTGGCGGGGAACAGGATCACCTCGCCTGCCGTGGTGCGCAGCACGGCCTTCACGCCGTCGACGGCGGGGCGGAAGATGCGCGCGAAGGCGGGCGAGCGGTGGTCGATCGTGCCCATGTCGCAGGCCTTGCGGATCACCTCGGGGATGTTGGTGGGGCCGGGGATGAAAACCGGGTTCTGGCTGGTCATGGCGTCTCCTCCCGCTTGACAAGATCAGGTTAGAGCCGATGTGCCGCGGCCGCAATTTTTTCGAAATATTTTTTCAGAAATCGCATGATGCCACTAAACACCTTGTCTGAATGGTATATTGTGTTTTTCACCCAACGAAATCGCTTTTCAATATTTGAGGAAACGGATGCCGGACCCCCGCCCGCGTGGCCGCCCCAAGGCGTTCAACGACAAGACCGAACAGAACACCGTGCAATCGCTGGATCGGGCGATGGGCCTGTTGCGGCTCTTGTCCGAACGTCCGGGGCTCACGCTTTCGGAACTGGCCGCCACAAGCGGGCAGGCGCCGGCCACCGTTTACCGGGTCCTGACCACCCTTCAGGGGCATGACATGGTCGAGATGGAGGAGCCGGGCCAGCTTTGGCATGTGGGCGCGGGCACGTTTCGCATCGGCACCGCCTTCCTGCGCCGCACCAAGGTGGCCGAGCGCGCGCGGGGGCCGATGCAGGCCCTGATGCGGGCGACGGGGGAAACCGCCAACCTTGGTGTCGAAAGCCAGGATCAGGTGCTGTTCCTGGCGCAGGTGGAAACCCACGAGGCGATCCGCGCCTTCTTTCCACCTGGCACGCTGTCGCCCATGCATGTCTCGGGGATCGGCAAGGCGCTGATGGCCTGGATGCCCGAGACGCGGGTGAAAGGGGTGATCGCGCGGCAGGGGCTGCAAGGCTTCACCCCCCTCTCGCTGACGTCCGAAGCGGCGCTGATGCGCGACCTCGCCCGCACGCGCGAACGCGGCTACGCGGTGGACGATCAGGAAAAGGCGCCCGGAATGCGCTGTGTGGCCGCCCCCGTGTTCAACGGGTTCGGCGAGGCCGTCGCGGGCCTGTCGGTGTCAGGCCCGGCCTTCCGCATCTCGCTGGAGGATGCGGTGCGGATCGGCGCGCAGGTGCGCGCGGCCGCCGATGAGGTGACAGAGGCCATCGGCGGCCAGCGGCCCGATCACTCGGCGGCTTCGGCGTAGGCCTCAACCGGCGGGCAGATGCAGATCAGGTTGCGGTCGCCATAGACGTTGTCGACCCGGCCCACCGGCGGCCAGTACTTGTCCACCCGGAAGCTGGCGGGAGGGAAGCAGCCCTGTTCGCGCGGGTAGGGGCGGTTCCACTCTGCCACCAGGTCTTCCACCGTATGGGGCGCGTTCTTCAGCGGGTTGTTCTCGGCCTGCATGTCGCCGCGCTCGATCGCGGCGATTTCCGCCCGGATCGCCAGCATCGCGGTGATGAAGCGGTCAAGCTCGGCCTTGGTCTCGCTTTCCGTGGGTTCCACCATCAGTGTGCCGGCCACCGGCCAGCTCATCGTCGGCGCGTGGAAGCCGTTGTCGATCAGCCGCTTGGCGATGTCGTCCACGGTTACCTGCGCGGTGTCGGCGAAGGGGCGGGTATCGAGGATGCATTCATGCGCAACCCGGCCGCCGCTGCCCATGAACAGCACCTCATACGCGCCCTTCAGCCGGGCTGCGATGTAGTTGGCATTCAGGATCGCCACCTTTGTCGCCTGCGTCAGGCCCGGCCCGCCCATCATCAGGCAGTAGGCCCAGCTGATCAGCAGGATCGAGGCCGAGCCGTAGGGGGCCGCCGAAACGGCGCCCGTGTCGCCCGTTTCGGGGTCCGAGGGCAGGTAGGGCGCCAGATGCGCCTTGACCCCGATCGGCCCCATGCCGGGGCCCCCGCCGCCATGCGGGATGGCGAAGGTCTTGTGCAGGTTCAGGTGGCTCACGTCGCTGCCGATCTCGCCCGGCTTGGCCAGACCCACCATCGCATTCATGTTTGCGCCGTCGATATAGACCTGCCCGCCGTGGTCATGCGTGATCTTGCAGACCTCGCGCACGGTTTCCTCGAACACGCCGTGGGTCGAGGGGTAGGTGATCATGCAGGCGGCAAGATTGCCCCCCGCGGCCTCGGCCTTAGCGCGGAAGTCGTCAAGGTCGATGTCGCCGTTCTCGCGGCTTTTCACCACCACGATCTCCATCCCCGCCATCGCGGCCGATGCCGGGTTTGTGCCATGGGCCGAGACCGGGATCAGGCAGATGTTGCGGTGCCCCTCGCCGCGGGCGCGGTGATAGGCGCGGATCGTCATCAGCCCCGCATATTCGCCCTGCGCGCCGGAATTCGGCTGCAACGAGAACGCGTCATAGCCCGTGATCTCGCAGAGCTTGGCCGAGAGGTCGTTGATGACCTCGGCGTAGCCCTGCGCCTGATCGCGCGGCGCGAAGGGGTGCAGTGCGCAGAACTCGGGCCAGGTGATCGGCATCATCTCGGCCGCGGCGTTCAGCTTCACGGTGCAGGACCCCAGCGGGATCATCGCCCTGTCCAGTGCAAGGTCGCGGTCCGACAGGCGGCGCATGTAGCGCATCATCTCGGATTCGGCCCGGTTCATGTGGAACACCGGGTGGCTCAGATAGTCCGACGTCCGCAGCAGGTCTTCGGGAAAGCCAAGCTTGGCCCGATGCGGGGGAACACCGTCGATGCCGAAGGCGCGCAGGACCCGCACCAGCACCTTTTCGTCCGAGGTCTCGTCCAGGCTGATCCCCACCCGGTCGGTGCCGATCTTGCGGAAGTTCAGCCCCTCTTGCCGGGCGGCGGCAAGGATGCCCGCCTGACCCACGCCCACCTCGACCGTGATCGTATCGAAGAATGCCTTCGGCGACACCGTCGCCCCCGCGGCCTTCAGTGCCCGGGCCAGCCGGTTGGTCAGGAAATGCACCCGCTCTGCGATCGCGCGCAGGCCAAGCGGCCCGTGAAACACCGCGTAGAAGCTGGCCATCACCGCCAGAAGCGCCTGCGCGGTGCAGACGTTCGAGGTCGCCTTTTCCCGCCGGATATGCTGTTCGCGGGTCTGCAGCGACAGCCGGTAGGCCCGCCCGCCGCGCGCATCGACCGACACGCCCACGATCCGGCCCGGCATCTGCCGCTTGAACTCGTCCTTGCAGGACATGAACGCCGCATGCGGCCCGCCGTAGCCCATCGGCACGCCGAACCGCTGGGCCGAGCCAATGGCGATGTCGGCACCCATCGCGCCGGGTTCCTTCAGCAGGCACAGCGCCAGCAGGTCGGTGGCCACCACGGCCACCGCCTTGGCGGCATGCAGCGCGGCGATCTGGGGGGTGAAGTCGGTCACATGGCCGTAGGTGCCCGGATACTGGAAGAGGGCGCCGAAATAGCGGCCTGCCTCCATCGTCTCGGGGGCGCCCACCTCGACCGCGATGCCCAGCGGTTCGGCGCGGGTGCGGATGACGGCGATGGTCTGCGGGTGGCAGCCGTGATCGACGAAGAAGGCCGTGGCCTTCGACTTGGCCACGCGATGCGCCATGGTCACCGCCTCGGCGGCGGCGGTCGCCTCGTCAAGCAGCGAGGCATTGGCCACGGGCAGACCGGTCAGGTCGGCCACCATGGTCTGGAAGTTCAGCAGCGCCTCCAGCCTGCCCTGCGCGATTTCGGGCTGGTAGGGGGTGTAGGCGGTGTACCAGGCCGGGTTTTCCAGGATGTTGCGCTGGATCGCGGGCGGGGTGACGGTGCCGTAGTAGCCCTGCCCGATCAGACTGGTCATCACCCGGTTCTTGGCCGCGACCTCGCGCATCCGGGCCAGCAGTTCGTGTTCGGCCAGCGGCGCCCAGCCCAGCGAGCCCTTCTGGCGGATGGACGCCGGGACGGTCTGGGCGATCAGCTCGTCAAGCGAGGCCACCCCGACCGCCTGCAGCATCTCCGCCATCTCGCTGGGCGACGGGCCGATATGGCGGCGATTGGCGAAATCGTAGGGATTGTAGTCGGTCGGGGTAAAGGTCATCGCAGCCTCACGCGATCATGTCGTTGTATTCGTCTTCGTCCATGAACTCGTCGAGCGCGGCGAGGTCATCGACCTTCATCTTGAACATCCAGCCGTCGCCCAGCGGGTCCTCGTTCACGAGGCCGGGGGTGTCGGAGAGCTTGGCGTTGACCTCGACGATCTCGCCTTCGACCGGGGCAAGGATGTCGGAGGCCGCCTTGACGCTTTCGATCACGACCACCTCGTCGCCCTGGGCGACCTGGGTTTCGATCTCGGGCAGTTCCACGAACACCACATCGCCAAGCTGTTCGGCCGCATAGGCGGTGATGCCGACCACGACCAGGTCGCCATCGACCCGCAGCCATTCGTGTTCTTGGGTGTATTTCATCTGATGTCCTCGTCAGCGTTTGTAGGTGGCAGGCCGGAATGGCAGGGCGGTCACGGTGGCGGGCAGCCGTTTGCCCCGCACGTCACCGTATACCGTGGTGCCCCGGACGCAAAGCGGGCTGGGCAGATAGCCCATGGCGATCGGCGCATCGAGGCTGGGCCCGAACCCGCCCGAGGTGATCCGGCCGACGGGGTCGCCGCCCTCGACGGTGGCGAACAGCAGGGTGCCCTCGCGCATCGGCGCGCGGCCCTCGGGGCGCAGGCCCACGCGGCTGCGGGTGGCCCCTTCGGCCAGTTCGCGTAGGATGCGCTCGGCCCCCGGAAAGCCGCCCGCGCGGGCGCCGCCGGTGCGGCGGGCCTTCTGCATCGCCCAGGTCAGCGCGCCTTCGACCGGCGAGGTGGTGGTGTCGATGTCATGTCCGTAAAGGCAGAGCCCGGCCTCGAGCCGCAGCGAGTCGCGCGCGCCAAGGCCGATGGGCTGCACCGCCGGATCGGCCAGCAGACGGTCCGCGAAGGCCCGCGCCGCGAGATCGGGGACCGAGATCTCGTAGCCATCCTCGCCCGTGTATCCCGAGCGCGAGATCCACAGGTCCACCCCCTGCCAGGGCCGGATGCCGTGGTCCATGAAGGCGAAATCGCCCGCATCGGGGATCAGGCGCGACAGGACCGCGGCCGCCTCGGGCCCCTGAAGGGCCAGAAGTGCGCGGCCGCCCACCATGCCCACATCGCAGTCGGGCATTGCGGCCTGCATATGGGCCAGATCCGCCTCCTTGCAGGCGGCGTTGACGACGACATAGAGGTGGTCGCCCCGGTTCGTCACCATCAGGTCATCGAGAATGCCGCCCGTGGCATCGGTGAAGAAGCCATAGCGCTGCCGACCGGGGGCAAGGCCCAGCACGTCGACGGGGATCAGCCGTTCCAGCGCCAGCGCAGCGGTTTCGATCCGCCCGTCCTTCGGTGCGACGATCACCTGCCCCATGTGGCTGACATCGAACAACCCGGCCGCGGCGCGGGTGTGAAGGTGTTCCTTCATCACGCCCAGCGGGTATTGCACGGGCATTTCATAGCCCGCAAAGGGCACCATCTTGCCGCCCAGGGCCAGATGCAGGTCATGCAGACCCAGACGCTTCAGGTCGGCCATGCCGCCCTCCCTTCTCGCCGGTAGCTGCATAGCCCGGCATCGTTCCGGCAGGGTTGCCCCTGCGCCTCCGATGCCCCCTCTGTCCTTCCGCCTGAGATCGTTATCCCTTCGGCGCCCCCGATCGGGTCGGGGGTCTCTCCAGAGTTCTGTGTCAGAACGGTTCGTGCGCCTGAGAGTTTACCGGGGCGGTTGCTCCTTCGGCACCGGCTCCGGGTTTGCACCCCGCCGGATTCTCCCGATCCTGACGCAGGCAGGCTTAGCGGCTTGGCCGCGGGCTGGCAAGGGGGATGCGACGGATGCGACGGATCTGGCGGCCTGGGCGACGACTGGCAGATGGACAGGGAAGGGGGCGCTGCCCCCTCGGCGCGTGCCGCGCCTCACCCCCGGGATATTTGCGGACCGAAAATGCGGCCGTCAGCGCGGTGCCCGCACCGTCTGCAGGAGCGGCATCAGATCGGCCATTTCCGGCCCGTGGTCCTGCCCGGTCAGGGCGCGGCGGAGCGGCATGAAGAGGCCGCGGCCCTTTCGCCCCGTCGCCTCTTTCACCGCGGCGGTCCACAGGCCCCAGGTGTCCGGCCCCCAGGGGCGGGCGGGCAGCAGTGCCAGCGCGGTGGCCACGAAGTCGGCATCCTCGGGGGCGATGACCGGGGTGGCGCCGTCGCGGAACAGCGTCCACCAGGCGGCGATGCCGTCGCGGGTGTCGATATTGGCCTTGGCCACGGCCCAGAAGCGTTCGGCCAGATCGGCCGGCACGCCCAGGGCGGCGATGCGGTCCTGCATCGCGGCGAAGGGGAGGGCCTGCACATGCGCGCGGGTCAGCGGCTTCAGATCCTCGGCGTCGAACTTGGTGGGGGCGGCGCCGAAGCTGCCGATGTCGAACCCGTCGATCAGGTCCTGCATCGAGGTCGCCAGTTCCACCGGCTTTGACGAGCCGAGCCGCGCCATCAGCGACAGCAGCGCCATCGGCTCGATTCCTTCCGCGCGCAGGTCGCGCAGGCTGAGCGTGCCGAGGCGCTTGGACAGTTCCTCGCCCTTGGCGCCGGTCAGGAGCGAATGGTGCGCGAAGGCGGGGGGCGTGCCGCCCAGGGCCTGCATGATCTGGATCTGGGTGGCGGTGTTCGTCACATGGTCGGCGCCGCGCACGATATGGGTGACCCCCATGTCGATGTCGTCGACCGACGAGGCGAAGGTGTAAAGCACCTGCCCGTCGGCGCGGATCAGCACGGGATCGGAGACCGAGGCCGCGTCGACCGAGATCGGGCCGAGGATGCCGTCTGCCCATTCGATCCGGCTCTGGTCGAGCAGGAAGCGCCAGTAGCCCTCGCGCCCTTCGGCGCGCATCTTCGCCTTCTCTTCCGCGTCCAGCTTCAGCGAGGCGCGGTCGTAGACCGGCGGCTTGCCCATGTTCAGCAGTTTCTTGCGCTTCAGGTCCAGTTCCGTCGGCGTCTCGAAGCATTCGTAGAAGCGGCCCGCGGCGCGCAGTTCATCGGCCGCCTCGGCATAGCGGTCCATCCGCAGCGACTGCTTCTCCAGCCGGTCCCAGGTCAGGCCCAGCCATTCGAGATCCGCCATGATCCCGTCGGCATATTCCTGCTTCGAGCGTTCGCGGTCGGTATCGTCGAGGCGCAGGATGAAGGTGCCGCCCGACTTGCGCGCGATCAGGTAGTTCATCAGCGCGGTGCGCAGGTTCCCGACATGGATGTAGCCGGTCGGCGAGGGAGCGAAGCGGGTGACGGTCATGAGGCAACTCCTGTTGGCCCCGCTCTTTCACAACAGGCCCGTTTTGTCCATATCGGGGGCAGGAGGGAGCCATGCGATGACCGAAGACCCGACCGGCTGGGCCGATGTGCCCGCCCCCGATGCCGAGGTGATCGAGACGCTGGCGCGGGCCGCGCTCGATGCGTTGCCGCCGCAGTTCCGCCCCGGTGCGGCGGCGCTGGTTCTGCGCGTGGTGGATCTGGCGCCTGACGAGGTGCTGGAGGCGATGGAGATCGAAGACCCGTTCGAACTGACCGGGCTTTATGACGGCATTCCGCTGACCGAGAAATCGGTGATGGACCAGCCGCAGCAGCCCGATACCGTCTGGCTGTATCGCCGCGCCATCCTGGACGAATGGATCGGGCGGGGCGACGTGAGCCTTGGCGATCTGGTCGCCAATGTGGTGGTGCATGAAGTGGCGCATCACTTCGGCTGGTCGGATGCGCAGATCGCGGCCATCGACCGCTGGTGGGAATAGGGGGCGCAGCGCGCGCCCCCTGCCCGGAATCAGGCGAGCTTGGCGGCCATGCCGACCAGCCGCTTGGCCTGGTGTGCGATCGCGGCCTCCGCCTTGTCGTCGAGCGGCGCGCCCTGGGTGTGGCTGTAGCCGTAGGGGTTGCCGCCCGCGGCGAAGATCGAGGCATCGGTATAGCCCGGCGCGACAATCACCGAACCCCAGTGCAGGAAGGTGGTGTAAAGGCCAAGAAGCGTCGCCTCTTGCCCGCCGTGGGGGTTCTGCGCGCTGGTCATGGCGCTGACCGGCTTGTTGGCCAGCTTGCCCTGGAACCAGGCACCGCCAAGCGTGTCGATGAAGGCGCGCAGCTGGCTGGGCGCCTGGCCGAAACGGGTCGGCGCGCTGAAGAGGTAGGCGTTGGCCCACTCCATGTCCTCGGGCGTGGCGGCCGGGACGGCCGAGGATTTCTCGACCTGGGCCTTCCAGGCGTCCTGGCTGTTCACCACGGCCTCGGGGGCGGTTTCGGCGATGCGCAGCACGCGCACCTCGGCGCCGGCCTCACGCGCGGCGGCGGCGGCGATTTCCGCCATCTGGTGGTTGGTGCCGTAGGTCGAATAGAACAGGATCGCGAGCTTCACGGTGCTCATCGGGGCCTCCATGGGTTGGACTGACCCAGAGATATGCGCTCTTGCGTCCGCCCGCATTCCCTGCCCGCGCGCGCCCCCTGTGCATGTGTGCAGAGGTGGCGATCAGGTGGGATCGCGCCAGCGGTTGACGATCGGATAGCGGCGGTCCAGCCAGAAGGCCTTCGCTGTCAGCCGGGTGCCGGGCGCCGATTGGAAGCGCTTGTATTCCGAGAGATACAGCAGATGCTCCACCCGCTTGACCGTGGCATGGTCAAAGCCCTGTGCCACGAGATCGGCCACCGAGGCATCGCGTTCCACAAGCCCTTCAAGGATCGCGTCCAGCACCGGGTAGGGGGGAAGGCTGTCTTCGTCCTTCTGGTTTTCGCGCAGTTCCGCGCTGGGCGGCTTGTCGATCACGCGTGGCGGGATCACCTCGCCCGCCGGGCCCTGCATCCAGGGGCGGTGATTGGCGTTGCGCCAGCGGCAGGTCTCGAACACCCGGGTCTTGTAGAGATCCTTGATCGGGTTGTAGCCGCCGTTCATGTCGCCGTAGATCGTGCAGTAGCCCACCGCCATTTCCGACTTGTTGCCGGTGGTCAGCAGCATCGCGCCGAACTTGTTCGACAGCGCCATCAGCAGCAGGCCGCGCAGGCGGCTCTGGATATTTTCTTCGGTGATGCCGGGGGTGGTGCCTGCGAACAGCGGCCCCAGCGCCTCGGTTACCGCGGCCTGCGGCCCGCCGATCGGCACGGTGTCCAGTCGGCACCCCAGCCGGGTCGCCACCGCCGCGGCATCCTCAAGCGAGGCGGGCGAGGTGAAGGCCGAGGGCAGCATGACGCAATGCACGTTTTGCGGCCCCAGTGC
Source organism: Paracoccaceae bacterium (assembly GCA_027351005.1). Classification (GTDB taxonomy): domain Bacteria; phylum Pseudomonadota; class Alphaproteobacteria; order Rhodobacterales; family Rhodobacteraceae; genus Solirhodobacter. The sequence continues at coordinate 8,425 of DAIEJF010000116.1, read as the reverse complement.
ATCGGCGGCGATGGTGGCAACCAGGGCCGAGTCGACCCCGCCCGACAGGCCCAGAACGACCTTCGAAAACCCGCTTTTCTTCAGGTAGTCCGCAAGCGACAGGACCATCGCGCGGTAGTCCTGTTCCCAGTCGTCGGGATGGGTGGCGCGGGGCGCCTCGTCCACCCGCCAGCCCTGGGCGTCCTGTGTCAGGTCGAGGTGATAGATCCCTTCCTCGAAGACCGGGGCCAGCATGGCAAGCTGCCCGCCGGGATTGAGCGCGAAGGACCCGCCGTCGAACACCTGGTCATCCTGCCCGCCCACCATGTTCAGGTAGACGAGCGGCAGCCCGGTTTCGACGACGCGCGACACCATGACCTGCATCCGGTCCTCGAACCGGCCGCGGAAATAGGGCGAGCCGTTGGGGACGAAGATCACCTCGGCCCCGGTCTCGGCCAGTGTCTCTGTCACGTCCGGGTGCCAGGCATCCTCGCAGATCGGGGTGCCGATGCGCAGCGGGCCCAGGCGGAACGGGCCGCTGACCGGGCCCCGGGCGTAAAGGCGGACCTCGTCGAACACGCTGTCGTTCGGGCGATGATGCTTCAGGATCACCGCGACGCGCTGGCCCGCCTGCAGGATGTAATAGGCGTTGTAAAGCCGCCCGCCCTCGGCATAGGGCGCGCCGATCCCCAGTGCGGGGCCATCGGCGCAGCGCGCGGCCAAGAGATCCACCGCCGCCATCGCGTGATTGGCGAAGGCGGGCTTCATCACCAGGTCCTGCGGCTGGTAGCCGGTGAGGAACATCTCGGGCAGGGCGACAAGACCGGCCCCGGCGGCGCGGCCCTTCTGCCAGGCGGCGAAGGCGCTCTCGGCATTGGCGTCGATGGCACCAACGGTCGGGTTCAGTTGCGCCAGCGTCAGGCGGAAACGGTCGGTCATGGGCCTCGTCCTCGGTCGGGTCAGGTTCTAGCAGGTTGGGCGCCGAGGGAAAGCCGCATCATGGCGAAACGCTTGTCAGGCCCGGGGGTGTCCTTTACCTTCGCGTCGCGCCCTGTGCGGGGCGGGTGTAAACAGAGGCAGGGGGCCCGGCTGTGGCGGGATGGACGAGGGCGATCACGCGCGCAGCGGGTCTGGCGGGCGCGCTGGCGCTGGCCGCAACCACGGGCCTTGCGCAGGCTGCGGATCAGGTCATCACCAAGCAGTACGATGACGGCGGCGTCTATTCCGGGACCTTCAAGGACGGCAAGCAGGACGGCAAGGGCACCTACAAGCTGCCCAACGGCTATGTCTATTCCGGCGACTGGGTGGCGGGCGAGATTCAGGGACAGGGCAGCGCACATTTCCCCAATGGCGCGATCTACGAGGGTCACTTCACCGCGGGCAAGCCCGACGGCAAGGGCAAGATCACCTTCGCCGACGGCTCGACCTACGAGGGCGACTGGGTGGCGGGCCAGATCACAGGGCAGGGCACCGAGCACTACGCCAACGGCATGACCTATACCGGCAGCTTCGTGAACGGGGTGCAGGACGGCAAGGGCAAGATGGAAAGCCCCGACGGCTACATCTACGACGGCGACTGGCAGAAGGGCGTGAAGACCGGCAAGGGCCGGATCACCTACCCCAACGGCACCGTCTACGAGGGCGATCTGCTGAACGGCCAGCGCGAGGGCAACGGCACCCTGACCATGACCGACGGGTTGACCTACGTCGGCCAGTGGAAGGACGGGCAGATCAACGGCACCGGCAAGCTGACCCAGCCGAACGGCGACGTGTTCGACGGTACGCTGGTGAACGGCCAGCGGCAGGGTCATGGCACGGTTACCTACAAGAACGGCGATGTCTACGAGGGCGATTTCGTCGCCGACAAGCGCGAGGGCAAGGGCACCTTCAAGGGCCATGACGGCTATGTCTACACCGGCGACTGGAAGGACGGCCGGATCGAGGGGCAGGGGCAGGTGACCTATCCCGATGGCTCGGTCTATGTCGGCAGCTTCCACGCCGATCTGGCCGACGGCACGGGAAAGATCACCTATCCCGACGGCTCGACCTACGAAGGAAACTGGAAGGCCGGGGTCATCGACGGCCAGGGCACCGCGCATTACGCCAACGGCATCACCTACACCGGCGGGTTCAAGGCCGCCAAGAACGACGGGCAGGGCACCATGACCTATCCCGACGGCTACAAGTACGAGGGCGACTGGAAGGACGGCCAGCGCGACGGGCAGGGCACCGCCACCTATCCTGACGGCACCGTCTACAAGGGCCAGTTCGTTGCAGGCCAGCGCGAGGGGCAGGGCGAGATCACCATGCCCGACGGCTTCAAGTACAGCGGTGACTGGAAGGCCGGCCAGATCGAGGGCAAGGGGGTCGCGACCTACCCCAATGGCGATGTCTATGACGGCATGTTCGCGCAGGGCCACCGGCAGGGCCAGGGGACCATGCGCTATTCCAACGGCCAGACCCAGAGCGGCGAGTGGGACAACGGCGCGCTGAACGGCAGCGGGGCCGCGCCGGCCACCGATGCGGGCAGCACGCCACCGGCCGACAGCGGCACAGCCACCGCCCCGGTGGGGAACTGAGGCTAGACCGGCTCGCCCGCGTCAAGCCGGGCCAGGAACCGCTCTGCCCCCTCAAGGACGCGGGCCCGGTGGCCTTCGTCCATCCGGTCCCACGTGCGATACATCGGCGCCATCCGCGGGTTGGTCCCGAAGCGCGCGCGATGGCGCGTCAGGAAGTGCCAGTAGAGCAGGTTGAACGGGCAGGCATCGGGCCCCGCGCGGTCGGCCACCCGGTAGCGGCAGCCGCCGCAGTAGTCGGACATCCGGTCGATATAGGCGCCCGAGCTGACATAGGGTTTCGAGGCCAGCACGCCCCCGTCCGCAAACTGCGACATGCCAAGCGTGTTCGGCGTCTCGACCCATTCCAGCGCATCGACGTAGACGGCCAGATACCATCCATGCACCTCGGCCGGGTCGATCCCGGCCAGCAGTGCGAAATTGCCCGTCACCATCAGTCGCTGGATGTGATGGGCATAGGCCAGCCGCCCCGTCTGCGCCACCACGGCCCTGACGCAGGCCATCCGGGTCTCGCCGCCCCAATAGGCGGGGGGCAGGCGTCGGCCGTGCCCCAGCGCGTTCCGCGTCAGGTAGCCGGGGCCCTCGCGCAGGTAAAGCCCGCGCACGAATTCCCGCCAGCCAAGGATCTGTCGGATGAACCCCTCGGCCGAGTTCAGCGGCACCAGCCCCGCGCGCCAGGCGGCCTCGGCGCGGTCGCAGACCTCTTTCGGCGTCAGGAGCCCCGCATTGAGATAGGGGGACAGCAGCGCGTGATGCAGGAACGGATCGCCCGCCAGCATCGCATCCTGATAGGCGCCGAAATCGGGCAGGGCATGGGCGATGAAGTGATCCAGCGCCGCCAGCGCCCCGGTGCGGTCGGTGGCCCAGCCAAAGCCGTCGAGCGTGCCGAAATGGGCGGGAAACCGGCGGGCGACAAGATCCAGAACCTCTTGCGTGGTGGCATCAGGGGCAAAGCGGGGCTGGGATGTGCGAAAAAGGTCGGCCGCCGCGGGCTTGCGGTTTTCGGCATCATAGTTCCAGCGCCCGCCCGCGGGTGCGGCCCCCTCCATCAGATAGCCCGTGCGGCGCCGCATCTCGCGGTAGAAATACTCCATCCGCAGCGCCTTGCGGTCGGCAGCCCAGGCGTCGAAGGCGGCGGTCGAGCAGAAGAAACGGTCATCCTCGACCAGGTGCAGCGGCAGCGCGCAGGATTCCAGCGCGGCCAGCAGCCGCCAGTCGCCCGGACGGGTGGCGATGCCCTCGCGCGCGCCCAGTTCCGCAGCCCGCCGCAACAGTTCGCCAGGGATGCTCTGGGTGTTGGCCGGATCGTCGAGCCGACTGTAGCGCACCTGCCAGCCCTCGGCTGTCAGAGCGGCGGCGAACTTCCGCATCGCGGCGAAGAGAAAGGCGATCTTCTGCGGGTGATGCGGTACGGCCTCGGCCTCTGCCGTGACCTCGGCCATCACCACCACGTCGCGGTCGCGGTCGGCCAGCGCCAGCGCCCCGGCGCCGGGCGTCAACTGGTCGCCCAGCACCAGAACGAGCCGCGGCGCTACCATGGCACGCGCGCCCCGGCCCAGTCGAAGAAGCCGCCGCTGTCGGCCGGGGTCAGGCCATCCAGCACGCGCAGGATGTTCGTGGCCGCGGTTGCGGGGGGCACCGCCGGGTGCCCCGCGCGATAGGCGGGGCCCAGTGCGGTCTCGACCGTTCCCGGATGGATCAGCGCGCAGACCGCCTCCCGGTGGGTGCGCGCGACCTCGATTGCGGCGGTGTGGATCAGCTGGTTCAGCGCGGCCTTTGCGGCGCGATAGCCATACCAGCCGCCCAGCCCGTTGTCGCCGATCGAGCCGACCCGTGCCGACAGCGCCGCGAACACCGCCCGCCGGTCGCGTGGCATCAGCCGCAGCGCATGTTTCAGGACCAGCGCCGGGCCTGCCGCGTTCAGCGCGAACTGGGCCGACAGCGCCCCAAGATCGAGCGCCCGCAGCGATTTTTCCGGCCCTCGCCCCTCGATCGTCAGCGCGCCGGTCGCGACGATCACCCCGTCGAAGGCGCCAGACGGCAGCGCGGCCAGCGCGCGCGCCACCGTCTCTTCCACCGTCACGTCAAGCCCGTCGGCGGCGCGCGACAGCGCCGTGACCGCGGCGCCCCGCGCCGTCAGCGCCGCGCAAAGCGCCGCACCGATCCCGCCCGAGGCACCCACCACAAGAACCCGTTCCATTCGCCCACCCTTTCCCGCCCGAAGCTAGGGCGGGGGCGGGGGCTGTCCAGCCTCAGCAGTAGCGTTCGACCCCGATGATCTGGGTGTCGTTGTAGCGGTCGCCATGCGCAAAGCCTGCAGGCAGCAGCCGCGCGATTTCGGCGCGGTCGTCGTCGGTCAGTGTGATGGTATCGGCATCGGCCCATTCCGCCAGGTGCAGGGCGGTGCGGGTGCCGGGGATCGGAATCAGGTGGTCGCCCCGGTCCAGCACCCAGGCCAGCGCGGCGCCCGCCACGCTCCAGCCGCGGGCGCGGGCGAAGGCCTTGAACCCGTCGATGGCTCGCTTGTTGTGGCTCCAGTTCGGTTCGATGAAGCGCGGCACCCGGCTGCGGAAGTCGGTTTCGGCCATCGTCGAGGGCTCGGGGAACACTTCGCCGAACACGCCCCGGCCCAGCGGCGAGAAGGGGATGAAGGCCACGCCCAGATCAGCGCAGGCCTGAAGCATCCCCAGTTCCGGCTGGCGGCTCCAGAGCGAGTATTCGTTCTGCACCGCCGTGCAGGGATGTACCGCATGGGCGCGCCGCAGGGTGGCGGGCGAGACCTCCGACAGCCCATAGCCGCCGATCTTGCCTTCCTCGATCAGCTTCACCAGCGTGCCCACGACCTCTTCGACCGGGCGGGCCTGTTCGCGACGGTGGATGTAGAACAGATCCACATGATCCACCCCCAGCCGTTTCATCGAGCCTTCCAGCTCGGCCCGCAGGTGGCCTTCGGAATTGTCGAACCGGCGTTCGGGCGCGGGGATGATCCCGGCCTTGGTGGCGATCACCGGTCGATGGCCGCGGGTCTTCAGCCATTCGCCGATCACCCGTTCCGACCGACCCATGCCGTAGATGTTCGAGGTGTCGAGGAAGGTGATGCCCGCGTCCCATGCGGCATCAAGGCACATCAGCGAGGTGGCATCCTCGGCCGCGCCGAAAAAGCCCGCAAAGCTCATGCAGCCCAGCCCGATGGCCGAGACCATGGGGCCGCCCGCCCCGAGTTTCCGTTGCTTCATCGCCGTCTCCTTCGCTGCCGCCTGAACGTGCGGCACCGAACCCTTCCGGGCGGGCAAGGTCAACCCCGTTCAGGCGAAAGCGGCAGTGAGCGCAATTTCAACCATGTCGCCGAAGCTGCGCTCGCGCTGATCCGAGGGCAGGGCCTCATGCGTCAGCAGATGGTCGGAAATGGTCAGGACCGCCAGCGCCCGCGCGCCATGACGGGCGGCCAGAGTGTAAAGCTCGGCCGTCTCCATCTCGACGCAGAGAATGCCGTGGCGCTGCATCTGTTCGTTCAGATCGGGCCGTTCGTCATAGAACACGTCCGACGAATAGATGCCGCCCGCATGGATCGGCACGCCCCGCGCCACCGCCGCCGCATGGGCCGCGGCCAGCAGGCCGAAATCGGCCGCGGGGGCAAAGTTCACCTCGCGGAAGATCCCGCGCGAGGGGGTGGACAGCGTGCTGGCCGTCATCGCCAGCACCACGTCACGCACCTTCACCTGCGGCTGCATCCCCCCGGCCGAACCGATGCGGATCAACGTCTTCGCGCCATAGTCGCGGATCAGTTCGTTGACGTAGATCGACAGCGACGGCATTCCCATGCCGGTGCCGTGGATCGTCACCCGATGCCCGTTCCAGGTGCCGGTATAGCCCAGCATCCCGCGCACCTCGTTGACAAGGCGGGGGTTCTCCAGAAACCGCTCGGCCGCCCAGCGGGCGCGGTAGGGGTCGCCCGGCAACAGGACGGTTTCGGCGATGTCGCCGGGCTTGGCACCGATATGAACGGTCATCAGGGTCTCCCTTGTGTCGCAGGCCGACGTTAGGGCGAAGCGCGGCCGGTTTCACGCGGGAAAGTGCCCCTGCGGGTCAGGTCGGCTGGCCGACCAGTGTCGTGTATTCGGCGTGGTTCGGGCAGAAGGTTGCGGCCTCGGCGGGGGCAGCCGTGTCGTTCAGGAACCGGCGGCAGGCGTCGGTTTCGCTGCAATGCGCGCAGGTGTGCAGCAGGTCCACATAATCCTGCCGGTAGCTTTCCAGATCCTCGGTCGTGATCCCGTGACGCAGCGCCATTGCGGCCATCCGTGCGGCCACCTTTTCGGGCGTGTCCACGATTTCGTGCAACTGGCCGCGGCTCAGGCCCAGTTCGCCCAGTTCGCGCGCGTCCATCCGCTCGATCTCGCGGTGGTCGCGCATGTGGTCCATCATCGTCTTCAGCCGGTCGAGCATTTGCGCCTCCTTCGGTCGGATGGGCGCAGTCTAGGCGGGGGCGGCGCGATGCGCCTTGATCTGCCGCAAGCCGCGCGCCCTGCCGTGTCGCCTCAGGCCGCGGCCCGCTCGGCCCCGGCCAGCCCGACGATGTCCAGCATGATCCGGTTCAGTTCGAAATCCTTGGGCGTGTAGACCGCCGCGACCCCCAGCGCCTTCAGCCGCGCCGCGTCGTCGTCGGGGATGATCCCACCCACGACGACGGGGACATGCGACAGCCCCGCCGCGCGCATCCGCTCCATCACCTCGACGATCAGGGGAAGGTGGCTGCCCGACAGGATCGACAGGCCCACCACATGCGCCTCGGTCTCGGCCGCCTGCGCCACGATTTCGGCCGGGGTCAGGCGGATGCCATCGTAGCGGATCGCCATCCCGCAGTCGCGGGCCCGCGCGGCGATCTGCTCGGCGCCGTTGGAATGGCCGTCAAGCCCCGGCTTGCCCATCAGGAACGTCAGCCGCCGCCCAAGCCGGGCGGATACCCGGTCGACCGCCTCGCGGATCGGCTCCAGCCCCTCGGTCCGGTTCGAGGGGGCGCGGGAGACGCCCGTGGGCGCGCGGTATTCGCCGAAGGCCGCGCGCATCTCGGCCGCCCATTCGCCCGTGGTGGCGCCCGCCTTCGCCGCGGCGATCGAGGTCGGCATGATGTTGGCGCCGCTGATCGCCGCCGTCCGCAGCGCGGCCAGTGCCGCCGCGACCACGGCCGGGTCGCGCGCGGCGCGCCAGGCCGACAGGCGGGCAATCTGGTCGGCCTCGGCCGTGGCATCGACGACCATGATTGCGCCATCCCCCGCGGTCAACGGGCTCGCCGCCCCCTCGGCCCAGCGGTTCACGCCCACAACCACGGTTTCACCCGCCTCGATCCGCCCGATCCGCTCGGCATTCGCTTCGACCAGGCGGCCCTTCATGTAGTCGATGGCGGCCACCGCGCCGCCCATCGCGTCGATCTGCGCCAGTTCGGCCCGCGCGCCGTCCTTCAGCGCCTCGACCCGGCGCGCCACGGCGGGGTTGCCGTCGAACAGGTCGTCATATTCCAGCAGGTCGGTTTCATAGGCCAGGATCTGCTGCATCCGAAGCGACCATTGCTGGTCCCAGGGCCGCGGCAGCCCCAGCGCCTCGTTCCAGGCGGGCAGTTGCACCGCGCGGGCCCGGGCGTTCTTCGACAGCGTCACCGCCAGCATCTCGATCAGGATGCGGGTGACGTTGTTTTCAGGTTGCGGCTCGGTCAGCCCAAGCGAATTGACCTGCACGCCGTAGCGGAACAGCCGCTGCTTGGCGTCGGTCACGCCGTAGCGTTCGCGGGTGATATCGTCCCACAATTCGCCGAACGCGCGCATCTTGCACAGTTCGGCGATAAATTTGGTCGAGGCATTGACGAAGAAGGAGATGCG